>CAVCAX010000350.1:8205-24425 GCA_963599995.1 Coprobacillus sp. CAG:698
CTCCCGAGACGAGCTGCATTGTCATCACTCACTACCAGCGCCTGTTGGATTACATCAAGCCGGATGTCGTGCACGTGCTTTATAAAGGACGCATCGTGAAGACCGGTACGCCCGAACTGGCGCTCGAGCTGGAAGAGAAAGGATACGATTGGATTAAGAAAGAGGTTAATGATCTGTAAATCATAATTCATCACTCATAAATCAATAAGATGACTGTAGAACAACAATATATAGATTTATTTTCTCAAGCGGAGGCCATGATTTGCCGCAACAGTGCCGAGGTGATGAATGCACCGCGTGCGGCGGCTTTTGCCGATTTCGAGCGGTTGGGCTTTCCGACACGTAAGCAGGAGAAATATAAATACACGGACATCAGTAAGTTCTTCGAACCCGATTACGGGCTCAATCTGAACCGGCTGGAGATTCCGGTGAACCCTTACGAGGTGTTCAAATGCGACGTGCCGAACATGAGTACGTCTTTGTTTTTTGTTGTGAACGATGCGTTCTATAGCAGAGAACTGCCTAAATCTCACCTGCCCGAGGGGGTATTGTGCGGTGGCCTGAAGGAGATGGCGGAACAATATCCTGAGCTGGTGAAGAAATACTACGGGAAGCTTGCCGATACCTCAAAAGACGGGGTGACGGCATTCAATACGGCTTTTGCCCAGGATGGGATATTGCTGTATGTGCCCAAGAATGTAGTTGTCGAGAGACCGATTCAGGTGGTGAATATTTTGCGTGCAGATGTTAATTTCATGGTAAACCGCCGCGTGCTGATCATCCTTGAGGATGGAGCGCAGGTACGCTTGCTGGTTTGTGACCATGCCATGGACAATGTGAATTTCCTGTCGACGCAGGTCATCGAGACATTCGTCGGAGAGAACTCGGTATTCGATCTGTACGAACTGGAAGAGACGCATACGAGTACGGTACGGATCAGTAACCTTTATGTGCGGCAGGAAGCAAACAGCAACGTGCTGCTGAACGGTATGACGCTGCACAACGGCACTACCCGTAACACAACGGAGGTGACCCTTGCCGGAGAGGGAGCGGAAATCAACCTTTGCGGTATGGCCATTGCCGACAAGAACGAACATGTGGATAACAACACCCTGATAGACCATGCGGTACCTAACTGTACCAGCAACGAGTTGTTCAAGTATGTACTCGATGATCAGGCTGTGGGCGCTTTTGCCGGATTGGTATTGGTACGCCCGGGTGCACAACATACAAATTCTCAGCAGACGAACCGTAATCTGTGTGCCACGCGTGACGCCCGTATGTATACGCAACCGCAGTTGGAAATTTATGCCGATGACGTGAAGTGCTCTCACGGAGCCACGGTGGGGCAGTTGGACGAGAACGCTCTTTTCTATATGCGTGCACGGGGCATCTCGGAGAAGGAGGCCCGCCTGTTGCTGATGTTTGCTTTTGTGAATGAAGTAATCGATACGATCCGGCTGGATGCCTTGAAAGACCGTTTGCACCTGTTGGTGGAGAAACGCTTCCGGGGCGAACTGAACAAATGCCAGGGATGTGCAATCTGTAAGTAATTTGGCGGTAACGAACTGTTTGTCACTGCTCATTAATCACTACCACTATGGATATACAAAAGATACGTGAGGATTTCCCCATTCTTGACCGTACGGTTTATGGGAAACCTTTGGTTTATTTCGATAATGCGGCAACAACGCAGAAACCTCGTCTGGTGGTTGACTCGATTGTTGACGAATACTATTCTGTCAATGCAAACGTGCATCGTGGAGTGCATTACCTCTCCCAGCAGGCTACGGAGTTGCACGAGGCTTCGCGCGAGACCGTCCGCCGGTTTATCAATGCCCGGAGTACGAGTGAAATCGTGTTTACCCGCGGCACGACGGAGAGCATAAACTTGCTTGTTTCCAGTTTTGGGGAGGAGTTTATGCAGGAGGGCGATGAGGTGATTGTCTCCGTCATGGAGCATCACAGCAACATCGTGCCCTGGCAGTTGCTGGCTGCACGCAAGGGCATTGCCATCAAGGTGATTCCGATGAACGACAAAGGTGAGTTGCTGCTGGATGAGTATGAGAAGCTGTTTTCGGAAAAGACGAAGATTGTCAGTGTGGCCCAGGTGTCCAATGTGTTGGGGACGGTCAATCCGATCAGGGAGATGGTTGCTACGGCCCATGCGCATGGAGTGCTTTTCTTGGTGGATGCGGCTCAGTCTGTTCCTCATCAGAAAGTGGATGTGCAGGAACTCGATGCGGATTTTCTGGTCTTTTCTGCTCATAAGGTATATGGCCCTACCGGTGTCGGTGTCCTTTACGGGAAAGAGGAATGGCTCGATCGTCTGCCTCCTTATCAGGGAGGAGGAGAAATGATACAGCATGTCTCTTTTGAGAAGACAACCTTCAACGAACTTCCTTTTAAGTTTGAGGCCGGAACGCCCGATTACATCGGCACGACCGGACTGGCGAAAGCACTCGACTATGTCACCGGACTCGGCATCGAAAACATTACCACCCATGAACATGAGCTGACGGCATACGCCACGAAGCGGTTGGAGGAAATCCCCCATATCCGTATCTTAGGGCAGGCGGAACATAAAAGCAGCGTTATCTCTTTCCTTGTGGGAGATATCCATCATTTTGATATGGGAACGCTGCTTGACAGGCTGGGTATCGCCGTGCGCACCGGACATCATTGTGCGCAACCGCTGATGCAGCGGCTCGGTGTAGAGGGCACGGTGCGTGCTTCGTTTGCCGTTTACAATACGAAAAAAGAGATAGATATACTTGTGGCAGGCATAGAGAGAGTGAGTCAGATGTTCTGATCCGATCCGGCCGGAAATTGCCGCAAACAAAAAATAACATAGACTATGAGACATAAACTGCTGAACTATTTTTGTTTGTTTTTTATTCTGGCTTTGGTGGCCGGATGTGAAGATGATAAGGATGTTTTTACCCCGAAACTGTATAGCGTATCGGGTAAGGTAGAAAAAGGCCCTTTCATTAGTGGCTCCAAGATTACTGTGCAGGCGTTGGATAAGAATTATAACCAGACCGGCGAGGTCTATCAGGGAATTATCGCCGATTACGACGGCTCTTTTGACTTCGGTGAGATCCGTTTGAACTCTCCATACGTATTGCTTACTGCTGACGGGTTTTACTTCAATGAAGTGACCGGCGAACTGTCCGACAGTCAGATAACCCTGCAGGCAATTGTGAATCTGACTGATAACAAGCAAGCCAATGTGAATATCCTCACTCACTTGAAGACGCAACGCATGATGCAGCTTATCAGAAACAACATCATGGACTTTGACGAGGCCGATGCGAAAGTGCAGAAGGAAGTCTTGAGGAATTTTGCTCTGGAACGTTATGCCGATCAGGATGTCTGCAACTTCTCCATTGCTTCCGGAACAGAGGAGGCGGGTGCGCTGATTGTCATCTCGTCTGTTTTGCTGAAAGACCGCAGTGATGCCGAACTGACGGAATACCTTGCCATGTTGAGTTCCGAATTCAAGGCGGAAGGCCGCTTTATGGACGATACGAAAGAAAAGATCCGGGAGAACTCCATGAAGTTGAAGTTGGATGAGATTGCGGATAATATCATCCGGCGGTATGAGAAATTGGGCATGGAGGTTACTGTTCCCAATTTGAACTATTTCATCGATTGGGATGGTGACGGCATTGCCGGCAATGAACCGGATGCCGGCGGAGATGTGACGCTGACTCTGGACAAGGAAGAGTTGGAGATACCTGCCGAGGGCGGCACTTTCCGCATTAAGATAGCGTGTGGGGTGCCGGTAACCCTGGAGAGACCGGCAGGTGTACCCGGAGAGTCTATAAGCATGGAGAATCTGAAGATTCTTCAGTTTTCCGACATCGATTATACGGGAACCATTCAGGAAGATGAGTTGGTGATTGTGGCACGACCGGCTGCCGGCGCTTTGATGAAAGATAAGACGATTACGGTTTATACTGCGAGTGGAAGGCTTTCGGCAACTCTCAGACTGACGCAAAAAGGAGATCTGTCCAAGCAGGTTGAATTCGGAGAAGACGGACAGAAGGTCATTACCGCTATCGCTTTTATGATGACAGCGTCCATGCAGGATTTCTCCAATCTGGATGGGTACTATACACAGGACTTTGACGGAGAGGGTACGGCTTATCGTTCTATCTACGAACATACACTGACGTCTGTCGACAGTAAACTTTATAGCATCTGGGGCAATGCTTACGGTGCCATTGGCAGGATTAAATTATTTGACCGTCTGCTTGAAGGGAGTGGGGTGACTGAAATGCCGCCTTTCATGGCTTACATTCATCAATTGGCTGCCGTGCAGTATTTCCAGTTGGCTTCCTGGTGGGAGAATATACCTTATGTGATTAGTCTGGATAATTCCATTGCCGTTACCAAGCAGTTGGTTAGCAGAGATCTGTACGCGAATTTGGTGGAGGATCTGAATTATTGTGCAGAACACAGTAAGCCGGAACCGGCTAAGTTCGATTCTCCGGAAAGTTTCTTGTATGCATCACAGGGCGCTTCGTTGGCTTTATTGGCAAAGATGTATCTGCATCAGAAGTCTTATGAGCAGGCTTATGGCTATTTAAAGCGGATTATCGATAGCGGTGTGTATGCTCTGGAAGCCTCCTCGGACGCTTCTCTTGCTCGAAACTCAAAAGAACTTGTTTGGGCGCTGCTGGCCGGCACACAACCCGAATCGTATGAAAATGTATTGAAAGGGAACGATTGTGTGCCTTTCGTTACTTACACCGAGGTACTGCTGTCGGCATCCGAATGTGCTTATCGTTTGGGAAATCAGGGGGAAGCGGTGAATTATCTGAACCGTGTGCGGCAAGTCCGTAATCTGCCGTTGGCCGTTGAAGACGGTTTTGTCGAATCTTTGCGTTCTACCTGGCAAAGTGAGTTGAAAGGCTTCGGAAGCTACTTTGCATTCCTGCGCCGCAATGATCTTGCGACCGGACTGTTGAGGATAGAAGGCTATCAGCAGCTTCTGCCTATCCCGCAGCGGGAGATGGACACTGACCGGAAACTTGTGCAGAACCCGGGTTGGGAGAAAGATAAAGACAAGGAAAAGGAAGAAGCTGCCGCTTTATAAACTACTGGTACAGCATGAGAAGAAGGAAGGCATGTTGATGGGACGGCCTTCCTATGATGAAAGCATGATTCGGAAGAATACGGACCGGATCTTCTTGGTCAATGCGAGCAATGGTCGCACAAGCCCTTTATCACGTAATTGATGCTTTCCGCTGTGAAATGTTGAGGGAGGCTTACGGACGGTATGTGGATATTCCTTAGGCAGTACGTCCGATGGCAGTTTGTACAATAGAAATGTACATGCAGATCATCAATGTGACAGTTGCATTCATTCCCGCATACGGCATATTTCAGTGAACCGGAACCGTCATCGATGCCATGTATCAGATGATGTTCCAGAAAGAGGTTGATGGTACGCGATAAGGTGGATTTATCCACGGTATCCAAGTACGTCTCCAGATCGAGCAGGCTGAAAGCCCGGTCAAACTGCATCATGGCGCGGAGGATAAGCAGCCGCATGGCGGTCGGCTTGATATCCCGTTGCGCCAGCTTTTTCAAATAGATGTTTTCTTCCATAATAAATGTCCCTTTTACGGCTTTTTCTTTTTCCGGATGCTTCTCTTCCCCCGAAGGGCGGTTCCTGCCTTCCCGGGGCGGTCAGAATTTCTTTTTCTGTATCCGTATGGCATTAAGGATGGCTATCAAGGCTACGCCGACATCGGCAAAGACAGCTTCCCACATGGTAGCTATGCCAATGGCGCCCAATAACAGTACGGCGAGTTTGACTCCGAAGGCGAGGATGATGTTCTCCCATACGATGCGTCTCGTTGCCCGGCCGATGCAAATGGCAGTGGCTACCTTGGAAGGTTGGTCGTTTTGTATGACGATGTCCGCCGTCTCGATGGCCGCGTCACTGCCTAATCCTCCCATGGCTATGCCGACGTTGCTCATGGCAAGCACGGGGGCATCATTGATGCCGTCCCCCACAAAGGCGATGCGGTTGGATGGGTTGGCTTTCAGTGCTTCGATATGAGCGACTTTCCCTTCCGGCAGCAGATCGCCGTATGCTTGTGACACCCCTAATTTCGTCCCTAATTTAGTGACAATAGCCTGTTTGTCACCGGATAAGATCTGTATATTATCAATATTTAATGTTTTCAGCTTTTCGACAGCGGTTGCGGCATCTTCTTTCGGAGTATCCGATAGCAGCAGATAACCGGCATAGACACCATCGACGGCACAGGCAACAAGGGTCTCTGCCACTGCATTTAATTCTGCGGGAAAGGCTATCCGGTAACGGGAGAGCAGTCGTGGATTTCCTGCCAATACCGTGTGCCCGTCCAGCTGCACTTCCAGTCCGTGTCCGGGAATTTCCGTTGTGGCAGAGGTGGGGAGCGGGCGTACTCCCTTCTTCCCGGCATATTCACTGATGGCGCGGGCTATCGGGTGGGTGCTCTGTTGCTCGGCAGAGACGATGTATTGCAATAACTCTTCTTGGGTAGATAAACAGCTCTCTATGTGCTGTACTTCAAAAACACCTTTCGTCAACGTGCCTGTTTTGTCGAACACGACTGTGTTGATCTGTGTGATGGCATCCAGATAGTTTCCCCCTTTGAACAGGATACCCATACGGGAAGCGGCTCCGATTCCTCCGAAATATCCTAACGGGATACTCACGACGAGTGCGCAAGGACAGGAGATTACCAGAAATACCAGGCTTCTATAAAGCCACTCTTTGAACAGATAATCGAAGGTCGGCACGCCCAGCGAATACAGGAAAGGAATCAGAACAATCAGTACGGCCAGTCCTGTCACGATGGGTGTGTAAATGCGGGCGAATTTCCGGATAAACAGTTCTACGGGGGCTTTCCGCTCGTTGGCTTCCTGCACCATGGCAAGTATCCGCGCAAGTGCGCTTTCATTGTATGGCTTGCTTACGGTGAGCCGTACCACCTGGTCGGTGGCAATCATGCCGGCAAGCACGGGCTCTTCCTTACGGATGGTGCGCGGGCGGCTTTCACCTGTCAGGGCGGCAGTATTGAATGAGGCCTGTTCGTCTTGCATAGTCCCGTCGAGCGGCACCCGTTCTCCCGCTTTTATTTCGATGAGTTCCCCTACGTTTACCGTTTCCGGAGGTACCGTTTCCGGTTGTCCGTTGCGTATCACGGTGGCTGTCTCCGGACGCACATCCAGCAGGGCTTTAATGTTCCGTTGTGCATTTCCTACCGCGCGGTCCTGAAAAGCCTCGCCGATGGAGTAGAAGAGCATTACGGCTACCCCTTCGGGATACTCGCCGATGCAGAATGCACCGATGGTAGCAACTCCCATCAGCATGAATTCGTTGAAGAACTCTCCCTGGCGGAGTTGTCCGAAGGCTTCCCGCAACACAGGGTAACCTACGATGAGATAGGCAACCGCATACCATATCAATGCGCTGCCCGGCAGGGTGAACCAACCGGAGTGGTTCATGAACATTCCCATTCCCAACATTACAAGGCTGATAATGACGGGCAGGTTTTTATTTTTCTCCTCCTTCTCCTGTGTCTGACAACCGGAGTGTTGACTACAATTACATTCCATGACTTTTTCTCTTTTGTTGGCACAAAGGTAGGGCTTTTTGCAGTGCAACTGTGTTGCAAATCGGTATAAGAACGGATTTTTCGCTCATCTATTACTTTATATCCGGTTAAATACTACTTTATATCCGTTCAAATAATCGCTACGCTTCCTCATGAAAACGAAAAGAGATCCTCCAAATAACGTTCAAAAGATACCGGACGAAATTGGACTGTCTTTGAAAATTCTTTAATATTTGTTTGCCTATCTCGTTTATAATCAATATTTTTATCCATTCGTTAAACTTCTAATATTTATTCTATGGAAAACTTGCTTTTCTGGTTGGCTCCGGCCACCTCTGTATTGGCTCTCTGTTTTGCTTATTATTTTCATAAGCAGATGATGAAAGAGAGTGAAGGTACTCCTCAGATGATTAAGATTGCCGCTGCGGTGCGCAAAGGTGCCATGTCTTATCTGAAACAACAGTATAAGATCGTGGGATGGGTGTTCCTGGGTCTGGTGATATTGTTCTCGATTATGGCCTATGGCTTTCAAGTGCAGAATGCATGGGTGCCTATTGCTTTTCTTACAGGAGGCTTTTTCTCCGGACTGTCGGGATTTTTAGGCATGAAAACGGCCACTTACGCCTCTGCCCGTACGGCAAATGCTGCCCGTAAATCTTTGAATGCCGGGTTACGGATTGCCTTCCGTAGCGGAGCGGTGATGGGATTGGTGGTGGTAGGTCTCGGCCTTTTTGATATATCTTTCTGGTATCTGCTGCTGAACTGGGCCATTCCTGCAGATATGCTGACCCCTACTCATAAACTTTGCATCATTACCACCACCATGCTTACCTTTGGCATGGGGGCTTCTACGCAAGCGCTGTTTGCCCGTGTGGGAGGAGGTATTTATACCAAGGCAGCCGATGTGGGAGCCGACCTTGTCGGTAAGGTAGAGGCCGGTATTCCGGAGGACGACCCGCGTAATCCGGCTACGATTGCCGACAATGTAGGGGACAATGTGGGGGATGTGGCCGGTATGGGTGCCGATCTTTATGAATCCTATTGCGGTTCTATCCTGGCAACCGCTGCTTTGGGAGCCGCTGCCTTCATGCAGACGGGAGATACGGTGATGCAGTTCAAAGCGGTTGTTGCACCGATGCTGATTGCCGCTGTGGGCATTTTGCTCTCTATTATCGGCATCTTCTCTGTTCGCACGAAAGAGGATGCCAACATGAAGGACCTCTTGAATTCTCTTGCTTTCGGAACAAATCTCAGCTCTGTTCTGATTGTGGCGGCCACTTTCCTTATTCTCTGGCTGTTGCAACTCGATAATTGGATGTGGATCTCCTGTGCCGTAGTGGTGGGGCTGATTGTCGGCATCGTTATCGGGCGTTCTACCGAATATTACACCTCGCAATCCTATCGTCCGACACAGAAATTGAGTGAAAGCGGTAAGACGGGACCTGCCACCGTTATTATTTCCGGCATCGGCTTGGGAATGCTTTCTACGGCAATTCCAGTTTTGGCAGTGGTGGTAGGCATTATTGCTTCTTTCTTGTTTGCTTCCGGCTTTGATTTCGACAATGTCGGAATGGGGCTTTATGGAATAGGCATAGCAGCTGTCGGCATGCTTTCCACTTTAGGGATAACCCTCGCTACCGATGCATACGGCCCTATTGCCGATAATGCAGGCGGGAATGCCGAGATGTCTGCCCTCGGTGCGGAAGTACGCAAACGGACGGATGCTCTTGACTCATTGGGCAATACAACCGCAGCTACCGGTAAGGGCTTTGCCATCGGATCTGCTGCCTTGACCGGACTGGCCCTGCTCGCTTCTTATATAGAAGAGATACGTATCGGCTTGACCCGTCTCGGCACTGTGGAGCTGGTGATGCCGAATGGAGATATTATTATAACGGCCAAGGCTACTTTTGTCGATTTCATGAATTATTACGATGTTACTTTGATGAATCCTAAGGTACTTTCCGGCATTTTTATCGGTTCCATGATGGCTTTCCTCTTCTGTGGGTTGACAATGAATGCTGTTGGACGGGCTGCTGGACACATGGTCGATGAGGTACGCCGTCAATTTCGTGAGATAAAGGGAATCCTGACCGGAGAGGTGGAACCGGACTATGAACGTTGTGTCGCTATCTCTACCAAGGGAGCTCAACGGGAAATGGTGATCCCGTCACTTATTGCCATTGTAGCCCCTATTCTGACCGGAGTCGTGTTTGGCGTGACCGGAGTCGTCGGATTGCTGATTGGCGGCTTGAGCAGTGGTTTTGTGCTGGCTATCTTCATGGCCAATGCCGGAGGGGCTTGGGACAATGCCAAGAAGTACGTGGAAGAAGGCAACTTCGGCGGTAAAGGAGGTGAGGTTCACAAGGCCACGGTTGTGGGAGATACGGTGGGCGATCCGTTTAAAGATACTTCCGGACCGAGCTTGAATATTCTGATTAAGCTTATGAGCATGGTGGCCATTGTAATGGCGGGTTTGACAGTGGCCTGGAGTATATTCTAAGATAACCTGAATCCGATGCAACGGATCGAACCGAGGTAAAGTAGATGTTGTGATTACATTCAAAGAGGATACGGCAGTTGCCGAAGAAAGATGTAATTCCCCAAAGATGCAATCTTAGAACTCTGTTCAATATAAAGGATGCTTTTATCGGCATCCTTTTTTTAATTCTTTTATCTTTGTACAGTTTTTGAAAGTCTGCTTGATTTTAACTCAAGATAAACTGATGAATACTTTGGAGAGGAGAATTTGGAGTAGGCTTTTCTAAGTTATAATGATGTTATAATAGAACGATTATGCTATTACCGTATTTGAATGAAGATACAATAGAAGCCGGCTGTGATGAGGCGGGTCGGGGATGCCTGGCAGGTGCTGTCTATGCGGCGGCTGTTATCCTCCCGCAGGATTTTAGGAATGAGCTGTTGAATGATTCCAAGCAGCTATCCGAAAAGCAACGTTATGCATTGCGTGAAGTGATAGAGAAAGAGGCTGTTGCCTGGGCGGTGGGAGTTGTTTCTCCTGAAGAGATCGATGAGATAAATATCCTTAATGCCTCTTTTCTCGCCATGCATCGGGCCATTGATCAGCTGAAGGTGCGTCCGGAACATTTGCTGATCGATGGAAACCGTTTCAGGGAATATCCGGAGATTCCTCATACGACGGTGATAAAAGGCGATGGCAAATATCTCTCTATTGCAGCAGCTTCCATCTTGGCCAAGACTTATCGTGATGATTGCATGAACCGGCTGCACCAGGAGTTTCCTTATTATGATTGGAATCATAACAAGGGGTATCCTACGAAAAAACACCGCGCTGCTATCGCAGAACACGGTGTCTCTCCTTATCATCGAATGACCTTTAATCTCTTGGGAGACGGTCAGTTGTCTTTAGAATTCTGATATTGTAGTCGTAGTAGTGACAACCTTTTTGGGTTTCTTCTTTCCCCAGGTGATGTTGAATCCCAGGTTTACGCTTGCATTGGCATTGCCTACGGGCACATATTGCGGGGTGACTCTGGTAACCATGTGATCTGTCCCGATGAAGAAGTTTATTCCGTTCGGGTGGAAATTCAATACCCCTCCTAACGATGAACCGAAGCTGCCTATCGCGTAGTTGACGGAAGCCTCAAACCATCTTACCGGAGCGACATTGGCAGAAAGGCGTGCTTCCGACCAGGTGAACGGTTTGTTGAAATGAGTGGAAGAAAGCAAACCGAACTTCAGGTTCTTATAATAGGGGAATACATATTCGGCACCGATATTCATTGTGGTAGCCAGTTTGGTCCTACGGCTGCTGACCGTACCTTCGTCACGGAATTTGGCGAACTCTCCAAATTGATCTCCCAGGTTATCCAATTCATCGTCTATATCACCGGACTGACCTTCGTCCGGCTTTACGGCAATCGGGTTCTCGAATCCGCTAAAAGTATAACTGTGTACCATTTTGGCCTTTAACCCATTGTTCCATTTGATGAAGCCCAGGTCCAGCAAAGCGGCGGAAAGTGTCAGCCCCTCCACAAAGTCATCCATCTTATACACGGCTCCGAGGTCGAAACCTACTCCGAAGCCACCTATGCCCGGACCGTCAATGTCGAAGCCATCGATCTCACCGGGAACTCCGTTCTCATCCGGAGCTTTGCTTTTAAAATAACCACCTTTCAGAGACCCTTCCAGCTGCCCCTCTGCATCAATGATCCATTCGTCCTGTCCCATGGTGATATCCATTTTCTTGATCTTTGCTTCTGCATTGGCGCCTCCTACCAGGAATTTGACCTTGGCACCGATGGTCAGGCGGTCTTTGATGATTTCGTGAGAATGCCCCAATGCCAATTCTACATAGTTATTGGTACGCATGGTAAGGTCCTTTACACTGTAATGGCTGCCTCTTTCGTCACTCATCCCTGTTTTCATGAAGTCAAAGAGTCCGTATGGCAGATTGAAGGAGGTATTGGACCGCAGTTCTATTCCGAATGTATTAAAACCTCCAAATCCCCGGAAGCCGAAAGCGATGATCGGCATGCTCAGGTTCATGCTCAGGTGGTTGTTGGTGTGTAGGTTACTCAGGAATTCGTTGTTGCTGACAGTCGGACTCATGAATGTGGTCAGCTTATACCCGTTCTGGTTGTATTTGTAAAGGAAATCATTGATTCCGATGTTACCTTGAACACCGACATTGAAATTACCCAATACGAAAAGCGGCATGTTTATATAGTTGCTTTCACCCATAAATGCCGGATTGAGCTGATGGCGGTAAATCATACCTTCCATGAAGTAGCTTGAATTGAGATTCTGCGCTCCCACGCCGGCGGTACAAAGGATGAAGAATGAGGCCAATACGGCTCTTAATTTATAGTGTTTCATTGTCTTATCGTTTTTTATACATCTTCCATTTAATTCAAATCAACAATAGCACCACCGGGCACTTTCAACCGGACATTCTTCAACTGTAACGTCTGATTTTCGTTTAGTTGTTGTCCTTGGGCATCTGTTCCGGAGGCGGCAACGATCTCGAATGCCAATCCGTCCAACTTCTTGACAGCACCGGCAGTCGTCTCTTTTATTTCAACGACCAATGTGCTTTCGGCAGCTGCGTTGTTTTTGCCGGCCTTGATAACACCGTCTGTCTTGCCGTCAACTTTCACGGTAACAGTTACACCTTTTAATTCTACCGGATTGCCTTGGGCGTCTACACTCAGTGCTTTTGCCGTAAAGCTCAATCCCAATGGGATTTTGTTGATAGCTGTGGCTGTCGCGTTTATTTGTTTGACTTCATAGTCTTGCATGTCTTCATACCATCCGTCTACACTGTCTTTATAAACAATCTGGGTAATGTCTTTGCCAAAGACAAAGGGTACGTTGACGTTATAATCGGTAACGATGCTATAAGTCTGGTTCAGTTGGATCTCTGTCTCGGCCTGGATTGCTTCAGCGGCTACCTCGAATTCAAACAAATCGGGTATTTTAGAGATCAGGGTCGGTAGGTTGTCTACTTCGACGGGAGTGGCTCCTTCAACATCCGTCTGCACATCCGGAGGCAAAAGACAGAACTTCTCTTTTGTTCCCTTATTTATCGTAAAGTCGAATTTTACAGGGTGATTCACCGGATCTCCAAGTTGTTCTCTCTGATTGTCTTGAGTTATGAAAGAGGTGATCTTACCTTTTATCTGGGCAGATACGGGCGTATTGTTATTGGCAGTGAAGAAGATCATGGGTTTCTCTACTGACAGGGTCACTCTCTCGTCGTCCAGGAAGTCGGGTAGTCCGGAGATCGTTACCGGGTCAATGTGGATGTCGATATCCGGTGCCACCTTACCTGTTATACTTTTTATTCTGATAATTTGTTGCTTGGTCTGCTTGTCCCGCAGTGTGATATCCACTTTCAATGCAACGGAAGCAGGACCCGCGCTTGCAAGGATCTCTCCGACATCGATGGTTACCTCACCTGTCAAGGAGATCTCTCCTGCTATGGAAAGATTCCCTCCTTCGAATTTGATGCCGTCTTGTTTGCAGTCTATTCCATTGATAGGCACTGTGACGGACAGTCCGTTATCCTTATTTACTTTTTGGCTTTCGAGGTGCAATAGGCCACGGGTCAGCTGAGGCGATTGTATGAACTCCGGAAATTGCAGGTTGATAGCCTCCAAATATAGATTTTCGGCAACGGCCGGGGTGAATGAAAACCGAATGACAGCTTCCATGTCCATGTTGATCAGAGACAGGGTTTTGATCTCTGTGGGAAGTTTCGTTCCGTCCAGACTGAAATCAGTGGTCATTCCGTCCAAAGGAACGGTAGGCAGTTTCCCCTGAAGACCGCTGGTCGACGGAATGTTGAAATTCAATGCTTTGTTTATCGGAGTGATATCAGGACTGTTTATCTCAAATTTGTCTACTGAAATATCAGTGGTCGTTTCCGTTCCTTCTTTCCATAAGTAGTAATTGCCGTATTCATCTGTTTTGACAATTCCGTCTTCTTCTATGTCCAGGATTTTGCTAAGCCGGATCGGTTCGGTTTCTCCTCCGGGAATGGCGAACTCGCTACCTCCTATTTGGATCGTGAGATCGATGTCACCGCTCAAATCGTAATCATTGTCTACACAGGAGAATGTAAACAGTGAGGCGGAAAGGACAATAGGAATGAATCTTAAGTGTCTCTTTTTCATAAATATTTGCTTGAGTTTTAACGCTAATATAATTTTATTTGCAAAAATAAATAATATTACTGGATGCGGCAAACTTTATGAATGAAAAGTAATCTATAATTTATTGGAAAAGAAGAAGATATGTGCTGGTTAAGCACTGTTTGTTTACGCTTAAACCTTGTTTCAGACCATTTGGACATTGTTTCTTCATTCTTTACTCTTTCTGTCCGGATGAAAAAGAGGGTGTGTCAAAATGAGCAAGACTTAGAATTTACCCCTGCCACAAATACTTGTAGCAGAGTTGATTTCTTTGAAAAGGGCATTTTGACACACCCTCCTTGTTTGTTCAGAACCACTTGATCTTTCTGAAAACGATGAAGGTCAATGCGGATAACACAACGGAAGCCGATACGATCCAGGCGAAGGCATGGGGGATTTCGTCAATATGAATATCGACATTCATGCCGTAAAAACTGGCGATCAATGTGGGAATCATCAGTGTAATGGACAAACTTGTCATGCGTTTCATGATGGCATTCACATTGTTGGAAATAATGGAAGCAAAAGCATCCATCGTACCCGTAAGGATGTCGCTGTAAATATTGACCGTATTGAACGCCTGTTTTAATTCAATGATGACATCTTCTACCAGCTCCTGGTCCAGATAGTCCGTTTCCTGAAAGATACTCTTCAGTTTGCCGATCATCACTTCATTTCCACGGATGGATGTGTTGAAATAGACAAGTGTCTTTTGCAGTTTCATCAGGCGGAGCAGGTCTTCATTGCGGATGCTCTTTTCCAGCTCTTTTTCTGCGGCGGTGATGTCTACATTGATCTGTTTCAGATATTTCAGAAACCATACGGCGGAGGAGTAAATCAGTCTCAGGATCAGATCCAGCTTGTTGCGTACAACGATCCCTTTCCGGCGGGTATGTTCGATGAAATCCGGAAGTAATTCCGTGTTGTGATAACATACGGAAACGATGATTTCGTTGTTGGTGATAATGCCGATGGGCACTGTACTGAATGGGATGCCGTTTTGGTTATTCTGTACGGGAATACGCAGGATTGTCAATAGCCAATTGCCTTCCGTATCCGTACGGGGGCGTTCATCGGTATCGGCAATGTCATCCAGAAAAGATTCGGGTACCTGCAGCTCTTTGGTCAGGAATTCAAAGTCATCGGCATCGGGGCATACTACATTTACCCAACTGTTGGGGAGCCATTGTGATTTTTCCACAAAGCCGGCTTCACAATAAAGATACTTTCTCATCTTATTGCCTCCTTTCGTTTGTTTTTATCCGAACAGAGGCATCGTGACGCTTGTATGGCTCTGTCCGTTTTTAGTTAATACTGTTGCACGTTCGCGGGTTTGAATCGTCCATATTTATTATTCATCTGTTTTTTGACGGGGCAAAAGTACGGATTTTATTTGGTACCGTCCGTATTTCCCCTCTTCTTTTTGTGTAAAGTATCGGATATTAGGTTATTTATAAATAAACAGACTCTGTTAACTGCTGTTTTTTTGTAACTTTGCACCCGAATATAAGAATGAGTATAAAAACAATTTAAATTATAGGTATTATGAGTAAGAAAGCCCTTTTAATGATCCTTGATGGTTGGGGAATAGGCGACCAGGGGAAAGATGATGTAATTTTCAATACTCCTACTCCTTATTGGGATTATTTATTAAAAACATATCCCCATTCTCAGTTGCAGGCAAGCGGTGAGAATGTAGGTCTGCCCGACGGACAGATGGGTAACTCGGAAGTAGGCCATCTTAATATTGGTGCCGGACGTGTGGTTTACCAGGATCTGGTAAAAATCAATCTGGCGTGTCGTGACAACAGTATCATGAAGAATCCCGAAATCGTTTCGGCTTTCACTTATGCTAAGGAGAACGGGAAGAATGTTCATTTCATGGGATTGACCTCTGACGGCGGTGTACATAGCTCATTGG
>CAVCAX010000351.1:0-26056 GCA_963599995.1 Coprobacillus sp. CAG:698
GGGGAACAAAATGAAGAACACCGTACGGACTTTACAAATGGAGCACGTGGAACATGCGGTAAATCAAAAGCTTCCGGTGATTTTCCCGATTCTGGTTATCTGATCCGCAAAGGTGCCAAAGGTACGGAAGACGACGGTTACAAAATGTTCTCTCCCACGCTTCGTGTGGCTGACATGATTTTGGGATACGCTGAAACACTTTGTATGTGTGACGATCTGGAAAATGCATTGTTGCAACTGAACCAGATTCGTGAGCGTGCCGGTATTCCCGAATATTCATTTACTAATGAAAACGGGAAAGTATTTTGTCCGAAAACTAAGAATGACTTGCTCAACCGTATTCGTCGCGAGCGAATTGTGGAATTGGCGTTCGAGTGGAATCGCTTCTTCGATGTTCGTCGTTGGAAAGTGGCTGAAGGTAACAATGATCCCGAGCATTGGATTTATCCCGAATATCATGTCGGTGGTGAAGGTGGTAATGTATATGGCATGAATATGGACAAAGATTATCCGGAGTTTTTTGAACGTACTTCGTTTGAGAACCGTGCTAACTTCTCCAAAAAGCAATATTTCATGCCGATTCCTTACGATGATATTCGTCGTATTCCCGAATTGGTACAGAACTTAGGGTGGTAATTTAAATTATTGAATACATTTTAAAGAAAAAGTCATGAATATAAGATATTGGAAAAAAGTGACATTAGGTCTTTGGATATCGATAGCCTTAGGGGGGTGCTACGGTGAGGAAGACGGATATCAGATCCCCGATCTTTATAGGGGAAGTTGGGAAAATACTAAAAACGGATCAACGGTGGCAGGCTATGCGCCTGCTCCGATTGTTGAGGCTAAGTATGACGCTTACTTGAACGAACTCTATTTACTTTGGGATGGTGGCAATGATGCATGGGAGAAAAAGGATGAGTATGTGGGAGCCGAAGTAGAATTCACGTCTCTGCTTTCCGAGACTAAAGTGAAGCGCGTGATGATTCCCAACATCGGTGATTTCGGTAATCTGACAGTGAAAAGAGACAACGAGCTTCCAAGTGCTACGCTAAACCTGAGCCGCTTTCGTACGGTATTGGTAACAACCAAACACGGCGTATCCGATTGTCGTTTCCGCTCTATTTATGTAGACAAAGAAGAAAACAAGCATTATAGTGATTGGACAAACTTGAACGAACACCTGGCCAATGCTGGTATGACATTGGATATGAATTATATGGCTTGGGAAGTGTTCCGTGAACGCCAGAGTAATCCGTTGAAAATACATTTCGAAAGCAACTCGGATTTACGTACTGTAGAATGGTTGTACAATAGGTATGGTAGTGAAGATGCAACACAGGAGGAGTTCCGCAAATGGTATTACATGGATTGCGCCACCATGTCATTCGATCCTCACAATATAGCTTGTGACCCTTATGAAAATTTGACTTTCATGATTAAAAAGGAACAGACAGGCGGTGCTTATGCCTTTGACTATCCGAGTCACAATGAGGGGCGTGGCATTGTTTATCCTGCATCGGAGAACAACTTGACCAACGATGCCTGGTGGTTGCTACCCGATATGCAGGGGGTAGTGATGCACGAAATGGGTCACTGCGTAGAATGGATGCCTCACAAAGGACATTATGAGAAGGGTGGTGAAGATTGTGACCGCCAGGGATACCAGGAAGGATGGCCGGATGCACTGAAAGTCTCCAATGGCGGATTCTTCGGATTAGACACGGAAGGTCAGATTAACGAATACAAAGTTGCCATTGAAAGACCGTATAAAGATCCGCAGAACAATAAGGTCTATGTTTGGCAGATTGATTACAATACTTCCGGGGCTTTCATGAGCTGGCTGCGAATTTATAATGGCGATTTTGTACGTATGTTACCGTGGACAGTACGGATGGATGCGCTGACCAATGATTGGAGTTTGGAGTATGCAGTGAAATACATTTTAAAAGAAAGCTATCCGAATCTGACTATGGAAGAACTGTGGAAAGAGTATGTGGACGAAGTAAAGGAATTCTTGAATAATCATCAATAAATGTAAACATGAGAAAGTTATCATATATATACGGTATATTGTGTGTGTTACTTCTGTGGGGATGTAACACCATTGATTTGAGTGACATTGGATATGGTGATGGTGATCGGTTGAAATCATCAACTCTGAAAGCTGCCCTTCTTTCTAAAGAAGGATGTTGGAAAGCCGACTATCAGGGGCATACATTCTATTTCCGTTTTCATAAGGACGGGACTGTGGCATTGGATTCCGATTTTCAGGAATTCACGGTGTCGGGAAACATCTCCTGTTCTACAAGCGGAAAGAATGTGGAGATACAGATAGCAAACTGCGACGTGCATTTAGGATTGCTTGGCAATGGATTGGGTGAAAGTAAGTTCATCGTATCAGAAGTACCCGGTGAAGGGGAAACGGGAAGTATTTGTTTGGTTGGCGTATTGACTGGCAACACCATTGAGTTGATACCTACAAGTGAGGCTGAAATCATCAATGTTGTGGAACCTAAGATAGAATCGTTAATTACAGCCAATATGGCTGATAACAAGGTGGTATGTGATGGATTTGGTAACCTCATTGCCTATTATGCTACCACACAAGGAGACAATGGAGAATACTCCATTAAGGTGTTGACGATTGAGAATAAAAACGGCAATGACGAAAGAGGGCATACGCAGTATTACGAATCCAAACTGTCAAGAGAAGGAAATACGTTCCGCCTGGTTACTCCGATTGATGAGATTAAGTCGGTGAATGGTAAAACCTACTCTTTTAAAGCAATAGATTTCGGAGCAGCCGGATTGGAACTTGAAGGAATGCCCAATGTATCCGTCATTTCCAACGCAGGAGCTGTGGAAGATTTTGATTATGTCACAGCTAAGAAGCAGTTTTCGTTTGGTAGCGCGCAGACCAAAGGCGCTGCTTGTGAAGAGATTTGGAACTGTACGGGAGGCAGTTTTACAGAGGGTGGAAGTGTCGCTGACATTAATCTTATGCAATATGACTATGGTTGGGCTAATGCCGATTGTACACAGCGTCCGTTGGTCATTTGGACATGGTGGTTTGTCAATCTTGTTTGGCGTAGTTGCGAGCCGGGGGCTAATATTCGGATGAATGATGTGGATACAGACCTGATACATTTCACCAATTTATCGGGTAATGGTGAAAATTGCGGTGGCGGAAGAATGACCGATCAGCAAGTAAAAGATCTGAATGAATATGCAAAGCCTTTATTGGATACTTGGTTCAGCGAGAAAGGACTGTTTGTTGCTCGTGTTAATCGCTTGGGTGTAGGAGATAAATTCTATATTTATCTGTTGAGTCCGGACACAAACGCCACATCAAATGGCGGTATGTGGATGAAGATGCAGAGAAAAGAAGAATAATCTGTTTTTTATTGTTGTAAGAGCAACGAAAGGCATACTTTGTTTTATAATAATAGGTGGTGCTTGCGGATAGGGTGTGGAAAAGATCTGCCGCTATGCCGCAACACCACCGAACGCTTCGGGGGAAGAGATGAACGGGGATGTTCGGTGATGAACAAGCCTGTCTGACCGGAAATAAACTCAAAAAATCAGAATATGCTTTTTGAAGAACTGAATAACCGATAACAAATTATTAACGTATAACTACAAGGGACAATGAAAGTCATAAAAAAACTTCTCGTACTTATCTGTTTATGTATGGTTGCAGTGTTACATACCGATGCTCAGACCAAATCATTACACCAATTGCAACAGGAATTTGTCGATCTTCGTTGTGGTATGTTCATTCACTTTAACATGCCAACTTTCTTTAATGAAGATTGGCCGGACCCGGATGCTTCTCCTGAGCTTTTCAATCCTAAAAAGATGGATTGTAAACAATGGGCAAAGGCGGCAAAATCTGCTAACATGACCTATGGCTGTTTAACCACTAAGCATCATAGCGGTTTCTGTATTTGGGATACCAAAACCACTGATTACAGTGTAATGAGTAGCCCTTTCAAACGCGATGTCGTAAAAGAATATGTAGATGCATTCCGTGCCGAAGGATTGGAAGTAATGCTTTATTATTCTATACTTGACACGCACGCCCGTTTGCGTCCGAATTGTATTACCTCGAAACATATTGAGATGATTAAAGGACAGCTTCAGGAACTTCTGACAAACTACGGAGAAATCAAAGCTATCATTATTGATGGCTGGGATGCACCTTGGTCACGTATCTCTTACGATGATGTTCCTTTCGAGGATATCTATCGTCTGATCAAATCTATTCAGCCTAATTGTTTAGTGATGGATCTGAATGCAGCCAAATACCCTACCGAGGCTTTGTTCTACACAGATATCAAGTCTTATGAACAAGGAGCCGGACAGCATATTTCGAAGGATACCAACCGTCTACCTGCTTTGTCTTGCTTGCCGTTACAACAGAATTGGTTTTGGAAAGAAAGTTTTCCGACTACACCCGTGAAGTCTCCGGCACAAATGGTAAACGATAATATCATTCCGATGGGGAAAGCGTATTGTAACTTTATCCTGAATGTAGCACCCAACAGAGACGGTCTGTTTGATGCCAACGCCTTAAAGGCATTGAAAGAAATCGGAAAGCTTTGGAATAATGATGGGCATGTGGCCGATGTACCGGCATGTGACTCTCCCATCATAGCTTCCAACATTGCCAAGTACCGTCCGGCAGAAGGCTCTTGGAGCAATGATTATGCTATTTTTGACTTTGCGAATGATGATAATTTC
Organism: Coprobacillus sp. CAG:698; assembly: GCA_963599995.1. Taxonomy (GTDB): domain Bacteria; phylum Bacteroidota; class Bacteroidia; order Bacteroidales; family Bacteroidaceae; genus Bacteroides. The sequence goes on from CAVCAX010000351.1 coordinate 4,747, forward strand.
GGTACTTGCTGGAATTGTAACGACAATGTGAGAGACCCTTGGTTCTCGGTTACACTTGAACGTGAGAAACCGTTTAATATGATTGTCATTACTGACTGTAATAATGATCGTTTACAGGAATATACTCTTGAATATCGTACGGGTAACACTTGGAAAACGTTGTTTGAGGGTAAAGCTCCTACATCTCAGCGTGTAAAGATTCACCGTTTTGATACGGTATGGGGGGATGCAGTACGTATGAAAGTACAAAAGACGAACGGTACTGTCTCTATAGCAGAATTTGGTGTATATTGCGAACGGAAATGATATTGTTGTAATAAGTATTGTTTGAAGTTTAAACAGAATAGTATCTTTCTTCATAGCCTGGTATATGATTGCTAAAGTCTGTAGGCTTCAAAATTTATATATTTCCAGCAGATAGGAATGATACAAACTTATTAATTTAATGTATAACCAATAATTGTGGTGTGTTACGATAACCTGTTTTATGGAGTAAAAACAGACTTGATAAACCAATATTAATAGCTTACGAGAACAATGAACACAAAAAAACGGCTATCTTTTGCAGTAGCCCTGCTGTTGGGCGTTTCTTCTACCTTTGCGCAAAAACAACCGGTCGATTATGTGAACCCGATTATCGGGACAAACGGAATGGGACATACTTTCCCCGGGGCTTGTACCCCTTTCGGTTGGGTACAGTTGAGCCCGGATACAGACACCGTTCCGCATAATGTGAACGGAACTTATCAAAAGAATGTATATGAATATTGTGCCGGTTACCAGTATCGGGACAAAACCATTGTGGGCTTCAGCCACACTCACCTCAGCGGTACGGGGCATTCCGATTTGGGAGACATCCTGCTGATGCCTGCTGTAGGAGATGTGAAATTGAATCCCGGACGGGCGGACCATCCGGAGGAGGGTTACCGTTCGCGTTTCGACCATGCCACAGAGAAGGCAGCTCCCGGATACTACGAAGTGATGTTGGACGACTATGGCATTAAAGCGCAACTGACAGCTACACAACGGGCGGGTGTCCATAAATATACTTTTCCGAAAGGGGGAGACGGCCATCTGATTCTGGACCTGGTACATAGCATTTATAATTATGACGGCAAGGTGCTGTGGGCGAATCTGAGGGTAGAAAATGATACACTGCTGACCGGATACCGTATTACCGACGGATGGGCACGCACAAACTATACCTATTTTGCCATCTCCTTCTCCCAACCGGTCAAGAACTACGGATACAAGGACAGAGAAAAGACCTTGTACAATGGCTTTTGGCGTCGTTTCAATCTGGAGAAGAACTTCCCTGAGATCACCGGCCGGAAGATCGTGGCCTATTTTGACTTCGATACGGCCAAAGAGCCTGAGCTGGTTGTAAAGATGGCCTTGTCGGCAGTCAGTACGGAAGGTGCCGTAAAGAACTTGCGTGCCGAAACTTCCGGAAAGAGCTTCGAACAGTTGGCGGAAGCAGCCCGGATGGCCTGGAACAATGAACTGGACCATTTTGAGATCGAAGGTACGCCCGACCAGAAGGCGATGTTCTATACTTCCCTTTATCACACCATGATTAATCCATCTGTATATATGGACGTAGACGGTGCTTATCGCGGCCTGGATCATAACATACATCGGGCGGAAGGATTCACCAACTACACCATATTCTCGCTTTGGGACACCTATCGTGCGGAGCATCCGTTCCTTAATCTGGTGAAGCCGGAACGCAATGCGGATATGGTGGAGTCTATGATCAGGCACGAACAGCAGAGTGTACACGGCATGCTGCCGATATGGAGCCTGATGGGAAACGAGAACTGGTGCATGAGCGGTTATCATGCTGTATCGGTTTTGGCGGATGCAATAACCAAAGGAGTCTTTTCGAATGTGGATGAGGCGCTGGAGGCGATGGTGAGCACATCGACTGTCCCTTATTATGAAGGTGTAGCCGACTATATGAAGTTGGGATATATCCCATTGGATAAAAGCGGTACGGCGGCTTCTTCCACGCTTGAATATGCATACGATGACTGGACGATTTATCAGACAGCATTGAAGGCTGGTAATGAAGAGGTGGCGGAGACTTATCGGAAACGTGCTCTTAACTATCGTAACATTTACGATACAAGCATCGGGTTTGCCCGTCCTCGTTATAGTGACGGTACATTCAAAAAAGAGTTCGATGTGTTGCAGACATACGGTGAAGGCTTTATTGAAGGCAATTCATGGAACTTCTCTTTCCATGTGCCCCATGATGTGTTTGGCATGATCGACCTGATGGGAGGAGAAAAGATATTCGTGCAGAAACTGGACGAGCTCTTTTCCATGCATCTGCCGGAGAAGTATTATGAGCACAATGAGGATATTACGGAAGAGTGTCTGGTAGGCGGATACGTACACGGCAATGAACCGAGTCACCACGTGCCTTATCTGTACGCATGGACTTCCCAGCCGTGGAAAACACAGTACTGGCTGCGTGAAATCCTGAACAAAATGTATAAGAACGACATCAACGGACTGGGTGGAAATGATGATTGCGGGCAGATGTCGGCATGGTATCTTTTCTCCGTGATGGGCTTCTATCCGGTTTGTCCCGGTACGGATCAGTATGTATTGGGAGCACCCTACCTGCCTTATCTGAAGCTGACGCTTCCGAGTGGAAAGACATTGGAGATTAAAGCACCCGGTGTCAGCGACAAAAAACGTTATGTACAGTCGCTGAGGCTGAACGGTGAACCTTATGAAAAAATGTACATCACACACGAGGATCTTCTGAAGGGAGGCGTACTGGAGTTTAAAATGTCAGCATCACCCAACAAACGCCGCGGAATATCGGCACAGGACAAACCTTATTCATTAACTGGCGGAATCAATAACTGACAGAATCAATTAACAACATCAACAAATAATCAGAAAAAGAATATGAAAAAGAGACATTTGGTATATGCAGTTGGCCTGATGGTAGGCTTGGGAGCTTGTGGGGCCGGTACGAAAAAAACAGCCGAAACAACTCCGGACGTATGGAATAATTATAATGTAGGAACGGTCTTGTTTGAAGATAAAGCTCCGGAAACAAAGGGTTCGGATATCTATCACCGGATTATTCCGGATCCGGAACCTTATATCAAAGAGCAGGCCCGCACCGTATTGGCAACTCTTTACAATTCACCGGAGGACAGCATCCCGGCTGTATACAAGATACATTATACATTGGAAGATATTGACGGTATTTCGGCCAAAGGCGGTGGCAATGGTGATGTGGCGATTTTCTACAGCACACGTCACATTGAGAAATCTTTCGCAGCAAATGATACGGCCAAGCTGTTTTTCGAAACACGTGGGGTGCTCTTGCATGAATTGACACATGCCTATCAACTGGAACCGCAAGGCGTCGGCTCTTACGGAACCAATCGTGTGTTCTGGGCATTTATTGAAGGAATGGCAGACGCCGTGCGGATTGCCAATGGAGGATTTGACGGACCGGATGCCCGCCCGAAAGGTGGAAACTATATGGACGGATACCGTACAGCGGGGTATTTCTTCGTATGGTTGCGCGACAACAAAGACCCTGAATTCCTGCGTAAATTTAACCGGAGTACCTTGGAGGTAATTCCTTGGTCGTTTGATGGGGCGATCAAGCATGTTTTGGGAGATGAATACGGCATCGACGAGTTGTGGCACGAGTACCAAGTCGCCGTAGGTGATATAGAGGCATGAGTATAATAAATAGGACTGTAATGGGTAAAAGAGGATTGTTTTTGGTCTGGCTGTGCCTGGTGAGTGTTTTGCCGGGTATGGCTCAGATCGAAAGGCTGATTGATTATGTGAATCCATTTGTGGGGACAGACGGTTATGGAAATGTCTATCCGGGTGCACAGATTCCTTTTGGAGGAATTCAGATAAGTTCGGATACAGACAGTAAATTTTATGATGCCGCCTCCGGCTATAAATATAATCATTCTACCTTGTTGGGATTCAGTTTGACTCATTTGAGCGGGACAGGTATACCCGATTTGGGAGACTTCCTGTTTATTCCCGGAACTGGAGAGATGAAACTGGAGCCGGGGACACGTGAAGAACCGCAAAAAGGGTATCGCTCGCATTATTCTCATGATAAAGAATGGGCATCACCTGATTATTATGCGGTGGAACTGGCGGATTATGGCGTGAAGGCTGAAATGACATCGGGGGTACGTAGCGGTATGTTTCGTTTCACTTATCCTCAGTCGGATAAATCTTTTATTATGATTGACATGAACCATACTTTATGGCAATCTTGTGAATGGGCGAATCTGCGCATGGAAAATGATTCTACCATTACCGGATATAAACTTGTAAAAGGTTGGGGACCGGAACGGCATATCTATTTCACGGCTACCTTCTCTAAAAAACTGACCGGCTTGCGTTTTATGCAGAACAAGAAGCCCGTGGTTTATAATACTTCCCGGTTTCGTAGCTGTTATGAGGCCTGGGGAAAGGATTTGATGGCGTGTATCTCTTTTGATACAAAAGCAGGAGAGGAAGTGATTGTGAAAACGGCTATCTCGTCAGTCAGTACAAACGGAGCGAAGGACAATATAAAGGAGCTTGCCGGACTCACTTTTGATGCTCTGAAAGTCAAAGGGGAAGCACTATGGGAAAAAGAACTTGGAAAGTATAAGCTTTCCGCCGATCTGAAGACGAAAAGAACCTTCTATACATCGGCTTATCATGCAGCCTTGCATCCGTTTATCTTTCAGGATGCGGACGGGCAGTTCCGCGGGTTGGACAAAAACATAGAAAAAGCTGAAGGATTTACGAATTATACGGTATTCTCTCTTTGGGATACTTACCGGGCCTTGCATCCTTGGTTCAACCTGGTTCAGCAAGAGGTGAATGCAGACATTGCAAACTCTATGTTGGCGCATTATGACAAGAGTGTGGAAAAAATGCTTCCTATCTGGTCTTTCTATGGCAACGAAACTTGGTGTATGATTGGTTATCACGCCGTGTCCGTATTGGCGGATATGATCGTGAAAGAGGTGAAAGGCTTTGATTACGAACGTGCATACCAGGCGATGAAAATGACAGCGATGAATCCGAACTACGACTGCTTGCCTGAATACCGTGAAATGGGTTATGTACCTTTCGATAAAGAGGCCGAATCAGTATCTAAAACATTGGAATATGCGTATGACGATTATTGCATAGCACAGGCAGCCAAGGCTTTGGGTAAGGAGGAGGATTACTGTTATTTCTTGAATCGCGCACTTTCCTATCAGACCTTGATTGATCCGGAAACGAAGTATATGCGCGGACGTGACAGTAAGGGTGGTTGGCGTACTCCGTTTACTCCCGTTGCCTATCAGGGACCCGGTTCTGTACATGGCTGGGGAGATATAACAGAAGGTTTTACGGTGCAATATACTTGGTATGTTCCACAAGATGTACAAGGGTATATAAATGAAGCCGGTGAGGAGTGGTTTCGCAGTAGGCTGGACGAGCTGTTCACCGTGGAATTACCGGATGATATTCCGGGTGCCCATGACATTCAGGGACGTATCGGAGCTTATTGGCATGGAAATGAACCTTGCCATCATGTTGCTTATCTTTATAATTACTTGAAGGAACCTTGGAAATGTCAAAAGTGGATACGGACGATTGCTACCCGTTTTTATGGTGATACTCCGGATGCGTTAAGCGGTAATGACGACTGTGGGCAAATGTCGGCTTGGTATATGTTTAATTGCATTGGCTTTTATCCCGTGGCTCCCTCAAGCAATGTGTATAATGTTGGCTCTCCTTGTGTCCCGGCGATAACTGTTCGGATGAGTAATGGTAAGCTGATTGAAATGACGGCTGATAATTGGTCGCCAAAGAATGTGTATGTAAAGGAGTTGTATGTTAATGGCAAGAAGTACGACAGATCTTATTTGAAGTATGAAGACATACGTGATGGGGTAAAACTACGTTTTGTCATGAGTAATAAACCCAATTATAAACGTGCGGTGTCCGATGAGGCTGTGCCTCCTTCTATCTCTTTGCCGGAGAAGACAGTGAAATATAGTCGGCCCTGATAAAGATAATCTGAAGACAATATGAAAAGAACGGTTCAGAAAGTTTCACCTGAAATATAGATGCATTTTCTGGTACATTTTAGACCGGGCAATACCCATTTTCCGATACAGCTTTTATTGGAATATGGTTTGCCCGGTTTTTCATCTTATTTTAAGCTCTTCTGTCTTTTGCGCTATACGGTTGCAGTATCCTTTCAATTTATGTCCGTTTCAGTCGGCAAGATATATAGGAGGAACAAATATCTGCACAATTGTAGCCTTTTGTGGAAAATGTACCAAATCTGTCTCTTAATTGGATTATTTAGTACAGTCAGATCTGCTGGAGTACACTATTTTTGCCATCATGAAATTAATTACATCACAAATAATCCAGGTATTATGAAAACTATTTTAAGTGCATTGGGACTTTCCCTGCTGGTTCTGACGAGTTGCAACAACCCTAAGGCGGTTGAGAAAGACTTTATTCAGGATAACATTGACAATGCTGTTGCGCAGTATACAATCCAGACTGATATTATTGAGAAGTCCGGTAAGATATTGAATCCGCGCACGATTGATAAAGATGGAAATATCGTTTATATTCCCATTGATGATTGGTGCTCCGGCTTTTTCCCAGGCTGTATGTGGCTTACTTATGAACTCTCCGGAGATAAGAAATGGTTGCCTCTTGCCGAGAAATATACAGAAGCACTCGATTCTGTGAAGCATTTGAAATGGCATCACGATGTAGGCTTTATGATTGGTTGCAGCTACCTGAACGGATATCGCCTGGCCGATAAGAAAGAATACAAAGATGTGATTGTGGAAACAGCCAGATCATTGTCTACCCGTTTCCGCCCGAATGCAGGCGTCATCCAATCATGGGATGCCGACAGAGGATGGCAGGGTACACGCGGTTGGAAATGTCCGGTTATCATCGACAACATGATGAATCTCGAATTGCTGTTCGAGGCTACTGCACTCTCCGGTGATTCTACTTTCTATAACATCGCAGTGAAACACGCCGACACAACGATGGCCAATCATTTCCGTGCGGACAACAGTTGCTACCATGTGGTGGACTATGATCCCGAAACAGGTGAGGTGCGCAAGAAACAGACAGCACAGGGATATGCTGACGAGTCGGCATGGGCTCGCGGACAGGCATGGGCACTGTATGGCTACACGATTTGTTACCGTTATACTCATGATAAAAGATACCTCGACCAAGCACAGAAAGTCTATAATTTTATCTTTACCAATAAAAATCTGCCGGAAGACCTCGTGCCTTATTGGGACTTTGACGCTCCCAATATCCCGAATGAACCGCGCGATGCTTCAGCAGCTGCTTGTACGGCTTCTGCACTGTACGAACTGGAAAACTATCTTCCGGAGAACGGTTATAAGGCAACGGCCGATAAAATCATGAAGAGCCTCGGCTCACCGGCTTACCGCGCAGCAGTAGGAACAAACGGTAATTTTATACTGATGCATTCTGTTGGCAGCATTCCTCACGGCGCCGAAATCGATGTACCGTTGAACTACGCCGATTATTATTTCCTGGAGGGATTGATGCGTAAGAGAAATATGGAGAAAAACAGCCATGAATAATCAGATAAATTTGTTGTTCGGTGGCTTGAGCCTGTTGGCTATGCAGGGATGTAAAGCACCACAGACCGAACAAATCGAACATCCCAATATCATTTATGTCTTTCCTGACCAATATCGCAATCAGGCGATGGAATTCTGGGGGCAGGAGGGGTTTCGGGAGAAGGTGAATTTCAAGGCCGATCCCGTGCATACGCCTAATTTGAATGCTTTTGCGCGCGAATCGGTGGTGCTGACCTCGACACAGAGCAATTGTCCGCTGAGCAGCCCTCACCGTGGCTGCTTGCTGACAGGGATGTATCCTAACAAAAGCGGCATACCCTTGAATTGCAATTCGAACCGTCCCATCAGCTCTTTGCGTGAAGATGCCGAGTGCATCGGTGATGTGTTTCAAAGCGCAGGATACGATTGCGCCTACTTTGGAAAGCTGCATGCAGATTTCCCGACACCGAACGATCCGGAAAATCCGGGACAGTATGTAGACGAAAAACGCCCGGCATGGGATGCTTATACGCCGAAAGAACGCCGGCACGGATTTAACTATTGGTATTCTTACGGTACGTTCGATGAGCATAAGAATCCTCATTACTGGGATACGGACGGGAAGCGTCACGATCCTAAAGAATGGTCGCCCTTGCACGAGGCCGGAAAGGTTGTCTCGTATCTGAAAAACGAGGGCAATGTGCGTGATACGAAAAAGCCGTTCTTCATTATGGTAGGAATGAATCCTCCGCATAGCCCGTACCGCTCGTTGGACGACTGTATGGAGGAGGACTTCAACTGGTATAAAGACCGCCCGCTCGACAGCCTCCTGGTGCGCCCCAATGCGGATGCGAAAATGGAAAAGGCGGAATCTGCCCGTTACTATTTTGCATCGGTGACGGGTGTCGACCGTGCTTTTGGCCAGATATTGGCGGCATTGAAAGAACTGGGACTGGATAAGAATACAATTGTCGTTTTCTCCTCGGATCACGGTGAGACTATGTGCAGCCAGCGTACGGACGATCCGAAAAACTCTCCTTATTCAGAGTCGATGAATGTTCCGTTCTTAGTGCGGTATCCGGATAAAATCCGTCCGCGGGTGGATGATCTGATGCTCTCCTCACCGGATATTATGCCTACTCTGTTAGGGTTGTGCGGTCTTGGAGATTCGGTTCCCGCCGAAGTACAGGGACGCAACTTCGCTCCGCTTTTCTACGATGAAAAGGCTGATATCGTACGTCCTACCGGCGCCTTATACATACAGAATCTGGATGGTGAGAAAGATGAAAACGGGTTGGTGACCTCTTATTTCCCCTCATCGAGAGGTATCAAGACACATCGCTATACGATGGCGCTTTATATCGACCGGAATACGAAGCAACTGAAAAACAGTTTGCTGTTTGATGATGAGAAGGACCCTTATCAGATGAATAACCTTTCTCTGGAAGAGCATCCGGAAGTAGTGAAACAGCTCTGCTCGGAAATGGGGGCGATGCTGAAAGAGATAGACGATCCCTGGTATCGGGAGCGTATGTTGTCGGACATGATTCCTTATGAATAAATAGGGGTATTAGTGAATATAGGTAAAAAGAAAAAGCCGGATCTGCTTGTTTGGATCCGGCTTTTTGTTACTGTAAACAGAGCTTTCTCTTTATTTGCTCAACTTCCATTCTATTGGTCCACTTTCCGTTCTATTTGTTCAGCTTCCATTCGAAACCGTCTTTGGTATCTTTGATCTCGAATCCCAGGGCGGTCAGTTCGTTGCGGATGAGGTCGGAAGTAGCCCAGTCTTTGTTTGCTTTCGCTTTCACACGTTGTTCAAGCAGCATGTCGACTACTTTCCCGTAAGCCGCTTCGCGACTGTCTGAGGAGCCTTTCTCTTCTTTTAAACCGAGAATCTCGAAACAGAACAGATGGAATGTCTCTTTTAACTCTTTCAGGTCTTCGGCGGAGATGGTGTCGTTTCCGGCAATGATGTTGTTGATCATCTTGGCGCCTTCGAACAGGTGAGCGATGACGATAGGTGTATTCATATCATCGTTCATGGCTTCGTAGCACTTCGTGCGGATCTCTTTTACATCGACTGTAGAGGCGGCTGCCGGGGTGATCTTCTCCAGATTGTCTACGGCCTCCATCAGGCGTTGCAACCCCTTTTCGGATGCTTGCAGCGCTTCATTGCTGAAATCTACGGTACTGCGGTAGTGTGCTTGCAGTATGAAGAAACGGATGGTCATCGGGGTGTACGCCTGTGTCAGCAACTTGTGGGTCCCGTTGAAGAATTCATCCAGTGTGATGAAGTTGCCGAGTGATTTGCCCATCTTGGTACCGTTAATCGTGATCATGTTATTGTGCATCCAGTAATGCACCATGTCATCGCCTTGAGAGGCCACCGACTGGGCGATCTCGCATTCGTGATGCGGGAATATCAGGTCCATGCCTCCTCCGTGAATGTCGAAATGCTCACCCAGGTATTTCCGTCCCATCGCCGTACATTCGGCATGCCATCCGGGAAAACCGTCGCTCCATGGAGAGGGCCAGCGCATGATATGTTCCGGTTGCGCTTTCTTCCACAAGGCAAAGTCGGCCGGATTATGCTTTTCGCTTTGTCCGTCCAAGTCGCGGGTGGTGTTCAGCACATCGTCCAGGTTGCGGCCGGAGAGTTTGCCGTAATGATGGTCTTTATTGTATTTGACCACGTCGAAATAGACGGAACCTTCGCTTTCATAGGCATAGCCGGCTTCCAGAATCTTACCTACCAGTTCGATCTGCTCGATGATGTGTCCGGATGCATGCGGCTCGATACTTGGCGGAAGCACATTCAGTGCATCCATTGCCTTGTGGTAACGGTTCAGGTAATACTGCACCACTTCCATCGGCTCCAGTTCTTCCAGGCGCGCCTTTTTGGCAATTTTGTCTTCACCGTCATCAGCATCATGCTCCAGATGGCCTACATCGGTGATGTTGCGCACGTAGCGCACTTTATACCCCAGATGCGTGAGATAACGGAAGAGTACATCGAATGTGATAGCCGGACGTGCATGCCCTAAGTGGGCGTCACCGTATACGGTAGGTCCGCAAACGTACATGCCTACATGGGGTGCATGCAAAGGCACAAACAATTCCTTTTTCCTATCTAAAGTGTTGTAAATAGTCAGTTGATGTTCCATAACGTTTGAGATTTATTCTATTTGAAACCACAAAGTTAGAATAAATAATTGATATTCCTTAAAGCCCGTTTGAATTTTGTGCGGAAAAGAATCTTTCCACAACAGCGGCTACACCATCTTCGTCGTTGGAGAGGGTGATGTAATCGGCGGCTTTTTTTACCGGTTCCTGGGCATTGGCCATGGCTACTCCCAATCCGGCGAATTTAATCATGCTCAGATCATTGTAGCCGTCGCCGATGGCAACCATCTCTTCCTTTTTCAGGCTCAGCTTCTCCAGTAATACGGCAAGTGAACGGGCTTTATCGATACCCGGTGGCACCAGTTCCAGAAAATAGGGTTCGGAACGGTAGACGCTGATTCTGCCTTGCATCAGGAGTGACAGTTCCGACTCCACAGCGATCAGCTTTTCCGGCTTTCCTACTATCAGGCATTTGGGCAAAGGCAGGTGGATGTCGGCAAGGAAATCGTTTGTCTCCCGGATTTGCATCTTGTTCAGGAAAGCCTCTTTCTTTACGTACTCGTCTTCCGGATTCTCGGTGATGATGTACTCCTCGTCGTAAGTAAGGATGGCAAGCCCGTTCCGCTTGGCACATTCGTATAGTTGGGGAATGGCATCATCGGGCAATACGTTCGAATAGAGAGCCTCGTGAGTCTTCCAGTCGATGATTTCTCCACCGTTGTAGGAGAGGATGTAGCCTTCGAACCGGTCCATTTGCAATTGGTTTGCCAAAGGGGCAATGCCGTAAGTGGGTCTGCCGGAGGCCAATACCAGTCGTGTACCCCGTTGTTGTGCCTGTATCAGCACTTCTCTGTTGCGGGGTGTTATCTCTTTTCGGGTGTTGGTCAGAGTGCCGTCCAAATCGAGAACAAGGAGCTTGTAATTCATTTTTTGTTCAGTGTTTTGATTTATGAAGGCACAAAGATAGCATTATTTCACGAATTCCTTTACTGTATCGACGCTACCGTCTCGATAGATGGTGCGGATGATGTTCAGACCTTTTTCTGCATGATTGATACGGACACCGTTTACATTGAAGTATTGACGTGTCGCCACTTCTTTGTTCACGGCCTCCTGAGCGGTGATGCCGGTCGCAGTGCTGCCGTTGGATGCTTGTCCGAGTCCGCCCATCCGGTTGGCAGCACGTACGGTGAACACATCTTCATCGGTTGCATCTGCCGGAATCGCATAGGTGGTCTCGTTGGTAAATCCGATTACTTTTCCGTTCTTGCAGATGGCGTAGCAGAACACATAGTCGCTGGCATTCCACGTGAGAACCGTTCCGTTGACTGTCAGGACCGGAGCGGCGGCCTGCTCGGTCAGTAAGGCCGGTTGCCAGGAATCACTGCCGCCCAATACATTTTCGAGTGTAAAGCGGGCGGCCTCTTCTGTGGCAAGTACCGGACTGTAGGGGATGGTTCCACCGGTGTATCGGGTCTTGCGGGCGCTGCAATCCACAGCCGTTCCGCTTTCTGTGTGACTGTTGTACTCGGCAAACAGCTTCGGAATAATTGTCTCGCTCATGTCGCTCCATCCCTCTGCCTTGGGGATGACTTTCATGGTCGTGTTGATCCATACACTCATCGGAGCACCTTGCCAGGGGCGCCCCAAGGCATAACTGCCTTTGTTGGCATCGTATCCGTCGATGGTGCAGTCATTGAAAACATATCCCCAGTCGGTGTCACCTGCAGGCGCTGTGATGCAGTTGCCGGAACGGTTTTCCAGATAGAGCAACGTACGGTTGAAGAAGACATCGCCGCCACCGCAGATGAAGTCTACGGTGCCATGAATCTCTGCGTCCTCGAAGTACGAGCGCATGCGGTTGTTATTGGAATAATAAGTATCCTGATAGCTCAGCATGCGCACGTTCTTATATACGTTTTTGTTCCCTTTGTCTTGCAGGCATACTGCGCGTCCGGTGGTCCCGGTATAGTCATAGTCGTTCTTCAAGGTGATGTCCTGCATGTATATGTTTTCTCCGGTCGGCTGTAAGGTGGCGCTGACGGAGATTCCTTCGATGGGGGCCTTGTTTACGATGACTGTATTTTCCATGCTTTCACCGATCAGTGATATGTTCGATTTTACGTCTGTCAGGCATTGGCTTCCCAGGTCGTAGATGCCGTCATGCAGGAAGATACGGAACCGTGCGCCGGAAGTGGAAGCGGCGTTGCCTTGTGCCAGGGCTTCAAGCAGCTCGTCGGCATTGCTGACGATGGCGTCATACATGCCCGGAGTCACTGTCGGGGGAGCAATGGTGGTGAAGCGGATGGTGATGGCCTCTTTTACCTCGTTATCGAATAAGTTGGATACACTGTTGGCCGGCAGCGTGAATGTATAGGCCGTGTTGTAGTCCAGCCCCATATACGGGAAAGTGATGGTCTTGCCGGACACGGTCGGGGTCAGTGTCTTGTTTCCTAAAGTCGCTGTGGCGCCGTCCGTTGTTTTTACTTTGCTGTCAAAGGTCAGCACGATACGTCCCGTGGCGGAAATCTCTTCGGCATTGTCTGCCGGAAGGCTGGACAGCAATTGGGGCGGACCGGCCGGAGGAACTCCTTGTTCTGTTCCGGTGATGTAAATGGCGCTGATAGCCGTACCGTCGTTGTCGGATGCTGTTCCTACTATATCGGAGCTGTAATCGGGAATCCAACGGAGATGCAGCGTCGTGACATGGTCGCATTCCGTGGGCAGGGCAGCTTCTAATGGTGTCCACGCTTTCGAGCCTGCCAAGGTGACGCGGGCTGCTTCTTTGTAATTGGTCCCATCCAGGGAGTATTCTAATTTCTGCACGGAGTATGCGTTGTAGTTATACAGCATTTGGGAAGTAACCTTGATGCCGATAAAGTCGGCTGCATTTATCTTGGTCTCGTAGTAATATTTTTCGGAGATGTTTTTCCAGTTTACGGCAGCAGGTTCGCCTTCATAGCCTCCTGATTCTTTTGACTTGTCGAGCCAGCTTTGGGTGGTTCCGTCTGCTTTGCGGAGAATCAGTGCGGTTGCTTCATTTTCGCTTGTGGAGATGAAGTCTGCGGGGCGGCTGTTGTTCCCTTTCAGGATGAAGTCCCAGCCTGCGATGTAATCGGAAGCGCTGTACACGGCGGTATATTCTTTATTGCCGTCCATGGTTACAGACAGTTCATTGGCCGTTTCTCCGCTTTTCCAGTTGGTGAATTTCAGAATGGGGTTCTCTGTTGCCGTAAGCGTGACGAGCGTCCCTTCTTCATACATTCTCTCGCCGTTTACCAAGGTGGCATCGGGGGTAACGGTTATCATATAACTGTTTGCTCCGCCTTCTACGTCGGTTTTAATCGAATAGGTCGCTATCTGTTCAAACACGGCTGTGATTGTCATGTCTCCGTCCAATGTCTGTCTGTAGCTTGTCTCGGTAGAAAGGGTCCGGTCATCGGCATCTACCCATTTCACGAACTTGTAGCCGAAATTCTTATCGGCCGTCAGCGTCACCTCCGAACCTTGGTCATATTGGCTGCTGGCCGGATACACGGAAACACTTCCGGCTTCTTCCGGAGTTACGTTTATTGTCAGGTTGACCTGTGGAGTCGTTATTTCGATATTGGCGTAAATCTCGAAGTCGAGTAAAAAGGCATATTGCTTGGTGGCCAGATTGCTCCAACGCAGCTGTACGTCCCTCTCGTTGATGTCACATTCCACCCATACACCTGCTGACGGATTGGCTACTGCATCGGACAAAACGATCCACTCACTGTCTGCGGCGCTTTTCTTCTCTAATCTATATCCGCGGTTGTTGCCTGTGGCGGCATGGCGGTAACGTATCCGGGTGATGTTTTCCAAGGGGGAAGTCGTGATCGTTCCGGCCAGATTCTTTTCTGCTTTGGCGAATCCTTTTATGTCAGAACCGAATTTGGATTCGGTACCGGCAGGCAGAACCGTTACGCCGTCGAAAGTGAAAGTCACTGTTTCGTTACTGAAATTGGTGGTTTTGTCGACGGAGACCGGTGAGTTGTCCGAAGAGAGGCTTTCCCAATCGGTGAAGTCGGTCGTATAGATCGGACGTTCTTGAGTTGCTGCTGTGTTACTGTTGTCATTGCCCACCGCCTTTGCCGACGCTTGGACGGTTAAGCTGCCTGTCAGGCAGGCAACCACAAAAATCGTGTAATATACATTTTTCATAATACAAGAATGATTAAAGTTTATATTGTTTTGCTGCGGCGAATATAATACAAACTCTAAATAAGGCAGTTACCGGTTTCTTGATTAAGTCAGATATTACACAAGATAAAACAATTTGTCTAAAGTAGGGCTTATTCCAGTAGCCCGAGCCACTCTTGACCGGTCAATGCCGGAATAGACTCGCTTTCGGTGATGAATGTCTCGGCCAGTTGCCGTTTGCTTTCCTGCAGGCGGATGATTTTCTCTTCAATGCTGTCTTTGGTGATAAAGCGGTAGGCGATCACCTGTCTGTTCTGCCCGATGCGGTGTGCGCGGGCGATGGCCTGTGCCTCGGCGGCAGGATTCCACCACGGGTCTACGATAAACACATAATCGGCCTGTGTCAGGTTCAGCCCCACACCGCCGGCTTTGAGGGAGATAAGAAAAGCCTGTATCTCTTCTGTCTGTGCAAACCGGGCAATCTCTTCCGGACGGTTGGTGGAACTTCCGGTGAGCAGGGCATATTGCCAGCCCTGTTTCTGGAATTCTGCGGCTATCAGTTCCAGATGTTTGACGAAAGAGGAGAATATCAGCACCTTGTGGCCTTCGCTGCGGAGAGTGCCGTAGATGTCGATAATCTGTTCCATCTTCCCCGAGTATCCTTTATAATCGGGAAACACCATCTGCGGATGACACGCCAGTTGGCGCAAGCGGGAGATGCCGTTGAGTACCGTGAACTGCTGATGCAGTTTTTGGCTCGGACTGAGTTGCAGCAGGGTATTGCGGAGGCTGTTTTTCTCTTGCTGGTATATTTCGTTCTGGGATTCCGCCATGTCGCAGTAGATGATCTCTTCCGTGAGCGGCGGCAGTTCCGGGGCGACTTCGCTTTTGCTCCTGCGCAGGATGAATGGGGCAATGAGTTGGCGGAGACGCAGTTCCATGCGGGTGTCTTTCATCTTTATGGGGTTGATGAACTGCTTGGTGAATGTGTTTTCATCCCCTAAAAGATCCGGTTGCAGGAAGTGGAATTGAGCCCAAAGGTCTTTCAGTGAATTCTCGATGGGAGTACCCGTCAGCACAAGGCGGTGATGGCTGTGCAGTTGGATGGCGGAACGGAAAGTAAGAGAATCACTGTTTTTGATATTCTGACTTTCGTCCAGTACGATGTACTCGAAGCAGTATTGCCGGAGGATGTCGAGTTTGTTCCGCATGGTGCCGTAAGAGACGAATATCAGGTGAAAACGGTTGAAAAACAGTTCCGGGTGTCCTTCCTTATAACGGCTGTTACTGTTGTATTCCGCCATCGACAGAGTGGTGAAGCGGGAGGCCTCCCGTTTCCAATTGTGCAGCAGGGAGGTCGGCACGACAATCAGCGTACTTGGCTTGCGGGCGGCTTTGGAAGTGCGGCCGGACAATCCGCATCTGTCCAGCGTGTTTTCCACTGTCAGGTCTCTGAAAAGTTCAAATTGCCCCATTTCATCGAGACTGACGGGCTCATTTTTGAGCATGAGGTTCTGTCCCTGCTTCCCTGAAATCTCGCTTCCGCTCTCTTGGTTATTTTCGTCCTTTTGATCGCTTCCGTTCTCTTGTCCGCTCTTGTCTTTTTGATCGCTTTCGTTCTCTTGAAGCGTCGTTTCTTCCTTTTCCTTTTCTTTTTCTTCCTCCTCTGTGTCGTTCTCTTGATTGTAGATGTTTTGTAATAAAGCAAGCGTCTGCAACGTCTTTCCCAATCCCATGTCATCGGCAAGGCAGCCGCCGAGTTCTTGTTTGTAAAGGTTCATCATCCAGGTGTAGCCTTTCTGTTGGTAAGGACGCAACCGGGCCTTTATCCCTGTGGGTACAGGGTACTTCTTCTGAAATTGCGGAAGAGTGAATTCTTTGTGGGAATTGTTTTGCATGATCGACTCTACGATACCCATGAACGGGCGTTTGATGCAGATCTCTTTTCCCCGGAGTGTCCCCATCTCCATCAGATTGGCGTATTTGCTGAACCACTCCTCCGGAAGCAGGATGACCTGTCCGTTGGGAAGCGTGTATTCGCGCCTCTCTTCTAAAATATGCTTGCGAAAGCGGCTGAAGGGTATCCGTAAATCACCGATGACCACTGTTATGTGCAGCTCGAACCAGTCCGGCCCGTCATCGTAACTTTGTTCGATGCGGATTTCGTCCAGACAGTATGGGATGTTGCTCTGGTCGCTGGTCAGAATGAATCTGTCTTGCAGTAGAGTCCGGTATCGGGTGATCCACTCCGTTACGCTTTTTTCGGGAATATTCTCCGATAGCTTGAAATGGGAGTCGTTGATGCGCTCCAGTCCGATGCTTTGGAGCAACCGGACGGCTTCTTCCTCCTTGTCCGTGTCGCGTTGGAAGTAGTCTATTCTGTTTTTGCCATCCTCTGTGTTGCGTGAAAAGTATTTTTTTACTTCCGTGGCCGGCTGAGGCGTGAATAGCTGGTCGTCATAACGGAAGTTAAGTCTCAGAAGCGGGGTAGAATAGACCGTCTCTTCCACATACAGCAGACAGTCACAATGTTTTTCCTCTTTCCGGATGTCCAGTCCTTGCACGTCGATATCGTGATAACTGGCAATGGGGATGAGGATGTTGTCGATATACTTTTCGGTGAAAGAGGCATCCACGCAGATCTGGGCTTTCTTGGTGAACGGGAGCAGTCGGGCAGTTTCTATGTGCCGGAAAATGTATACCTCCATGCCCAGCAACAGAATTGCCGGATTGGAAGTCAGGACAACTGCTGGTTTCAGCTCCATGAGTGGGATGGGCTTCCCTTCGTCATAGCATTTTAGTTGGTAACTGAATGATTGGTTGTCTACTTTGAACGAGAAATGAGCTTTTACATCCTCTTTGTGTACATGATAGGCATGGTGCGGGTAGAGCAGTTTGCTGCCGGTCTGTTTCTGGTAGAGGAGAAGGTCATGAGTACGGATCAATTCCATCATTTCAGCTAACTTCTTCTCGATGAAAAGGCGTATTTTCTTCAATCTCTCCGGATCTTCGGACAGCTTTCGGAGAAATTTGGGAACTGTTTTCTCTTTGGAATAGACTGCCATCAGGTACTTCTCTGTATAGTGAGATGCAATTTCGATGGCTTTCTGTTCGGTCTCGCTCAACTGTGCCACGGCCTTTGGAGAGAGGTGGAATGCCTGTTCCGTCAGGCAAAGCCCTTCCTGGGAGGTGCTTTCCGCGATATACGGTATGAGTAGCATTCCGAATACCGGATGCTCGGAAAGAACAATGACGAGTGGACTGTGTGGCATGTTTTTTTATTCAGTTTGAGTTTGAAAAAGTAAAGATACGGAATTTTGTTTAATTTTGCGGCATGATGGAGCAAAAGAAACGTGTATTATTGGGAATGAGCGGTGGAACCGATAGTTCAGTCTCCGCCATGTTGTTGCAGGATGCCGGTTATGAAGTGACGGGAGTGACTTTCCGTTTTTATGAATTAAACGATTCTACGGAATATCTGGAGGATGCCCGGGCATTGGCTGCCCGTCTGGGCATCAGGCATATCACTTACGATGCCCGTAAAATATTCCATGAGCGTATCATTACTTATTTTGTCGATGAATATCTGGCAGGGCATACTCCTGTGCCTTGCACACTTTGCAACAATTGGTTTAAGTGGCCTTTGTTGGCAAAGTTGGCCGATGAAATGGGGATTTTTTATATCTCCACCGGTCATTATGTCCGCAAAACAGCGATTGACGGGAAGTATTACATCACCCTTGCTTCCGACTCGGATAAAGACCAGTCTTTCTTTTTGTGGGGATTGAAGCAGGACATTCTTCAGAGGATGTTGTTGCCGATGGGGGAAATGACCAAACCCCGGGCGCGTGCTTATGCTGCTGCAAGAGGATTTGAAAAGGCGGCAACGAAAAAAGACAGTATCGGGGTCTGTTTCTGTCCGATGGATTATCGTAGTTTTCTAAAGAAATATCTGCAGTCCGGTCTCTCTTCCATTCGCATCGAACGAGGTAAGTTTGTCGATGAAAAGGGCGATTTTATAGCATGGCATGAGGGGTATCCGTTTTATACGATTGGACAGCGGAGAGGATTGGGCATTGATTTGAACCGGGCTGTCTTTGTGAAAGAGATTTTTCCGGCAGAGAATAAAATCGTGTTGTCTTCATTGAAGGCTCTCGAGAAGACGGAGATGTGGCTGAAAGATTGGAATATCATTGATGACTCCCGCTTGTTCGGGCATGATGACATCATAGTGAAGATACGCTACCGGAAACAGGAAAATCATTGCAGGGTAGAGCTGGATGAAAGGGGGGTGCTGCACCTCTCGTTGCTTGAGCCGCTTACGGCTGTTGCACCCGGACAAGCGGCCGCTTTTTACAAAGACGGTTTGTTGTTGGGAGGAGGCATTATTGTTGCCTGAGTGCAGCCTAATCATCATCCATTGAAAGATGCTATATGTTTTTTTTAAAGACGCTATATGTTTTAAAAAAAGATGTTATGTGTTTTTTTTGAAAGATGCTAAGTCTTTTTCTGAAAGACGTTATATGTTTTTTGATAGCCACTTATCCTTTGATAAAGGGTCGCTAAGTACACTTCTCACGGACAGTAAGTACGGTCGTTATGGACGGTAAACATCGTTTTCATGTGCAGTAGGCACCGTCTTCACGAATCGCAAGTAAAGTCCTTTGCAATGCTTGCATTACCCTGTTTAAGTGTCTTTCGCATGATGTACGCGGCACGGGATTCCTTTCACCCTGTATGGCCGATGAATAAAGGCTTGTGACAAAAAGGTGAAAGGAATGAAGGGGGAGTTTCAAACACAGATACTTATTGGTATATGCCGTATTGAAGAATTACGACTGCTTGTTTAACTCCAGCATCTCCTCAATATACTCCCTGGTATTGCTCAATCGGGGGATTTTATGCTGTCCGCCCAGTTTTCCCTTTTTAGCGAGCCAGTCGTGAAACAGTCCTTTTCGGGCTACAATCACTTCAAGTGGCTGCAAGGCGATGTCTTTCCAGCGTTTGGCTTCATAGTCGGAGTTTACTTCCTTGAGGGCTGCGTCTAATATCGCGGCAAAGTTCTCGATGGAATCGGGCATTTTTGCAAATTCTATCAGCCATTGATGGCGGCATTTGGCATGCTCGTCCATGAATACCGGTGCTGCGCTATAGTCGCTGACTTGTGCGCCGGTTGCCGCACAGGCCTTAATCAGCCCCTTTTCTGCATTGTCTACTATCAGCTCTTCGCCAAAAGCATTAATGAAGTGCTTGGTACGCCCGGTGATGATGAATTTGTATGGGTTCTTGCTTGTGAACTTTACGGTGTCGCCAATCATGTATCTCCATAACCCGCAGGAGGTAGAGATAATCATTGCATAGTTCTTGTTCAGCTCGACCTCTTCCAGGCAACAGGTGCTTGGGAATTCCTTGCCGACCTCTTCCAAAGGCATGAATTCATAGAATATTCCGTAATCGATCATCAGCAGCATCGCCGGATCGGAAAGGTCGTTTTGAGTTCCGAAATAACCTTCGGAAGCATTGTAAGTCTCTACATAATGCATCTTGGGAGAGCGGATTACCTGCTTGTATTGCTCCCGATAAGGATTGAAGGCTACGCCTCCGTGGAAAAAAACTTCAAGGTTGGGCCATACCTCCTCCAAGGTTTGTTTGCCTGTCTTTTCGAGAATGCGCTTGATGAGCACCAGCATCCATGACGGTACGCCCGACAGATTGGTGACATTGGCAGGAATCGTGCTGTTGGCAATCGCTTCTATCTTGCTTTCCCACTCGCTCATCAGAGCTATTTCCTTGCTGGGAACGCGTATCAGGTTGACAAGGGGACTTACATTTTGTATAAGAATGGCGGATAAATCGCCTACAAGGCTGTGATTGGAATTTAAGTTCGGACTGTGGCTACCGCCTAAAATCAATCCTTTGCCGGAGAAGAAATGGCTGTCCGGATTGATCCGGAAATAGAGCGCCACTGCATCTTTTCCTCCGCGGTAGTGAATATCCTGCAGGGCTTCTTTGCTTACGGGAAGGAATTTGCTCTTGTCGTTGGTGGTTCCCGAAGACTTGGCAAACCAACGAATCTCCGAAGGCCAGAGCAGGTTCTGCTCTCCAGCTCGAAGGCGTTCTACGTAGGGCTTTATCTCCTCATAGGTCTGCACCGGAACACGGCTCTTGAACTCCTCGTAATTTCGTATCGACTTATAATCATATTTCTTTCCCCATTCGGTGTTGGCAGCCTGGTTCACGAGCCGTGTCATGACACGGTGCTGTATTTCTCCTGCCTGGCTTGCGTAGAGATCTATCTCTTTTAAACGGGAATTGAATGCTTGTCTTATAATCTTTGTGATATTCATTTCTCTTGCTGGGATAATGTTTAATGCTGCAAAAGTAACCTTATT
>CAVCAX010000351.1:26066-33132 GCA_963599995.1 Coprobacillus sp. CAG:698
GCGTGTGTAAAACTGCCATAAATTATTATGGTATGGAAGTCGTCGGCATTCATAGTGGCTTTCAAGGCCTGTTGACCAAAGATGTAGAGCAGATCACAGACAAGTCTTTGTCAGGATTGCTTAACTTGGGCGGTACTGTTTTGGGCACTTCGCGTGAGAAACCTTTTAAAAAGGGAGGAGTCGTTGCCGAAGATGTGAATAAGCCTGCCTTGATAGAGCAGAATATCAAGGAAATGGGACTCGATTGTGTCGTGTGCATCGGTGGTAATGGGACACAAAAGACAGCAGCCAAATTCGCTGCTATGGGGCTTAATATTGTTTCTGTACCCAAAACGATTGATAATGATATTTGGGGAACGGATATCTCTTTCGGTTTCGATTCTGCCGTGAGTATCGCTACCGATGCCATCGACCGCCTGCATTCCACTGCCAGTTCTCACAAACGGGTGATGGTCATTGAGGTCATGGGGCATAAGGCCGGTTGGATTGCTCTGTATTCGGGCATGGCCGGCGGAGGCGATGTAATTCTTCTTCCGGAGATTCCTTACGACATAAAGAACATCGGTGAGGTGATTCTGAATCGTCTGAAGAAAGGGAAACCGTACTCCATCGTAGTTGTGGCGGAGGGTATTCAGACGGACGGGCGGAAACGCGCGGCAGAGTACATCGCTCAGGAAATTGAATACGAAACCGGCATTGAAACCCGGGAAACGGTGCTCGGATATATTCAGCGGGGAGGTTCGCCCACACCGTTCGACCGTAATCTGTCCACGCGGATGGGAGGACATGCCACCGAACTGATAGCCAATGGGCAATTCGGCCGTATGGTTGCATTAAAAGGGGATGAAATATCTTCTGTACCTCTTGAAGAAGTGGCTGGCAAATTAAAGTTAGTGACGGAAGATCATGACCTGGTTGTTCAAGGTAGGAGGATGGGGATTAGTTTTGGATAAATTAAGCTTATCTAAATCTGTTCCGTAAATCGTCTAACTTCCTTTTTATGACATCTATTGTGCTGAAAAGATTTAATCGTTGGCGATAGATCCTGACACGTCCATAGTCTGTGAGATATCTGGCTTCCGACTTTGGCTTGTTGAATATATTGTCAAAAAAATCATAGAATCGGCTTTCCCAATTTAGATAGTTGTTTTTGTTAAGCCAGGGGATCGATAGTTTGGAGAGATACTCTTCGTCATTCGTGTCTAATTTAACAACATATTCAACGACTGCTTCTAAAGAGGGAAAGTCTGTAGCATTGATGAATGATTGAGGGTTAAAGTCCAAGTCCACTAATTTGTTGCCCCAATAAATAGGCAATGAGTTCATAAGCATAGGTTCCAGTAACTTTTCTGTAGTGTACCCGTCATATATGCTATTCTCGAATGCAATATTGAATTTGTAGTCTTTTATAAATGCCTCTTTGTCAGGAACCGGACCTCCGATATTATTCATAAAACGTCCTCCGGAATCTACTCGCTTGTATTCGGATAATAATTTAAAGAAACGATTCCTTTCCGGACTGACACCATTAGAAACAACGAAACTACAGAATTTTCGATTTAATGCTTTCTCCGGATCAATAACCTTAGGCTTTGCTAATCGCTCGATGCCATAGGATACATAGAGGGGTAGGCGCATATAACGATCACCAAAGGTTATGTGGTCGAAACCAATGGCATAGTCGCAAAGGTTAAAGTCCGGGGTTATGTTTTCTCCGGAATATAATATCTTTATGCAATTTTGGAACTTCAGATGTTCGTACCCAAAGATAGAGAATATTAAATAATCAGGGGTATCGCTAAACTCAATGTGGTATTTTTTAGATAAGGCGTTTGTTATGAAATTGTTTTTGGGATCAAAATGATCCCAAAAATCGGTATATTTTAACTTGATGGTTTTCATTTAGACCGGGTTGTTTAAAGGTTCTTTCTCATTCTTCTATTGTTTCTTTCTGTGTGGTGTCTTTCTCTAATTCTGTTGATATAGTCTCTTCTTTTTCTAATAATTCTCCTTCCATCTCTTCACTGCTTACTTCTGTTGCTGATACCTGTGCCTTGGCTTCCTTTATGTTTGCCATAAATTCAGGCGATTTGATTTTCTTCAAAGCCATTTGCGCAGCATTCTGTTGGGACTCTTTCTTGGAATACCCTGTACCAGTGCCCGCCGGAATCCCTTCTATGCGTACTTCCGTTTGGAATACCGGATTGCTCTCTTTGTCGAAAAACTGTTCGATGAGTTCAAAGGAGACTTCTACTTTATTCTTTTGGCTCCATTCGATCAGTTTGGATTTGAAGTTGACCTCCTTTTTGGACAATTTGTCCAGATCGATATAGGGCCGGATAATTCTTTCTTCAAGGAATCGTTTGCAGCGTTCATATCCCTGGTCAAGGTAAATCGCACCGATGAATGCCTCAAACGCATTGCCGTACATGTAGCTGTTGTGAGAGGAAGACCGGGTAGAGTATTTGATGAGCTTATCGAGTCCGATTTGCACGGCTAACTTGTTCAATGTTTCGCGCTGAACGATTTTAGACCGGGTGTTGGTTAGGAAGCCTTCCCGCTTTCCTTCGAAGTGCTTATAGACAATATCTCCTACGATGGCGTCGAGGATGGCATCGCCTAAGAATTCGAGACGCTCGTTGTTCAGCGGACGCCCTTTCTCCGAACGGATGGAAGTGGACTTGTGCAGGAGTGCCTGCTCATAGAGATGGATATTGCGGGGGTAAAATCCAAGTATCCTATAAAAACAAAGATAAGACTCTCTGTTCTTGCAGAACAGGAGCCTTATCTTGTCTATTTGGTTTCGTAACACGATATTACTCTGCGTATTTCTTAAAGATTACACAAGCATTGTGACCGCCGAATCCGAATGTATTGGACAGGGCAACATTAACTTCACGTTTCTGTGCTTTGTTGAAAGTGAAATTAAGGTTATAGTCAATGTTTTCATCGTTGTCTCCCTCTTCGTGGTTGATAGTCGGAGGTACGATGCCGTTCTTGATCGCCAGGATGCTGGCAATGGATTCTACGGCACCGGCAGCGCCCAATAAGTGGCCGGTCATTGACTTCGTTGAACTGATGTTCAATTCAAAGGCATGATCACCGAATACTTCTTTAATGGCTTTAGCTTCCGAGATATCACCTACGGGAGTAGATGTTCCGTGTACGTTGATGTAATCAACTGCTTTCGGATCCATTTCGGCATCTTCCAATGCATTCAACATTACCAACTTAGCTCCCAATCCTTCGGGATGTGAAGCTGTGAGGTGATGTGCGTCTGCCGACATACCTACACCGGCTACTTCTGCATAGATCTTTGCACCGCGTGCTTTGGCGTGTTCCAGTTCTTCGAGAATCAGACAGCCACCGCCTTCACCCATGACGAAGCCGTCGCGGCTTGCGCTGAACGGACGTGATGCCGTCTCCGGAGAATCATTGCGGGTTGATAAAGCGTGCATGGCATTGAAACCTCCTACACCGGCGGGAGCAATCGCTGCTTCCGAACCACCGGATACGATTACATTGGCTTTACCCAAACGGATAAGGTTGAATGCATCAGCGATGGCATTGGTAGAAGTGGCACATGCAGAGCAGGTTGCATAGTTAGGACCATGGAAACCGTACATGATGGAGATCTGTCCGGCTGCAATATCCGAGATCATTTTAGGAATGAAGAACGGATTGAATTTCGGACCGTTTTCCTTATGAAGAGCATAGTTGCCTACTTCATCTTCGAATGTACGAATACCACCGATACCTGCACCGAAAATAACACCGATTTTGTTCAAATCTTCTTTTTCGATATCAAGACCGGAATCTGTAACAGCTTCCTTGGCTACGGTGACAGCGAACTGTGTGTACCGGTCCATTTTGCGTGCTTCTTTGCGGTCGATATATTGGGTTGCATCGAAGTTCTTTACCTCACATGCAAATTGGGTCTTGAATAGCGAAGCGTCGAAATGAGTAATAGGCCCTGCTCCACTAACCCCGTTCACGAGATTTTCCCAGAACTCGGGTATGTTATTGCCAACGGGAGTAATGGCGCCCAGACCTGTTACTACAACTCTTTTTAATTCCATATTGATGAAATTCGATTTACTTAGCGTGTTCTTCGATGTAAGATACAGCGTCACCTACAGTACCAATCTTTTCAGCTTGGTCGTCAGGAATAGAGATACCGAATTCTTTTTCGAATTCCATGATAAGTTCTACAGTGTCAAGAGAATCAGCTCCCAGGTCATTAGTGAAGCTTGCTTCAGGTGTAACTTCTGATTCTTCAACGCCTAATTTATCAACGATAATCGCTTTCACTCTTGATGCAATTTCAGACATAACTTTAAGTTTTTAATTAATAATTAGTTTTATTTCTTTAAATTTGCGGTGCAAAGGAATGAATATTTATCGTTCTAAGCAAATATTTAATTAAATAAATGCAATCTTTTGCACAATTTTCACTGTTTTGTGCATAGAAAAAGCTGATTATGAAGAAAAACATCGCAATTTTTGCTTCCGGTTCCGGCACAAATGCCGAAAACATTATCCGGTATTTCCAAGAGAATGATTTGATTAGGGTGGCGTTGGTGCTTTCCAACAGAAGCGATGCGTATGTTTTGGAACGTGCACATCGGTTACAGGTACCCTCAGAGGTGTTTCTGAAAGAGGAGTGGGTTTCCGGCGAACGGATTCTTGCCGCACTGGATAAGCATCACATCGATTTTATCGTACTGGCCGGTTTTCTGGTGCGCGTACCCGAAGTGCTTTTGCATGCTTATCCCAATAAAATTATAAATATACATCCTGCCTTGCTTCCGAAATTCGGCGGAAAGGGGATGTACGGTGACCGTGTACACGAAGCGGTGGTGGCCGCCGGAGAGACGGAAAGCGGAATCACTATACATTATATTAATGAACACTATGATGAGGGCGATACCGTCTTTCAGGCGAAATGCCCGGTGTTGCCGGACGATTCTGCTGTCGATGTGGCGCAGAAGGTACACGCTTTGGAATATGAACATTATCCTTTGATAATAGAGAAACTTCTGAGAGGGTAGAGTTCTCCCTGTTTCTATGGCACATTATTCGGATGCGGACTCTATTGGAATGCAGTCTCTTCTATTCATTGAATTCACGCTAATATAAATATACTTTTTATGCATTTATCGAACATTTACACGAATAGCAGAAAGCTATGCAGGATCTTGATTGTCATTTGGTGTCTGGGGACGCTAAGTGCCCATGCGAAGGGTATTGAAATAAAGTCGCCGGATGGAAAAATGAAAGTAGATGTAAACTTAGACAGACAGATTACATACGATGTGTTTTACGACGGCGAGCCTTTACTGACGGATGGTCGGTTGGAAATGGTTTTGAGAGATCAGGTTCTGGGCCGGGAACCGAAGTTGGTGAGTAGGAAGAATATTTCTGCCGATGAGACGATTGCTCCGGTGGTTCCGATGAAATTTGCATCTATACGGAATCGCTATCATGGGCAGTGCCTGAAGTTCAGGGGAGGATATTCCGTTGAATTCAGGGTGTATGATGATGCCGTTTCCTATCGTTTCGTGACGGAGAAGAAAGGGGATATAGAGGTCTTGGATGAAAACTTTTCTATCGGGTTGCCCGGAGATTATCTGACGCACTTGCAACAACCCAGTGGCTTTAAGACCTCTTATGAAGAGCCTTATAGCCACATCGTAGCTTCTCAATGGAAAGCTGAAGATAAAATGTCTACTCTTCCGGTGTTGCTGGATACCCGGAATAAGTATAAGATACTGATTTCTGAGGCGGATTTGGTCGACTATCCTTGTATGTTTCTGAAAGGAAATGGTGCGGAAGAACGGATTCATGGTATATTCCCGCGAGTGCCGTTGGAGTTTGGTGAGGATGGTGACCGTAGCCTGAAAATACTTAAGGAGGCGGATTATATTGCCAAAACAAAAGGAAACCGCAGCTTCCCCTGGCGTTATTTCTTTATATCGAAACAGGACGGGCAATTGTTGGAACAGACGATGGCGGATAAGCTGGCTTCTAAATGCCGTCTTGACGATGTCTCATGGATAAAACCGGGTCAGGCAAGTTGGGAATGGTGGAATGCCGCTTCTCCTTATGGACCGGATGTGAATTTTAAGGCCGGTTTTAATTTGGATACCTATAAATACTATATAGATTTTGCAGCGAAGTATGGCATACCCTATATTATTATGGATGAAGGTTGGGCTATGAGTACCCGTGATCCTTATACTCCGAATCCGGAAGTGAACGTACATGAAATTATCCGTTACGGTAAGGAAAAAGGAGTCGGTGTCGTGCTTTGGCTGACATGGCTGGTAGTGGAGAACAATTTTGATTTGTTCAAGACTTTTTCGGATTGGGGAGTGGCAGGCTTGAAAATTGACTTTATGGACCGTAGTGACCAATGGATGGTGGATTACTATGAACGGGTTGCCAAAGAAGCTGCCAAATATCACTTGTTTGTAGATATGCATGGTTCGTTTAAACCGGCCGGATTGGAAAAACTGTACCCGAACATACTTTCATACGAAGGGGTCCGCGGTATGGAACAGATGGGAGGATGCCATCCGGATAATAGCCTATTCCTGCCTTTTATGCGCAATGCGGTCGGACCGATGGACTATACTCCGGGAGCGATGATCAGTATGCAGCCGGAAGTTTATCGTTCCGAGCGTCCGAACTCTGCAAGTATCGGTACACGTGCTTATCAACTGGCGTTGTATGTTGTTTTTGAAAGTGGCATTCAGATGTTGGCGGATAATCCGACTCTTTATTATAGAAACCCCGATTGTACGGAGTTCATCACTAAAGTTCCGGTGGTTTGGGATGAAACGAAAGCCTTGTTTGCCGATGCGGGAGAGTACGTGGTGGTAGCCAAACGCAAAGGAAACCGGTGGTTCATCGGTGGAATTACCAATAATAAGCAAAATGAACGGGAGTTTGAAATATCTTTGGATTTCTTAAATCCGGGTAAAGAGTATCAGATGACCTACTTTGAGGATGGCATTAATGCCGGTCGTCAAGCGATGGACTACCGGAAAAAGGACTGCAAGGT
>CAVCAX010000351.1:33142-34656 GCA_963599995.1 Coprobacillus sp. CAG:698
CTGTTATCGAATGATGCATACGTACATCCCGTGACGCTGCAATAAAGAAAGGTGTCAAAACCCTCTTGTTGACCAAACAATGTTTCAGAGGTTTTGACACTTTTCTCTTACTGACTATTCCTTTTTTACAGCTTATTTCTTTTTCTTACTGTCTATTCCTTTTTACAGCCTATTCCTTTTCCTTACTGCTTATTTCTTGAATTGAAACGTTACCAGTAATCCCTTATGGTCAGTTGGCCACACACCAAGGGGAGTGAGGAATTTGTCCTTGGATGTCTCTTCTACCCGTTGGCTTCGTACGATGGATCCCTTGGGACCGAATATTACCGCCTTCTTTGCTTGAAGTCCCTTCCCTTGATAAAAGATGAAGTCGATCCGGTCGCGCTCATCGGCTTTGGGAGCCCATGTGAGCTTTTCGGGCGTTTTCAACGGGTTGTCCGATGGATAAGTAAATCCCGGATGGGTGAGTGGGTCGGGATAGATCTCGCGATAACTGTCGGTGAATCCGGCCTCTTCGAGCAGGGTACTTACTGTCCAGGGGATCACCATGCCGTTATGGTCATACAGATTTTTGTTCGCTTCCACCCAGTCGCGATGAGACGGTTCGTTAAAGTCACCACCCAGAATGATACTGTACCCTTCTGCCATATCTTTGCGTGCCTGCTCGATAAAGAGACGGATCGCATCGTCACGCTGTGATTTTGTGTTTGCCTTCAGAACTTCCTCCACCGTTTGTGGTCTGGCTGTCTCTTTCCACGTAGAACCGTCGTATCCGCGCACATTGTAATATGCGCAATCCAAATAGTCCAGATGGGCCGTATAAATGGCTACTTTGCGTCCGTTCACGGAAGACAGCAATCTGTAAATACTGCCGTGATCCTCCTTTTCGGGAAATACGGTCAGGGAATCCGTGATGGGATATTTGCTTAATAAACCGCTGTCGTAGCTGTAAAAAGAGTAATAGGTCATGCCTTTTTCACGCAAAGACGACAGGATGCGGGCGCTGAAGTTGCTGTTCTGGTAATTTCTGACTTCACTGAATGTGACAAAATCCGGTTTCAGACGGACGATCTCATTGACGATTGCTTCGTAGCCGCCGGGCACGGATGTTCCTTCCTGCCAGATATTCCATTGCAAAACGGTAAATTCCTCCGCTCTCTTGCTGTTTGCCGAGAGGGTACACAAAAGAAGAAAAGTAAATAAAAGAATTTTTTTCATGATTTCTGAAATTTAAATAGGTTATGGTTATTTCTATACAACATGTTATGTTGCTTTTATATAGCCTGTTCTGTTGCTGTTTCGGATTTCATTCTTAAAAGAAACACTATTTCTTAAAAGAAACATTATTGAAGAGGGTTTACCCCAGTCCTTATATGATAAGCCTCTTTTTCCCTTCTTAAGGGATAGTCCCCCCGAAACTGTTCGAACCGTTCGGGATGGGCTTTCAGCCGGTTGCTGTCCTGTCGCGGATCATATATTTTCAACCATGCCTCTTCCATGGTAGCGGCTTGCAC
>CAVCAX010000351.1:34666-35739 GCA_963599995.1 Coprobacillus sp. CAG:698
TTGCACCGTGAGGTTTTCCGGTTGCATGGGGGCAATGGTGTATGTGGCTTCTATCCCGAAGTACCGGCAAAGAGAGTCCAATGACATACGGGTCGCATTGGCCTTTCCGTCTGCCGAATAACCGGCTATGTGCGGAGTACCTATCATCACCTTACTTAATAGCTCCAGGTTTATATCCGGTTCGTTTTCCCACACATCGATAATGGCTTCGGAGATACGACCGTCCTGCAAGGCATTCAATAGCGCTTGGGTCTCTATCACTTCACCGCGAGAGGTGTTGATGATAACCGGTTTACGTTTCAATGACTGGAAAAAAGCTTCGTCTGCCAGATGAAATGTCTTGTACTTCCCGTCCTTATGTAAAGGAACGTGGAACGTTATCACGTCACATTCCCGGGCAATTTGCTCCAGAGAGCAGAAGTCCGCACTGCCTTCTTTCTCTTCTCTGGGAAGATCGTTTAGCAGCACTCGCATTCCCTGTCTTTGGGCAACTCCGATGATTTTGCTTCCTACATTTCCTACTCCCACAATGCCTATGCACATTTTGTGAAGCTCTTTCCCTTTGGTAAGTTTCAGAAGGGCAAGTGAGGATTCCAGGTATTGCGCCACGGAGGTGGAGTTGCATCCCGGAGCATTGGTCCATGTGATACCGGCTTCCCGGCAATATTCCGTGTCGATGTGGTCGAAGCCGATCGTGGCGGTTGCGATAAATCTTACCCGGCTGCCTTCCAGCAGTTCGCGGTTACAATGCGTCCGTGTGCGGATAATCAGTGCATCCGCATCGCGTATCAGTTCCGGGGTGAAGTCTTTTCCAGGAGCATACACCACCTCGTCGGCGATACTCTCGATGGCTTTTTGTATGTAGGGTATTTTATTGTCTACAATAATTTTCATAGATCTTTCTTTAGATATGAGCAAAGATAGAATAAAAAAGTAAGAAAGGGTTGCTTGTGTGAAAAATATTCTTTAGCTTTGTCTTATTGTACATATATAAGCAAGTTAAGATTATGACATTTAGTAACCTTTGCAATGACATCTTTTGGAAATCGACTACTGATTACCACATTACGGAC
>CAVCAX010000351.1:35749-46336 GCA_963599995.1 Coprobacillus sp. CAG:698
GTGTAGATGCTCCGATGAACAATCCTTATGAGATGAAGTCGATAGAATATTATTTGTATCTGAAAAACTGGATTGATGCCGTGCAATGGCATTTCGAAGATATTATACGCGACCCGCAGATCGATCCGGTGGAGGCGTTGCAGTTGAAGCGTAGAATTGATAAATCCAATCAGGACCGTACGGATCTGGTAGAACTGATCGACAGCTATTTTTTTGATAAGTACAAAGGAGTGTCTGCGCTGCCGGATGCGACCATCAACACGGAGAGCCCGGCTTGGGCCATAGACCGCCTTTCCATTCTCGCACTGAAAATTTATCACATGCAGCAGGAGGTGGAGCGCACGGATACAACGCAGGAACACCATGACCGGTGTCAGGCAAAGCTTGCTACCTTGCTGGAACAAAAGAAAGACCTTTCGACGGCGATCGACCAGCTATTGGCTGATATTGAGGCCGGAAGGAAATACATGAAGGTATATAAACAGATGAAGATGTATAATGATCCGGCTTTAAATCCGGTGCTTTATGCTAAAAAATAAGAGATGTCCCGTATTCTTGTCATTCGTTTTTCTGCGCTCGGTGATGTCGCCATGACTATTCCGGTAGTCTATTCACTGGCGGTCCGGTATCCTCAACATGAAATAACCGTATTGAGCCGTGCGGTTCTGCAACCGCTTTTTCAGGGTTTGCCTGCCAATGTACACTTTATGAGCGCCGATCTGACCGGTAAGCACCGGGGAGTATGGGGATTGAATGCCTTGTATTCGGAACTGAAAGAGCAACAGTTTGACTATGTAGCCGATTTTCATAACGTCCTGCGTACGAAATACCTTTGTCTGAAATTTCGAATGGCGGGAGTGCCGGTAGCATCCATCGATAAAGGACGTAAAGGGAAGAAGAAACTGGTGCGCCGTCATGATAAGATAGTAGAGAATCAGAAAAGTTCCTTCAGACGTTATGCCGATGTATTGGAGAAGTTGGGCTTCCCGGTTTTATTGAATTTTACCTCTATTTTCGGTGAAGGGAAAGGAGACTTCTCCTTGATAGAGCCGGTGACGGGACCCAAATATGACGGCGTGAAGTGGATCGGCATCGCTCCTTTTGCCAAACATGAAGGAAAGATATATCCCTTGGAACTGCAAGAGCAGGTGGTGGCTCATTTTGCCGCCCGTTCCGATGTAAAGGTATTCCTTTTCGGAGGAGGAATGAGCGAACAGGAAGTCTTTGACTCGTGGATCTTGAAATACCCGACGGTCGTATCGATGATCGGTAAGCTGAATATGAGTACGGAATTGATTCTCATGAGTCACTTGGATGTAATGCTCTCGATGGATTCTGCCAACATGCACCTGGCTTCACTGGTGAATACACCGGTTGTCTCGGTGTGGGGGGCCACTCATCCCTACGCCGGGTTTATGGGATGGAAGCAGTTGCCTATCAATACGGTACAGCTCGATCTGGCTTGCCGCCCCTGTTCGGTATACGGACAGAAACCCTGTTACCGCAAGGACTATGCATGTATGCGAGGCATCAGGCCCGAGCAGATCATACAAAAGATAGAAGGCATGTTGGTTGATTAGATCGTTTTTCTATATACATTCAGAAGATCTTTCGTGAGCTTTTCTTCTTCGAACAACAGTGCGTATTTTTTCCCTTCCTCTATCATCTTTTCTCTGAGCGATTGATCGGTCAAGGTCCGCTCTATGGCTTTGGCCAACCCTTTATCGTCTTCGGGATGTATGTATATGGAGTGAGGACCGCCGGCTTCTTCCAGGCAGGAGCCTGTGGCCCCGATTGCCGGTACGCCGCTGTTCAGCGCTTCCAGCAGAGGTATTCCGAATCCCTCGAAGAAGGAGGGGTATACGAAAGTCGTTGCCATCTGATAGAAGGCGGGCAGTTCCTTGAAAGGAATGTTGCTCAATAAACGCATACGGTTTTCCAGATGGTTCTTTTTCAAGAATTCTTCTACGGTGTCTGCATACGGTGTCCGTTTGCCAATGGCGATAACGGTTATCGGCTCTTGGATATGCAGCAATGCTTTGGCCACCAGTAACAGGTTTTTTCTGCTTTCGATGCTTCCCAAATATAGAATATAACGTTGGGGAAGCCGGTATTTCTGTCTTATTTCCTCCTTCGCGCTTTCAGATACCGTTTGCTTGAATTGCGCATCGCATCCCTGATAAACGACGTCGATTTTCTCTTCGGGGATATGAAAGAAAGATATGATGTCCCGTTTGGTGCATTCGCTGACAGCAATGATCCGGTCAGCGTTCCAGCAGGCCTTGCGGAACTTGTATGCATATATTTTACGGTCGATATAGTGATAATATTCAGGGTATCTTAAGAAGATAAGGTCGTGGATGGTGACAATGCTCCGCGTATTTCCCGCCTTACGGATATTCAGAGGAAGCTCGTTGCTCAGTCCGTGAAAAAGGCGGATGTTGTCTTTCTTAAGGTCGGAAGTCATTCCCCATACCCGCCAAAGTGAACGGAGCTTTTTCCAAAAGGCAGTTTGCGGATAACGCAGCTCCACATTGCCCGCTCTCTCGATTCCGTTCAGCGAAGAGGTCCGGTTCGGATTAGGAATATAGAGTACATAGCGTTCGTCCGGTGCAAACCGGGTCAATGCTTCAATGACGAAGCGACTGTAATTCCCTAAGCCGGTTCTGTTCTGTGCGGCGCGTTTAGCATCGAAGCCTATCTTCATGGTCGGTCGGTATATGGGTTGTGTGGATTCTCTTTATTTTATTGCCAAAGATACAGATTTGCGCCCGATATTCAAGTACATTTATCTGTCATTCTTTTTAATATATAATATTTGGAGCGAGTTCCATAAAAAAGATGTAACTTTGCAAATAAAAAAACAGCGAGTGTAATGATATTGCTAAGTTTTGATACAGAGGAATTTGATGTTCCCCGTGAGCATGGGGTGGATTATCCGTTGGATGAGGCTATGAAAGTGTCGGTTTATGGTACCAACCGTATTTTGGACTGCCTGCTGCGTAATGAAGTGAAAGCAACTTTCTTTTGTACCACGAATTTTGCAGAGAATGCTCCGGAGGTGATGAAGCGCATCATCGACGAAGGGCATGAGGTGGCCGCCCACGGCTGTGATCACTGGAATCCGAAGCCGGAGGATGTGGCCCGTTCCAAACAGATCTTAGAGAGGCTGACAGCCTGTACGATACGTGGCTATCGCCAGCCGCGGATGTTTCCGGTCTCTGAGAGCGAGATCGCCCGGCAAGGATATCTGTACAACTCTTCTTTGAACCCGGCATTTATTCCCGGACGTTATATGCACTTGACCTCACCCCGTACCTGCTTCCTGAAAGAAGGGGTGTTACAGATACCCGCTTCCGTGACCCCTTGGTTGCGCTTCCCTCTGTTCTGGCTTTCCTGTCATAACCTGCCTGCCGGATTGTATCGCTGGCTGTGCCGTCGCACATTGCGGCACGACGGGTATTTTGTCACTTACTTTCATCCGTGGGAGTTTTATCCGCTGGGAGAGCATCCGGAGCTTAAGATGCCTTTTATCATTCGCAATCATTCGGGAAAAGGCATGGAGAAGCGTCTGAATGACCTGATCTGCTATTTTAAGTCGACAGGAGAGAAGTTTGTCACCTTTTCTGAATTTGCCGGAGAGAAGCGACGGAATCTATAAACACAGTAAGATATGATGAAATTAGGTATTGTAGCCCCTTGTTATAATGAACATGAGGTCCTGGAGGAGTCGGCAGGGCGTCTGACTGCCCTGATGGATGATCTCGTGGCAAAGAAGAAGATAGACGCAGACAGTTTTATTCTTTTTGTCAATGACGGAAGCCGGGACAACACTTGGGAAATCATCTCCCGCCTGTTCGAAGTGAATCCGTATGTCTACGGGGTGAACCTTGCCGGAAATGTCGGTCACCAGCATGCTATTATGGCGGGAATGATGACGGCAAAAGATATATGTGATGCCGTGATAACGATCGATGCGGATTTGCAGGATGACCTGAAGGCCGTTGAAGAAATGGTGGACCGTTACAACGAGGGATATGATATTGTGTATGGTGTGAAGATCTCGCGTGGAGGCGATTCCTTCATGAAGAGGAACACGGCTCTTGTGTTTTATAAGCTACAGCGTTCGTTGGGAGTGAAGGCCATTTATAATCACGCCGATTTCCGCTTGATGAGTCGCCGGGCATTGGAGCAGCTCTCGCATTTTAAGGAACGGAATCTGTATTTGCGGGGGCTTGTCCCACTGATTGGGTATAAGTCGACCACGGTGGATGATGCCATCAGTGAACGCACGGCCGGTAAGTCTAAATATACACTGAAGAAGATGCTGGCTTTGGCAATGGACGGCATTACTTCTTTCTCTACCAAACCTATTTCATTGATCTTGGGAGCCGGATTTTTCTTCCTGTTCATCAGCATTGTTATGACGGTGTATATCCTGCTGTCCTATTGGGAGCATGTCACGGTTCCCGGATGGACTTCCATGATGCTGTCTTTATGGTTTATCGGGAGTATCGTGCTTTTAGCCATAGGGGTTATCGGGCAGTACATAGGTAAAATCTATATTGAAGTCAAGAACCGCCCTCTCTACAACATTGAAACACTTTTGTGTGACAAGAAGAGTAAACCCCGGGATACACTATCAAAATAATTCGGGATACATTATCGAAATAACAATTGAAATAAGAGCGTTTTATGAAACAAGTGCAACAACGGCTTTACTCATTTTTTCAAAAACCGTTTTTTAGTGATTATCGTACTCTTTTCGGGCTGTGGCTGCTGTTGCCGGTTATAGCCACCCTCCTGAAATTGTCGAAGCATAACAACTTTCTGATATTCAGATACGTGTATTGGCATACGATCGAGCAATTGCCGTTGTATGTGGCTTACGATGAGTATTGGGATACGAATCATTACGGACCGTTTTTCAGTCTGGTGATTGCACCGTTTGCAATGCTTCCCGTGCGTTGGGGGTTGTTTTTCTGGTTGATAGTCTTGTCTCTGTCTTTGTATTATGCAATACGTAAACTGCCATTTCCCGACCGGAAGCGGATATTCCTTTATTGGTTTTGCGCGCATGAACTGCTGACCGCTCTGTTTATGTCGCAGTTCAATATCGCCATTGCAGCCATAATTATAGCCACTTTCTATTGCATAGAGAAAGAGAAGGACATTTGGGCGGCATTCTTTATCATGTTGGGTACTTTCGTAAAGCTGTATGGCATTGTCGGACTGGCCTTTTTCTTCTTCTCCAAGCACAAGATGAGATTCATTCTCGCTTTGTTGGGATGGGCATTGGTCATGTTTGTTGCCCCTATGGCCATCAGTAGTCCGGATTATATCATTTCCCAATATGTGGGATGGTGGGATAGCCTGGCGGCCAAGAATGCCGAAAATATATTTTCCGGCGGACAGAACATCTCTCTGCTCGGTATGGTGCGTAAAATTTCCGGATGCGCTTCCTATTCCGATTTGTGGCTCATTTTGGGTGGACTTATCATTTTCGGGTTGCCGTATCTCCGCATTGCCCAGTACAAATATAAGGCATTTCGCTACGCGTTGCTGGCATCCGTATTGTTGTTTGTCGTTCTGTTCAGCACTGGGAGCGAATCCAGCACCTATATTATTGCTTTTGTCGGGGTGGGCATCTGGTATTGGTCCGCTTCCTGGAAGCGTTCGAAGTGGGATATCGCTTTGATGGTATTTGCTTTTATATTGACCAGTTTCTCGCCTTCCGATCTGTTTCCCGCTTATCTGCGGAGAGAATTTGTGCAACCATACGCGTTGAAGGCATTGCCCTGTGTCCTTATCTGGTTTAAGTTGTCGTATGAGATGTGTTTTAGAAATTACGCCGGGAGCGGAGAAAGCAAGATCGCATGTTGAAAGATAAAGAAAAACTGTTTGAGTTTATCCGTTTTTGTTTCGTTGGAACGATTGCTGCCGGCATTCATTACGGGATTTATTATTTACTGCAGGCATATATCAATGTCAACGTGGCCTATACCACCGGTTACCTGATAAGTCTGGTGTGCAATTTCTTCCTGACGGCTTATCTGACTTTCCACAGTGCGCCGTCTATTAAGAAAGTAATTGGTTTTGGCGGAAGCCATCTTGTCAATTACCTCATTCACATGTTTTTGTTTAATTTCTTTTTATATATCGGAATTTCTCGAATATTAGCTCCTATATTGGTGTTGGCAGTTGCAGTTCCGACTAATTTTTTGTTACTTCGCTGGGTGTTTAAACACAAAAAGAAAGAGTGTACCGAAATTCCGGAAGAAAAATAAACGCCCTTAATGTTAGAAGAGAAGAAAATGAAGAACTGTTTTAAGACGATATTTTCAGCGCCTCTGGCCCTTATTGTCAATTTGTTGCTGATATACGTGTGCTTCGGCTTGTGCCGGTTGTTGTTTGTCTGGGTAAACCATCATTATTTCACCGACCTCACTCTCTCGCATTTCTGGGAGATGTTCCGCGGAGGTCTGGTCTTTGATACGTCGGCCATACTCTATACGAATGCCCTTTATATCCTGCTGGTCCTTTTTCCGCTTCATTACAAAGAGAATCCTAAATACCAGTCTGTCGTAAAGTGGATATTCGTCATCTCCAATTTGGTGATGATCATCATGAACCTGATGGATACGGTCTATTTTCAATACTCCAACAGGCGTACCACCACTTCTGTCTTCAGCCAGTTTGCCAATGAAGATAACCTAATGGGGATTTTCGGCATCGAATTGGTGCGGCATTGGTACCTGGTCCTGATAGCTGTGGCTTTTGGGTATGCGTTGTTTAAGCTCTATCGCACTCCGAAGGTGGATACGCGTCATCGGCTGGTGGCATATTACCTGACTTATCCGATCGTGCTGGTCGCATTTATTCCCTTGTGTGTTTTCGGTATGCGCGGCGGAATAGGACGGGATGTGCGCCCGATTACAATCAGCAACGCCAACCAGTATGTAAACCGGCCGGCAGAAACAGCCATTGTGCTGAATACTCCTTTCTCGATATTCCGTACGATCGGAAAGAAGCCGTTTGTCGTTCCCGATTATTTTGCGGATGAGGCGGAGATGGCCGCCCTGTTCACTCCCGTACATACACCGGCCGATAGCGTGAGCTTCCGTCCCAAGAACGTAGTGGTGCTCGTGTTGGAGAGTTTCGGCAAGGAGTATTTCGGCTCTCTGAACAAAGAGCTTGAGGACGGAAATTACAAAGGTTACACCCCTTTCTTGGACTCTTTGGTCTCCGAAAGCCTGGTCTATAAATATTCTTTTGCCAACGGACAGCAGAGCATCGACGGTTTGCCCTCTATCCTATCGGGGATACCGCGTTTCGTAGAGCCTTTCTTTCTGACTCCTGCCTCCTTGAACAAGCTGTCGAGTGTGGGCGGCGAACTCAAGAAGAAAGGGTATTACACCGCTTTCTTCCATGGTGCGAGAGACGGCTCTATGGGCTTTCAGGCCTATGCGCGTGCAGTGGGGTATCCGGATTATTTCGGGCGTGAGGAGTATGGAAATGACGATGATTTTGATGGGAACTGGGCTATTTGGGATGAAGAGTTCCTGCAGTTCTTCGCTGAGAAGATGAGCACCTTCCCCCAACCTTTCTCTGCGGGCATTTTCACGGCTTCGTCACATCACCCTTATGTCATTCCGGACCGTTACAAAGGAGTTTTTCCGGAGGGTAACCTTGAAATTCATAAATGTATCCGTTATTCGGATAATGCCTTG
Source organism: Coprobacillus sp. CAG:698 (assembly GCA_963599995.1). GTDB lineage: Bacteria > Bacteroidota > Bacteroidia > Bacteroidales > Bacteroidaceae > Bacteroides. Next base: position 43,480 of record CAVCAX010000351.1, read on the forward strand.
CGGCTCTTCTTTGAAAAGGCTTCTAAAGAATCCTGGTTTGAAAATACATTGTTTGTACTGACCGCCGATCATACCAACCAGACGGAACATCCGGAGTATTGGACCGATTACGGTCGCTATGCCGTTCCTATTATTTTCTATACTCCGGACGGTGATTTGAAAGGATATAAAGACGCCATCGCACAGCAAATCGACATCATGCCGACAGTGCTGGGCTATCTTGGCTATGACAAGCCTTACGTCTCTTTCGGATGCGATCTGCTGAGTACGCCTGCCGAAGATACATACGCCGTGAATTACAATAATGGCATTTACCAATATTTTAAAGGAGATTATATGTTGCAGTTCGACGGCGGGAAGACGGTTGCTGTTTATGCTTTCAAGACAGATAAACTGCTGAAGGAGAACCTGCTGGGGCGGGTCCCGCAGCAAACGTCTATGGAGCTTGAGCTGAAAGCCATCATTCAGCAATACATGGAGCGGATGAATGGGGACAGGATGACGGTGGAGTGACGACTCTTAAATCTGTCGATATACATTCATCCTTTGAGCTATTAGTCTGTCGGCATTGTAGGTCTCTTTTATCTTTTTGAAGGCGTTGGCTCTGAATGCCATTTGGGTATCGGGGGCGTTCATGAGAGCAAGCGTGCTTTGAGCGAAAGCGTTGGGTGCGTTTTCTATGTAACAGTCTTCTCCATTCTCGAATGCCAACCCTTCTACTCCGACTTGAGTGGTGATGAATGGTATACCGTTATTGGCGGCCTCTATAATCTTCATTCTCATGCCACTACCGGTAAGTATCGGTACGATCATGATCGAGTGATTGCTGTAAGAGGCAATAGAAGGAATGAATCCGGTCATTTTTACCTGTTTATATTTCCGCTGAATCATTCTTTGGTGTCTTTTTCTCCATTTCCCTATGATGAATAGAGTCGTTTGAGGCTTTTCTTTCAGGATGTCGTTCCATACATGGTCGAGAAACCACATCATTCCTTCATAGTTAGGTTGGTGCTGGTCCCCTCCGATGAAGATCAGGCTATTGGAGAATTTATAGTCCGTCGGGATTCCGGCAGGAGAAGGAATGATTGCCGGTGATACGAACAAGGGGCGGGTGACTCCCTCTTTGACCAGGATGTCCTTGTCTGTCTCTGTCAACGTAATGACACCCGTACACGCATTCATTGCTGTCAGCTCTTGTTGCTTTAGCATATTGAATTGGTAGTAATCGTATGCTGGCAGGGCTTTCAGGTCTTTAATGAATCTTAAGTTGCGGATGAAGTGGATTTCGTGTTGCACATAGATACGTTTGACATCTGGGAATGCAAATGCCAGATTCAGAAAATTGGCAAATTCAAATTGTACGATCTCAATGTCGTCTTCATCTATAATCTGTTGCAAAAAGCGGATGAATCCATAGTCGATGGCTCCTTCGAAAGAGTGTGATAAGTAAGGATTTATAATCGCCTTGTTATTATAGTCGATCTTTTCGTATAGTTTTTTAATCTTCTTCCTGTATTTTCTGATGAGCCAGCAAGGACGTTTCTCCTGATAAGGATGAAATTTTACATCAGGCCACTCCTCTTTCAAAGCTGTTTCGTTTTTTATATTGGTAGAAATATATGCAAAAGAGATTTGCATTTTCTCACGAAGAGCATTGATCATGTGATACTGGGCTTGTGCCCCTCCGGAATTGAGCGGATACGGGAAAACCGGGGTGGTGATTAAAATATTCTTTTTTGGCATTGACGGCTTGAATTTTCGACAAATATAAGAAATATTTTTGTAAACTTGGCGAGGCGGATATTTATTTGTATTTTTGTTGTAACTAAATGCAAGTATGCATAGAAAAGAGCTTGAAAATGAGTATAGTAAGTGTTATTATCCCGGTTCATAATACAGCGGATTATCTTCGCAAATGTGTAGAGTCGGTGAGGAATCAGTCTTTGAAAGATCTTGAAATAATTTTGGTGGATAATCTTTCAACAGACGAGTCTCCGGCAATATGCGATGCGTATGCTAAGCTCGACTCGCGTATTAAAGTTCTCCATTTGGCGGTGGCGGATCTCTCGACAGCGCGCAATGCCGGTATAAAAGAAGCAACCTCTGAATACATCGGTTTTATTGATAGCGATGATCATATATCTTCCACGATGTATGAGGAGATGGTTGATGCATTGGTACGGAATCAGGCAGATATGGCATATTGTAATTTTTGTTATGAGTACCCGGATATGCACACAGACTCTCCCTATCCTAACTCCGGAAAGGTCTATCTGCGCTCTCAGCGTGAGGTTTTAAAGGAGATGATGGGGGAGAAGATGAGTTGTTCGGCTTGCACGAAGTTGTTTAAGAGAGAACTGTTCGATTCGTTTCTTTTTCCCGAAGGAGTGCTTTATGAAGACAGGGCGGCGATGCATCAATGTGTGCTTCTGTGCCAGCGAATAGCATGGGTAGACAAGGCATTTTATTTTTATGTAGAGCGTCAGGGAAGCATTTGTCATACGGTCAGTCCTTTGAATTTATATCATCATTTCTTATCGGAGTTTACCCGGATACAATTTATAAAGGAGCAGGCTCTGTTTGAGGGAGAAGAACTTTATGGAGAACTGACGAGGATTATAAATATCTGTTTTGCTCTGTTCAAACAGATTCTGTCGATGACCCGATTGAAGTATTTCCGGGAACCGGTTGAGGACATGAGGCAAAAATTCAAGTTCTTGCTTTGTTTGTCGAAAGAGGAAATAGAACCCCGGTGCTATAAGCGTCTGAGGAAAATTGTTTATTTCTGGAAACCATACTACTATTTCAATTTTTATTTCAAGAAGAAAAACTGTCATCCTTGATATTAAAATGAATG
>CAVCAX010000352.1:0-7659 GCA_963599995.1 Coprobacillus sp. CAG:698
AAGTATGGCTCACAACGGATGCGGTGAAAAGTCTGCTATTAATAAGACAGAAAGCCGCTAAAATTGCAATTTTAGCGGCTTTCTGTCTCTAATAAACGGTAAATAATGGTGGACCTGGAGGGAATCGAACCCTCGTCCAAACGAGGAAATCATAAGCTTTCTACATGCTTATCTTTGCCTAAATTTTCGTGCAGGAACAGAACCAAAGCCATCAATTCCCACCTTATCCGCTAAAGTTTCATCAAAAGTGCGAGGCCGCCTTTGACTATCCCCGATGTAACTGCACCACTGAACCGGAATGCTTCGGAGCAACAGCTTCCGAGTGATGTCTCGTCCTGGCACCTTGTGCCTGGATTAAGCTAATCTACTATGATTCGATTAAGCAGCAAGAGCGTAATTAGTTTCGCCAGATAAAATTTTGAGGACTGAGATTTAAGTGCCAATCAACGACGCACTGCATGCTTACTCACCATTTCTGCCCGCTGTCAAATCCAGTCAAGCCCAAATATGATTTTGCAAAGATAGAACTTCTTTTGCTATGTTGTGCAATATATTCACAAATATTATCAATAGCAGGAACGGTGAGACAATACCCCTATGTGCCAATCCCCCGATTATCATGTAGCACAACTGCACGACCTGTCATTACATGGGCATCGGATGGAACATCGAATTCCGGTTAAATTAAAAAGTTGATGGAAAAAGGGATAATATTCTCAAAGAGAACTATCTTTGCATCACAAAACTGTTTCTTTGCGATACCGTTCTATCAATAAAAATAAGTTGTCAAACTCAATAATGATGAAAAAGAAATCAACAATTTCAATTCTTACATTACTATGCCTTCTCATTTGGGCAGGCTGCACATCCAATAAACAGGCCTCCTTGGAGGTATTCAAGCAAGAGGTGTACACACCCGAATATGCCACCGGGTTCAAAATAGTAGGTGCGGACAACTTCGCCAGCACCCTGATACAAATCTCTAACCCGTGGCAAGGAGCGCAAAATGTAACAATGTCTTATTTCATCTCGCGTAACGGCGAACAGGCGCCAGCCGGATTTACCGGTCCGGTTATCCCTGCCGGCGCTAAACGTATTGTATGTATGTCTTCTTCTTACATTGCCATGCTTGATGCCATCGGACAAACAGACCGCATCGTAGGAGTATCTGGCATCGACTATGTGTCGAACCCCTATGTCCTCGCACACAAAGATTCGATCCGGGATATGGGTGCAGAAATGAATTACGAACGACTGATCGGCCTGAAGCCGGATGTCGTTCTACTCTACGGCATCGGAGATGCCCAAACCTCAGTCACAAACAAGATGAAAGAACTCTCCATCCCTTATATGTATGTAGGAGAATATCTGGAAGAATCACCGTTGGGCAAATCCGAATGGCTGGTCGCCCTGTCCGAACTGACAGACAGCCGGGAAAAAGGAATCGAAGTATTCCGCAAGATTCCCAAACGTTATCAGGCGCTAAAAGCACTCACAGAATCCATAGAACAACGCCCCACCGTCATGTTCAATACTCCCTGGAACGACAGTTGGGTAATGCCATCGACTCAAAGCTATATGGCGCAATTGGTAACCGATGCTGGAGCAGACTACATTTATAAAGAAAATACTTCAAACAGTTCGGCACCGATCGGACTGGAAACAGCCTACGGACTGATACAGAAAGCAGACTACTGGATCAATGTCGGCACTGCCACCACACTGGACGAACTGAAAGCGGTCAACCCCAAATTCGCAGACGCCAAAGCCGTACGCGAAAAAACAGTTTACAACAACAATCTGCGGCTGACACCCACAGGAGGAAATGATTATTGGGAATCAGCCGTCGTACGTCCCGATGTGGTTTTACGTGATCTGCTCCATATCTTCCACCCCGAACTTGTAACCGATTCACTCTATTACTACCGGCATCTGGAATGAGACGAACCCGCCAACGCAATATTCTTCTATTTTCCACCTTGGGAATTGTTGCCGTACTGTTACTGCTGACAGACATGGCAACAGGAGACACCTTTATCCCTATTTCTAAAATAGGAGCGGTACTGACCGGAGGCGAATGCGATGAAATGACACGCAACATCCTTCTCTCAATCCGGTTCATACGGGTGACGGTGGCGACGCTGATAGGGATTTCACTATCAGTCAGCGGTTTGCAGATGCAGACCGTCTTCCAGAATCCATTGGCCGACCCCTATCTGTTAGGAGTCAGCTCCGGAGCAGGATTGGGAGTAGCCCTGTTCATATTAGGCGTCCCTTTACTGGGCTGGTCGGAATTTCCGCTGCTTCAATCAATGGGAATCGTAGGCTCCGGATGGATAGGAACCGCCGTTATCTTATTAGGAGTAGCCATCATCAGCCGGAAAGTAAAAAACATTCTCGGTGTTCTCATTATGGGAGTAATGATCGGTTATGTAGCGGGTGCCATCATTCAGATTCTGCAATATCTGAGTTCCGCCGAACAGCTGAAAATGTTCACACTCTGGTCGATGGGATCCCTCAGCCATATCACAACGACTCAGTTGGCAATCATGCTTCCTATCGTATGCATCGGCCTGCTGATTTCCATATCCTGCATCAAACCGCTGAACTTATTATTGCTCGGAGAGAATTACGCACGTACGATGGGAATGAATATCAAACGTTCGCGCACCCTTATCTTCGTATCCACCGCGCTACTGACAGGAACCGTCACCGCTTTTTGCGGACCGATAGGCTTCATCGGTCTGGCTGTACCGCACATCACCCGGTTGATATTCAACAATGCCGACCACCGGATACTCATACCCGGCACAATGCTAACGGGATTAATCGGTATGCTGCTTTGTGACATTATCGCTAAAAAATTTCTATTGCCGGTCAATTGCATCACCGCTCTGCTGGGAGTTCCGGTTATTTTATGGGTAATCGCTAAAAATCTGCGTATAATCAAATGATTCAACTCAAAGAACTGACATTAGGATACGGGCAGCGCATCCTGCTGGATAAAGTTTCCGCCCGGATAACAGGGGGGCAACTCGTTGCGCTGTTGGGACGCAACGGAACCGGAAAAAGCACGCTACTTCGTGCCATGACGGGACTGGAAAAACTGCAAACCGGAGAAATCATACTGCAAGGAAAGAACATCGCTTCACTGAAACCGGAAAAGCTGGCACAGAATATCAGTTTCGTTACGACTGATAAAGTACGCATCGCCAATCTTCACTGCGAAGATGTCGTTGCACTGGGACGTGCCCCCTATACCAACTGGATCGGGCAGTTACAACCGGAAGACCAGGAGCGTGTAGACACAGCCATGCAACTGGTTGGCATGTCCGGATATGCCGATAAAACAATGGACAAAATGTCTGATGGTGAATGCCAGCGCATCATGATAGCACGTGCACTGGCACAGGATACCCCTGTCATCCTGCTCGATGAGCCAACCGCCTTTCTGGACCTGCCCAACCGCTACGAACTGTGCCTGCTGCTTAAGAAACTGGCACAAGAAGAGGGTAAATGTATCCTTTTCTCCACCCACGATCTGGACATCGCTTTGTCTCTCTGCGACTTTATCATGCTGATAGACAATCCGCAACTGTACAGCCTGCCTACCCCTGAAATGATAACCAGCGGACATATAGAAAGGCTTTTCCGAAACGAAGCCGTCACATTCGACGCACGGGAGATGAGGGTCCGAATCAAATAAGTACAAGCAATCATAGCATGAATTGTGCCAAGGCGAAGCCTGCTTTCCGCCATTTTGGATATTTTCACTCCCGTTTATGGACAATTTTATCCATACGTTCTCATCAGGATACACTACCTTTGACACTCAGAATATACTCAACAAAAAAGATATCATGAAAAAACTTATCATTGCAACTCTGCTATTAGGAAATATCTCACCGTTACCGGCACAAAAAACGATGAAAACGCCGGCTGTATACAAACCGGTGAAAACCGAAATGTATAAAAAAGGCTGGATCGATTTTAACAAGAACGGAATAAAAGACACATACGAAGATCCGACCGCCCCGATAGATGCGCGTATCGAGGATCTGCTCAGTCAGATGAATCTGAACGAAAAGACCTGCCAGATGGTGACTCTTTACGGGTACAAACGGGTATTGAAAGACGACCTACCTACTCCCGAATGGAAGCAGATGTTGTGGAAAGACGGCATAGGTGCCATCGACGAACACCTGAATGGTTTTCAGCAATGGGGATTGCCGCCATCGGACAATGAATATGTATGGCCCGCTTCCCGCCACGCCTGGGCACTGAACGAGGTACAACGCTTTTTTGTAGAAGAGACCCGCCTGGGTATACCGGTGGATTTCACAAACGAAGGCATCCGGGGAGTAGAAAGCTACAAAGCGACCAATTTCCCGACACAACTCGGCCTCGGACATACCTGGAACCGTAAGTTGATTCATCAGGTAGGACTCATTACCGGCCGTGAAGCCCGCATGTTGGGATACACCAACGTATATGCTCCCATCTTGGATGTAGGGCGCGACCAGCGTTGGGGACGTTATGAAGAGGTATATGGCGAATCCCCTTATCTCGTTGCCGAACTGGGCATCGAAATGGTGCGCGGCATGCAGCACAACCATCAGGTTGCCGCTACGGGAAAACATTTCATCGCTTACAGTAATAACAAAGGCGCCCGTGAAGGGATGGCGCGTGTAGATCCGCAAATGTCACCCCGCGAAGTGGAAATGATTCATGTATATCCTTTCAAACGGGTGATACAGGAAGCCGGATTGTTGGGAGTAATGAGTTCATACAACGACTATGACGGATTCCCGATACAAAGCAGTTATTATTGGCTGACAACACGCCTGCGTGGTCAGATGGGTTTTCGCGGATATGTAGTTTCCGACAGTGATGCCGTAGAATATCTCTACACCAAACACGGCACAGCCAAAGATATGAAAGAAGCCGTGCGCCAAAGTGTGGAAGCCGGACTGAATGTGCGCTGTACCTTCCGCTCACCGGATTCTTATGTACTGCCATTGCGCGAACTTGTACAGGAAGGCGGATTAAGCGAAGAAGTCATCAACGACCGGGTACGCGACATTCTGCGCGTGAAGTTCCTCGTCGGATTGTTCGATGCTCCCTATCAGACAGACTTGAAAGGGGCGGATGACGAAGTAGAAAAAGAAGAGAACGAAGCAATTGCTTTACAGACCTCCCGTGAATCAATCGTCTTGCTGAAAAACGAAAACAATACTCTCCCATTGGATATTACTTCTGTGAAAAAAATCGCCGTTTGCGGTCCGAATGCAGCAGAAAAAGCATACGCACTGACTCATTACGGTCCATTAGCCGTAGAGGTTACTACGGTGGTAGACGGACTTCGTGAGAAATTGAACGGGAAAGCGGAAGTGCTCTATACCAAAGGTTGTGACCTGGTAGATCCCCACTGGCCGGAGTCGGAGCTCATCGACTATCCGTTGAGTAAGGATGAACAGTCGGAAATTGATAAAGCCGTGGCACAAGCCCAAGAGGCAGATGTAGCCGTAGTAGTGCTGGGAGGAGGACAAAGGACTTGCGGAGAAAACAAATCGCGTAGCAGTCTCGACCTTCCGGGACGCCAGCTGGATCTGCTGAAAGCAGTGCAAGCCACAGGAAAACCGGTGGTATTAGTGCTCATCAACGGTCGGCCGCTGTCTATCAACTGGGCGGACAAATTTGTACCGGCCATTCTGGAAGCCTGGTATCCGGGATCTAAGGGAGGTACGGCAATCGCCGATGTACTGTTCGGCGACTACAACCCGGGAGGTAAATTGACAGTGACTTTCCCGAAAAGTGTGGGACAGATACCGTTCAATTTTCCTTATAAACCTTCTTCGCAGATCGACGGTGGAAAAAATCCGGGAATGAAGGGAGATATGTCGCGTGTCAACGGTGCTCTTTACCCTTTCGGATACGGTTTAAGCTATACCACATTCGAATATTCGGATATAAACATCTCTCCCGAAGTCATTACTCCCAATCAGAAGGCACAAGTACGCTGCAAAATCACCAATACGGGTAAACGTGCAGGAGATGAAGTGGTTCAGCTTTATGTACGCGACCTTCTCAGCAGTGTCACAACATACGAAAAGAGACTCGAAGGTTTCGAACGTATCCATCTGCAACCGGGTGAAACCAAAGAAGTATCCTTTACCCTCGACCGGAAAGCACTGGAACTTCTGAATGCGAAAAATGACTGGGTAGTAGAACCCGGAGATTTCAGTATCATGCTGGGAGCCTCCTCAGAAGATATCCGGCTAACCGGTACACTAACCGTAAAAGAACCCGGAAGCATCGACATGGAAAAAGCGAAGACAGACAACCCCGTCAGTGCCAGCACCAATATGGAGATGACCGGAAATACGCTCGATCATGATTTTTCCACCTCGTGGGAAGGAAATAAGGGAGATTATATTACCTTTGCCTTAGAAAACGGAGCCAAAGTGGACGGGCTTTCCATCGCCTTCAGCCGTGAAAACGGACTCCCGACTGAATTCGAAATCCAACTTTCGGGAGGTGGCGGACAGTTCCTCACGGTGTATTCCGGAACAGTCAGTGAATACAACAAACTGCTCCCATTCCGCTTTAAAGGAACTACCGCCAGCGACCTGCGTATCGTATTGGGCAGTGACCGGGTAGGTATCTCCGAAGTGAAACTGGATCAACTGAAAAAGCAATAATTTTATGTTCAGCAAATTGATTATGGGATTGTGTGCCGCCAGTATGCTGTCATCAGCCTGCACTACCCGAAATGCATCACAGCAACGGGCGGAAAATGAATTGACGATGCTTGTGGGGACTTATACCTCGGGCGACAGTAAGGGAATCTATACCTTTCGCTTCAATCAGGCAACAGGGGCTGTCGCGTCACTCAGTGAAACAGAAGTACCCAATCCGTCCTATCTTACCTTGTCGGCAGACAACCGTTTCGTTTATGCCGTCAGCGAACAGAACGATAGTACGGCAGCCGTCTATGCATTCTCCTTCAATAAGAAAGACGGAACGCTCCGATTACTGAACAGTCAAAGAACAAAAAGCGAGGATCCCTGTTACGTGTCTACAGATGGCCGGAAAGTGCTGACCGCCAATTATAGCGGCGGCACCATGTCCGTTTTTCCTATCCGGTATGACGGTTCTCTCGATCCTTCCGACACCTTGTTCCAAGGTTCCGCATCGGGACCGGATACCGACCGGCAAGGTACCCCCCATATTCATTGCGCCATCTTCTCACCGGACAGCAACTACATCTTTGCCACAGATTTCAGCGCAGACCGTATCTTACGATATGCAGTACACCCCAAAGAGGAACTTCCCCGCCCCCTATCCGAAACAGTCAATATACAACCCGGTTCGGGCCCCAGACATCTGATATTCAGCAAAAACGGGAAATACGCCTATCTCATCAATGAATTATCGGGTAGGGTAATTGTTTTTGCATATTCCGATGGAAGATTGAATGAAATCCAAACCATCACAGCCGATACCATTCAAGCCCGGGGCAGTGCAGATATTCACCTGAGTCCGGACGGTAAATATCTATATGCCAGCAACCGGCTTAAGGAAGACGGTATCGCCATTTTTGAAGTCAACCCGAAGAAAGGAACATTAGCGAAAGTCGGCTATCAACTCACGGGAAGG
>CAVCAX010000352.1:7669-10367 GCA_963599995.1 Coprobacillus sp. CAG:698
ATAGTAATGTCATACAGATATTCGAACGGGACATCGTAAGCGGTTTGCTGAAAAAGACGGAAAAAGAAATAAAAATAGACAAACCGGTATGTATTCAATTTGCAGAAGAATAGTAAAGAATGAATAGTTTTCTGTAAAATAGGATAAAACAATTGTCAATGCAGACTAAAAAGCTTATATTTGAAGAAACTCTTAAATCCACAATAATGAACAATAAGAAGATTGGGAAAGAGACAGATGAGGAAGTTCTGATACAAACTGCTTTATCAAAATATGGCAGAAGAGCTTATGATACCTCTATTGCTGAAGGACATTATGTATCTGTCCTTCGTGGGAATAGTATCCTTTTGGTAGATTCAAGTGGAACCAGAAAAAAGATAGCGACCGTTAGGCAAGCTAAGACTAAAATTACCCAACGAAAATTCAGTTTAAAAAAATAAAATGAAAAGGTTAAGAATATTTGCCGGTCCTAATGGTTCCGGCAAATCTACTATTATAATTGAATAAGACACATCGTTTTAACTTTTCCAATCTAAATATTATACCATCCGAACAAGATTTTCAAGACACATACCATAATTCATCGTTATTCGGTTCATCGAATGGAAAAGAAATTTCCACGATGTACTATCTCCACATCCTTGACAGTCAAGTGTATTACACTTTAATCGGTACGAACAGGATTTCAACATTTAGCCAAACATTTTCAGAAGATTCAAACTATTGATATTCAATCATTTCGTATATTCTTCTCGTACCACGCTTATTCTTTGCGCCGTTTTGCGGCGGCTCTGATAAGGCAAGATAATTATAATCAGTGAGAAACGAGCATGAAATAGAAGAATAGTACTCTTTCTTATCTGTGTGAAAAACAGTCAATATTCTACCTAAAATAAGTATTAAATATCATTTATATTGCGTATTACACATTTTTTCAGGATAAAAACAGTAACTTTGCGACTAATGTTATAGAAACAGTCAAAAGCAATGGCCTCAAAACTTAATCGTATAAAAACAGTCTTGGTCGACAATTGTAAGACCAACAAATGGCTTGCTGAACAGTTGGGCAAGGATCCAGCGACGGTGAGCAAGTGGTGTACAAATGCTTGTCAGCCATCGTTAGAAACACTCATGCAGATAGCAAAACTGCTGAATGTGCAAGTGGATGAATTACTCAGATTTGATGAACTACCCGGAATCGAGAATAATAACAAAGCGTAATTTTTTAATATGATGATTACAAAACATTCAATATATATAGGTGCTTCCCAACACATGGTTTTTACGGAAGACAATAGTATCGATTTGGTAGTTACATCTCCTCCCTATCCGATGATAGAAATGTGGGACGATATAATGTCTAAGCAAAACCATAAGATTGCTGACAACCTTAAAGATAATCCGGAAGTTTCATTCGAGCTAATGCATCAGGAATTAGATAAAGTTTGGAAAGAATGTTTCCGAGTATTGAAAGTTGGTGGCTTTCTTTGTATCAACATAGGTGATGCGACTCGTACAATAAACGGAAATTTCACTCTCTATAATAATCATAGCCGCATATCAAAAGCTTGTGTTGATTTGGGCTTTGTTGGGCTTCCCAATATTATTTGGCGAAAACAGACCAATGCACCAAACAAATTCATGGGTAGTGGAATGTTGCCTTGTGGCGCTTACGTCACACTTGAACATGAATGGATACTTATATTCCGCAAAGGAGGCAAACGAGAGTTCAAAAAAACAGATGCAAAACTGAGCCGGATGAAAAGTTCTTTTTTCTGGGAAGAGCGCAATGTGTGGTTTTCCGACATTTGGGATGTTAAGGGAACAAAACAGAAAATGCGAAAAAATTCCTCTCGCGAACGTAGCGCAGCTTTTCCATTTGAAGTGCCTTACCGACTGATAAATATGTTCTCGCAGAAAGGCGATATGGTGTTGGATCCTTTCTTGGGAACTGGTACAACCATGCAGGCCGTTATGCTGTTGGGCCGCAATAGCTGTGGCTATGAGATAGACCCTAGGTTTGAGGCTGTCATACGTGAAGGTATAGACGAGTTAGACATAGATATGTGCAATAATCTTATAAAGAGCCGTTTCGATGCACACAAGGAGTTTATAATGAACAGAAAGGCTTCAGGCAAGGAAATCAAGCATTTCAATGAAACTTTGAATTGTGAAGTGATGACGAGTCAAGAAAAAGAAATAGAATTGAATTATCTTGAAAGTATTTGCGAAGATAAGAGTACAGGTACATATAAGGTAGTCTACGAGGATCATTCTGAACTATCAAAACTTCCTTTCAGACGTACATTCCTCTCAAAAGAAAAATAGAAAATGTCTACAAAACACATCCTCATAAATGGAGACTGCCGAAATATGTCATTGATCTCTAACGAATCAGTACAACTTATTGTAACCTCACCTCCTTATTGGCAATTGAAAGATTATGGATCAGATGCGCAAATAGGGTTCAATGACTCTTATGAGGAATATGTAAACAACTTGAATATCGTATGGAGCGAGTGTTTTAGAATACTGGAACGTGGGTGTCGCTTATGTATCAACATTGGTGATCAGTTCGCACGATCAGCTTACTATGGAAGATATAAGGTTGTGCCAATCCATACTGAAATCATAAGGTTTTGTGAAACAATAGGATTTGACTATATGGGGAGCATTGTATGGCAAAAACCAACATCCA
>CAVCAX010000352.1:10377-11313 GCA_963599995.1 Coprobacillus sp. CAG:698
GTGGAAAAGTTATGGGTAGCTTTCCTTATCCACGTGGTGGTATTATAAAAATTGATTACGAGTATATCTTATTGTTCAAAAAAACAGGTAAGGCTGCTACTGTTTCAAAAGATACGATTGAAAAGTCGGGGTTATCTGTAGATGAATGGAATGAGTACTTTTGCTCCCATTGGGTATTTGAAGGCGCACGTCAAGATAAACACATTGCGGTATTTCCCGAGGAATTGCCAAAGCGCTTAATTAAAATGTTCTCATTCAGCGGAGATACAGTTCTCGACCCATTTATAGGTAGCGGCACGACTGCATTAGCAGCAAGTAAATTAGACAGAAACACTATAGGATATGAAATCAACAAGGACTTCCGGCTATTCTATGAAGAAAAAGTTGTACGTCCAAATAAGAATACGGACAACATCTTTAACGTGATTGAAGATTCCTCAAATATCGACTTGAGCAAACTATCCGAAAATATGCCATATCATTTTGTAGACGTACATAAACTTGACAAGTTGGTTGATGTGAAAAAGAATACTTTTGGAAGTAAGTTTGAAACGGACAAGTCTGCTTTAGGGAACAAAGAAAATTCGCCTGATTCTATTGTCTTTCATAAGGAAAAGTATGAACCGATGGTCTTGGTCAATCATGCCCGAACAGAACTTAGGCAGCTTATGATTCAAAAGGGAATCTGTTATTTGCGTGCAGGAGACAGCAAAGGCTCTGTTTTGGTGCAACCGGGATTTGAACACATGCAATATGTACTATTGCATACAGCTGGAAATGAACCACAATTATTCAGATTAAAGACAAAGGGGAAATTCCAAATTTGGACAAAAGAAACGCTAATAGAAAAAGGCTTTGACCCTCACAGTTCACCTTATTATGTGGTGCTACATTTTGACAATTCGCATTCCATTCCATTGAGTAATTTGCCCAACC
>CAVCAX010000353.1:0-17882 GCA_963599995.1 Coprobacillus sp. CAG:698
GCACGGCATTTACCAGCCGGAGCATTTCTATTTTGCCGAGATTATGTGCATATTGCTTGCCGTCATGCTAACGGATGTTGTACTGCTCGATGTCTTTAACTCGATGGGTATGCCTACCTCTACTACCGTTTCAATGGTATTCGAATTATTGGGAGGTACGTTTGCTTTGGCACTCATCAAGGTACACAACAGTGACACATTGGGATTGGGAGACCTGATCAACACAGACAAAGCGCTTTCCGTCATCATGGCCATCTTTGTCTCCGTTGCCATAGCCTTTTTCTTCGGTATGCTGGTGCAATGGCTGGCACGTATCGTATTCACTTTCAATTATAAGAAAAAGATGAAGTACAGCATCGGCCTGTTCGGCGGTATCGCAGCTACGGCCATTATATACTTCATGCTCATCAAAGGATTGAAAGACAGTTCGTTCATGACACCCGAATACAAACATTGGATACAAGACAATACGCTGATGCTGATAGGATGTTTTTTTGTATTCTTCACTTTGCTAATGCAAATACTCCACTGGCTGAAAGTAAATGTGTTCAAAGTAATCGTCTTATTAGGAACCTTTGCCTTAGCACTGGCCTTCGCCGGAAATGACCTTGTCAATTTTATCGGTGTCCCTCTTGCCGGATATTCCTCTTTCATCGACTATACAGCCAATGGCACTGTAGCCGGTCCGGACGGTTTCCTCATGACTTCATTGCTTGGTCCGGCCAAAACCCCTTGGTATTTTCTGATAGGAGCCGGAGTCATCATGGTGTATGCCCTCTGTACTTCAAAAAAGGCCCACAATGTAATCAAAACCTCAGTAGACCTTTCGCGCCAGGATGAGGGAGAAGAGAGTTTCGGCAGTACGCCAATTGCACGTACCCTGGTACGTATCAGCATGAACATAGCGAATGGCGCAACCAGAATCATTCCGGAAAACACAAAACAATGGATCAATACCCGCTTCCGTAAGGATGAAGCGATCATAGCCGACGGAGCAGCCTTCGATCTCGTCCGGGCATCGGTCAATCTGGTGCTGGCAGGATTGCTTATCGCTTTGGGAACTTCATTAAAACTGCCGCTTTCTACCACATACGTCACTTTCATGGTAGCAATGGGTAGTTCATTGGCCGACCGTGCCTGGGGGCGTGACTCTGCCGTTTACCGCATCACCGGTGTATTAAGCGTCATTGGCGGTTGGTTCCTTACTGCCGGTGCAGCCTTCACCATTTGTTTCTTCGTGGCAATGATCATCCACTTCGGTGGAACAACGGCAATCATCGCCCTCATCGGGTTGGCGGCATTCTCACTTATCCGCAGCCAGATTATCTACAAGAAGAAAAAAGAAAAAGAGAAGGGCAACGAGACCCTAAAACAACTGATGAAGAGTACGGACAGCAATGAGGCATTGCAGTTAATGCGGCAACACACCCGCGAAGAGTTAAGCAAGGTATTGGAATATGCTGAACAGAATTTCGAATTGACCGTCACCTCTTTTATTCATGAAAATCTACGCGGACTACGCCGTGCCATGGGAGCCACCAAATTCGAGAAACAGCTGATCAAGCAAATGAAACGGACAGGGACCGTAGCCATGTGCAAACTGGATAACAACACCGTACTCGAAAAAGGACTCTACTATTATCAGGGAAACGACTTCGCCAGCGAGCTGGTATATAGCATAGCCCGCCTGTGCGAACCTTGTCTGGAGCATATCGACAATAACTTCAATCCGCTGGATGCCATCCAGAAAGGAGAGTTCGGAGACGTTGCCGAAGATATAACTTATCTGATACAACAATGCCGCAAAAAACTGGAGAGTAACGACTATACTCATTTTGAAGAGGATATACGCCGCGCCAATGAGCTCAACGCGCAACTTTCACATCTGAAACGCGAAGAGTTGCAACGCATTCAAAGTCAGACTGGCAGCGTAAGAGTGAGCATGGTATACCTCACAATGGTGCAGGAAGCGCAAAATGTGGTAACCTACACCATCAATCTGATGAAGGTAAGCCGTAAGTTTCAGTTGGAAGCAGACGCATAACAGTTATCGATATAAATAAAAGCCTTACGGGCTACCCGGATGTTTTAAAGCAATACCCGGGTAGCCCGTAAGTTTATAGTTTACAGCTCGTTTTAATTCACCGTCAACTTCCTATCCCTATTTCACCACTTCAACTGTGGAAAATAGCGAGTAAGGCATCCTCTCAAAATATTCAGGGTAATCGGTTTAACCAGCACTTCTGTCGCCCCACACTTCATGGCATTCTCCCTATCTGTGCTAAAAGCATAAGCAGTCTGCATAATAATAGGTATATCCTGATTCTCTTTACGAATAATCACGGTAGCATCCAATCCTGTCATTATCGGCATTTTTATATCCATAAGGATTGCTGCCGCCTTATCACTATTTTCCCGAAAAAGAGTCACTATTTCTTCGCCGTTCCTGGCCCACAAAATATCACATTTCTTTCCTATGATCGCCTTAATCAATTTAAAATTACTGTCATCGTCTTCCGCAACAAGAATGAGCGGACGAAATTCTGTTATCGGTTCATTTTCCATTATAATATTGTTATATTCGTGTGTTTACATAATATCAAGACCTTTCAGCGCGCAAGTTATGAAAAAAAACAATATAAATGATTATCTTTGCGCTTTATTTTTAACAGACATATATGATTTCAGTAGACGGACTTGCCGTAGAATTCGGCGGAACTACCTTATTTAGTGATATTTCTTTTGTAATTAACGAGAAAGACCGCATCGCCCTGATGGGTAAAAACGGAGCAGGAAAAAGTACACTGCTCAAAATCCTGGCGGGAGTCCGTCAACCTACCCGTGGGAAAATAGCTGTACCCAAAGAGTGCGTCATAGCCTACCTCCCCCAGCACCTGATGACAGAAGACGGGCGCACCGTATTTGAAGAGACAGCCCAGGCATTTGCCCATCTGCATGAAATGGAAGCCGAGATAGAACGGCTGAACAAGGAGCTGGAAACCCGTACAGACTATGAAAGCGACAGTTACATGGAACTTATCGAAAAAGTCTCGTCACTAAGCGAGAAGTTTTATTCGATAGACGCCACCAACTATGAAGAAGATGTGGAGAAAACCTTGTTGGGACTTGGCTTTATGCGCGAAGACTTCAATCGTCCGACCAGCAGTTTCAGTGGCGGCTGGCGTATGCGTATCGAATTAGCCAAACTACTGCTGCAAAAGCCGGATGTATTGTTGCTGGACGAGCCCACCAACCACCTGGACATAGAGTCCATCCAATGGCTGGAAGACTTCCTTATCAATAACGGCAAAGCGGTAATCGTTATCAGTCACGACCGCAAATTTGTCGATAACATCACCACTCGTACGATCGAGGTGACAATGGGGCGCATCTATGATTATAAAGTAAACTACTCACAATACCTGCAACTGCGCCAGGAACGCCGCATGCAACAGCAGAAAGCCTACGACGAACAGCAGAAATTCATTGCAGAGACCAAAGAGTTCATCGAACGCTTCAAAGGGACCTATTCCAAAACCCTGCAAGTACAAAGCCGGGTGAAAATGCTCGAGAAACTGGAGCTGCTGGAAGTAGACGAAGAGGACACCTCCGCACTGCGGCTGAAATTTCCACCTTCTCCCCGGTCGGGCAATTATCCGGTCATCATGGACAATGTAGGCAAGAGCTACGGCGATAAAGTGGTATTCAAGAATGCTTCCCTTACCATCGAACGGGGAGATAAGGTAGCTTTTGTCGGTAAAAACGGTGAAGGTAAATCTACCTTGGTGAAATGCATCATGAACGAGATAGACCATGAAGGTACGCTGACCTTGGGACATAATGTGCAGATTGGCTATTTCGCCCAGAACCAAGCATCTCTGCTGGATGAAAACCTGACGGTTTTTCAGACAATCGACGATGTGGCAAAAGGAGAAATACGCAACAAGATACGCGACCTATTGGGAGCTTTCATGTTTGGCGGGCCGGAAGAATCGATGAAGAAAGTAAAGGTCCTGTCGGGAGGAGAACGTACGCGTCTGGCAATGATAAAACTGCTGCTTGAACCGGTAAATCTTCTTATTCTGGATGAGCCTACCAATCACCTCGATCTCAAGACAAAAGATATTCTGAAACAGGCCTTGATCGATTTCGACGGCACATTGATTGTGGTATCCCATGACCGTGACTTCCTTGATGGCTTGGTTACCAAAGTTTACGAATTCGGAAATAAGAAAGTAAAAGAGCATTTGTGCGGCATCTACGAATTTCTTGAAAAGAAGAAGATGGATTCGTTACGGGAGTTGGAAAAATAATTCATATATAATCAACGTTCTAATGTTGTAATGAAAAGGTTAGGTTATGCTTACTAAAAGGATATATGTTATATTATATATTGGATTTATAATAGTATTTTGTAGTTGTACATCACAAAAGAACACACAACGACAATTTATCAGAGATATATACGACTGTCCCGTTAGTTCTTTATTGAAAGATGGTAAGGCTATTTATTACACAGAGAATGGAGAAAAAATAATAGCCAACGTCGGAGGTGTTGAATTTGACGGAGGAAAAGATTCTCTATCTGCATATCTATTATCAAAATATATCAATCATCCTAATTACAATCATACAGAGTATAATGTTTATGAACATTTTCTTATCTTATTCGATGAGCATTTAGATATTAAAGAAGTTCGTATCATGTATAGGAAATATGCAGATAATGAAAGATTTTATTACGATAATATTTTTATTGAAGCACTAAAAAGCACAACAGGGATGTGGCACAAAACTGTTGAGGGTAAAAAATGGTACTATTACTTACATCGTCAATGGATTTATTAAGAAAATTAGCATTTTAGAATAAGTCGCAAACAAGTCAATGTCAGTGACTCATTAAAATTAAAATAAGACATCACTTTAGAAATAAACTCCAACCAAGGTATATCCTTTTTAATATTTTAAGTTCTATCATTTGTTAATAGGCCAAGTTAGCCGTATCTTTGCCCTGCAATAAAGATATACAATTGAAGAATAAAAGGTACATATTCTATTTTCTACTTGTTAGCAGCATGATTATGTTGGCAGTACCTTTTATTCCCCATCATCATCATGCCGATGGCATGATTTGCATGAAACATGATATTGCATGCGAAAACCAGTGCCCGATACATGCTCATCATCCCGAGAGCGACCCTTGTTGCAGCAATGAATGTCCGGCACACTTCTCATCACCCGTACCTAATGTACAGACCGATTTAGGTCCGCAGCATGTATTTATTGCAATTCTTTTCACCGATTTCATCATTGAAAACCTATTTCGTCCTCAGGAAAGACAACTCGCCAATGAGTACGTCTACCGAGAATCCCTACACGGCACAAACATTACCCGTGCCTTTGGACTTCGTGCCCCTCCGTACGTATTCGCCTGATCAAACAATGTAGTCTTACGTTGTTTGCAAGTCAGTTGTACCTGCAAGTCTGTACTTTTGCAGAGTGAATTGCGACATATTTACCAAAGAAAATCATTAAGAACGTATTATATCATCATGAAGAAACTTATCTTTATGGGAGTACTGGGATTATTTATCTTAGGCTCCTGCAACAGCAAAACGGGGCATGACCATGAAGGCCATAATCATGGAACAGAAGCCCACGAACACGAAGGGCATGATCACGAACACGAAGGACACGAGCACGAAGGACACAGCCATGGCAAAGAAGCTCCCTCCGGCCATAGCGACGAAATCATCCTGCCGAAAGCAAAAGCGGATGCAGCCGGTGTTAAAGTCAGTGTGATCGAACCGGGGACATTCGAACAAGTAATAAGAACCAGCGGTCAAATACTTGCCGCACAGGGAGATGAAAGTGTAGCTGTAGCCACAGTGGCCGGCGTGGTCAGCTTCCATGGGAAAGTGACCGAAGGAATGAGTACGAACAAAGGCACCACTTTGCTCACTATCTCCTCCAATAATATAGCCGACGGTGATCCGGTGCAACGCGCCCACATTGCTTACGAGATTTCAAAAAAGGAATACGAGCGTATGAAAGCATTGGTGAAAGACCGGATCGTATCCGACAAAGAATTTTCACAGGCCGAACAGAATTACGAGAATGCCCGTATCAGTTACGAAGCGCTTGCCAAGGGAAATACCAAAGGAGGACAGGCCATCGCATCTCCTATCAGCGGATACGTGAAAAACATCCTGGTAAAAGAAGGAGATTATGTAACGATCGGACAGCCATTGGTAAGCGTTACCCAGAACCGCCGCCTCTTTCTGCGGGCAGAGGTTTCCGAAAAATATTACCCGTACCTGCGCACCATAGGATCGGCCAACTTCAAAACACCCTACGATAATAGGGTATATGAACTGAAAGAGCTCAACGGAAGAATGCTCTCATTCGGAAAATCCGCCGGAGACAATTCATTCTATGTTCCGGTAACCTTTGAATTCGACAACAAAGGAGATATCATCCCCGGTTCGTTCGTAGAAGCCTATCTGCTGTCTACACCGATGGAAAATGTCATATCACTTCCACGTACCGCACTGACAGAGGAACAGGGTTTGTTCTTCGTATACCTGCAACTGGATGAAGAGGGGTACAAAAAACAGGAAGTCACCTTAGGAGCCGACAACGGTAAAAGCGTACAGATACTTACCGGTGTGAAAGCCGGCGATGCCGTAGTAACCAGCGGTGCTTACCAGGTTAAACTGGCTTCGGCAAGCAATGCGATACCGGCACACAGCCATGAACACTAAGGAGATTTACAGTTTGACGATTTACGATTTTATGATTGGGTTGCGCTATGAAGGCAACCGGAACAGGAGATGGTGGATTGTCGAACGGTAGATTCTGCGATGCATGACAAATAGAAAGATGCATGGCAAATAGAAAATAGAAAACCGTCAAAATAGCAAATAAGTTCATGTTAAACAAGATTATACATTTCTCTCTTCAGAACCGTATCCTGGTGCTCGTTGCATCGGTACTGTTACTGATAGGCGGTACATATACCGCCGTACACACGGAAGTGGACGTATTTCCCGATCTCAACGCCCCAACGGTGGTAATCATGACCGAAGCCAACGGCATGGCGGCCGAGGAAGTGGAACAACTCGTCACTTTTCCGGTAGAAACATCCGTGAACGGTGCAACGGGCGTGCGACGTGTACGCTCCTCCTCTACCAACGGATTCTCAGTCGTTTGGGTAGAATTCGACTGGGGAACAGATATCTATCTGGCCCGGCAGATTGTCAGCGAGAAACTGGCGGTAGTCAACGAGTCACTGCCCGCCAATGTCGGCAAACCGACGCTCGGCCCGCAATCGTCCATCCTGGGCGAGATGCTGATTATAGGCCTTACAGCCGATTCGACCTCCATGCTCGACCTGCGTACGATTGCCGACTGGACCATCCGTCCGCGTTTGCTCTCCACAGGAGGGGTGGCACAGGTAGCCGTACTCGGTGGCGAACTGAAAGAATATCAGATACAACTCGATCCGGAACGGATGCGCCATTACGGCGTGTCGATGGGGGAAGTCATGTCGGCCACACAAGAGATGAATCTCAACGCCAATGGCGGCGTGCTTTATGAATACGGCAACGAATACATCGTGCGCGGTGTGCTCTCTACGGATAAAGCAGACCAATTGGGCAAAGCCGTGGTAAAAAGCATCGACGGCGTGCCCGTGTTGCTCGAAGACATTGCCGATGTAGCTATCGGTCCGAAAGTACCGAAGTTGGGTACCGCCTCGGAACGCGGAAAACCGGCCGTATTGCTGACCGTGACCAAACAACCGGCAACCAGCACACTGGAACTGACCGACAAGTTGGAAGCTTCCTTAAAGGATTTGCAGAAGAATCTGCCGGCAGACGTAAAGGTATCTACGGATGTTTTCCGCCAAAGCCGTTTCATTGAAAGCTCTATCGGCAACGTGAAAAAGTCACTGTTCGAAGGAGGTATTTTCGTGGTTATCGTTCTCTTCCTGTTCCTGGCCAATGTGCGCACCACCGTCATTTCACTAGTGACACTTCCGATTTCGCTCATAGTCTCCATCCTCACCCTGCATTACATGGGGCTGACTATCAACACCATGAGCTTGGGAGGTATGGCAATTGCCATCGGTTCGCTGGTGGACGATGCGATCGTAGACGTGGAAAACGTGTACAAACGGTTGCGGGAGAACCGGTTGAAACCGAAAGAAGAACAATTATCGGTACTCGATGTCGTTTTCCATGCTTCGAAAGAGGTGCGTATGCCTATCTTGAATTCCACGCTGATCATCGTGGTCAGTTTCGTGCCGTTATTCTTCCTTACAGGTATGGAAGGGCGCATGTTGGTGCCGTTAGGAATCGCTTTCATCGTGGCATTATTTGCTTCTACGGTAGTGGCATTGACGCTGACACCGGTACTCTGCTCTTATCTGTTGGGACATACCCGAAGTGACAAATTCTCCAAAGAAGCATTTGTTGCCCGTTGGCTGAAAGCAGGTTACGAGAAAGCACTGGTATGGGTGCTGAATCATAAACGGGTCACATTAGGCAGCACCATCGCACTGTTCATCGTAGCCCTCGGATGCTTCTTCACATTGGGACGCTCCTTCCTGCCGGCCTTCAACGAGGGTTCGTTCACCATCAACATCTCCTCGCTACCGGGCATCTCTCTGGAAGAGAGTGACAAGATGGGACACCGTGCGGAAATGCTCCTGCTAAGCATCCCCGAGATACAGACCGTGGCCCGGAAAACCGGACGCGCAGAGTTGGACGAACATGCTCTGGGTGTAAATACCTCGGAAATCGAAGCACCGTTCGAGTTGAAAGACCGCTCACGCAGCGAACTTGTGGCGGAGGTACGCGAAAAGCTCGGCACCATCACCGGAGCCAACATCGAAATCGGGCAACCCATCAGCCACCGCATCGATGCCATGCTATCCGGAACCAAGGCCAACATCGCCATCAAGCTGTTCGGCGACGACCTGAACAAAATGTTTTCTTTAGGCAATAAGATAAAGAGCCTCATCGAAGGGATTCCGGGAATTGTCGACCTGAATGTGGAACAGCAGATAGAGCGCCCGCAGCTGAAAATCACCCCGAAACGCGAGATGCTTGCCAAATACGGCATCACATTGCCCGAATTCTCGGAATACATCAATGTGGCACTGGCCGGTGAGGTGATTTCACAAGTCTACGAACAGGGGAAAGCATTCGACCTGATCGTCAAAGTGAAAGACAGCTTCCGTGATGAAGCGGAAAAGATACGTAACCTGATGGTGGATACATCGGACGGCAAGAAGGTTCCTCTGAGTTATGTAGCCGATGTGACGTCGGCCATGGGACCGAATACGATCAACCGGGAAAACGTGAAACGTAAAATCGTAATCTCCGCCAATGTGGCCGACCGTGACCTGCGTAGCGTGGTAAACGATATACAAAACAAGATAGACAGTTCGATACAACTTCCCGAAGGATACCACATCGAGTATGGCGGACAGTTTGAAAGCGAACAGGCCGCAAGCCGCACATTGGCACTGACCTCTTTCATGAGCATCGTGGTCATCTTCCTGTTGCTGTATCATGAATTCCGGAGTGTGAAGGAGTCTGCCATAATCCTTATCAACCTGCCTCTGGCATTGATCGGTGGCGTATTCGCCCTGCTTATCACGACAGGCGAAGTCAGCATACCGGCCATCATCGGATTTATCTCACTCTTCGGCATTGCCACCCGTAACGGCATGTTGCTCATCAGCCACTACAACCATCTGCAACAGGAAGAGGGTATGGGAGTATATGACAGCGTCATTCACGGCTCGCTCGACCGTCTGAATCCGATTCTGATGACAGCACTTTCCAGTGCATTGGCATTGATACCGCTGGCGCTGAGCGGTGACCTGCCGGGTAACGAGATACAAAGCCCGATGGCCAAAGTAATCCTCGGAGGACTTCTGACATCGACTTTCCTGAACGGATTTATCATCCCGATTGTTTATGTGATGATGAGAAGAGGGTTGAAGGAGGCTTTCAAACAATGAAAATGAATAATATGAAACGAATAACTTTATTTACCGCCGCACTACTTACTTTTGCAGGAGTGCAGGCACAAAACAGCATAGATCAGGTACTGCAGAACATAGAGACCAATAACAAAGAGCTACAGGCAAATGCCCGGCTCATCTCTTCGCAGAAGCTGGAAGCCAGAACCGATAACAATCTGGCGGACCCCACGCTTTCCTACTCACATTTGTGGGGAGCAAAGGATAAGAATGAGACGATTGGCGAGCTCGTTGTTTCGCAGAGTTTCGACTTTCCCAGCCTTTATGCCAGCCGGGCAAAGCTGAACCGATTGAAAACGAACTCTCTGGACGGGCAGGCGAGTGTCTTTCGGCAGAACATCCTGTTACAGGCCAAAGAGATCTGCCTGGATATCATTATGCTTCGCCAGCAACGGCAAATCCTGCAGGAACGGCTGCATAATGCCGAAGAGCTTGCGGTGATGTATAAGAAACGGCTGCAAACCGGCGATGCCAATGTGATCGAAACAAACAAAATCAATCTGGAATTGCTGAATGTGAAGACGGAAGCCTCACTGAATGAAACAGCCTTACGGAACAAACTGCAGGAACTGAATACATTGAACGGGAATATTCCTGTTGTCTTTGAAGAGAACAGCTATCCGTCCGTTGCCTTTCCATCGGACTATCAGATGCTAAAGACGGAAGTACTGGCTGCCGACCCGACCTTACAGGCACTTGCCAGCGAAAGCGCTGCCGCCCGGCAACAGATCGGGGTCAACAGGCAAGGCTGGTTACCCAAGCTGGAATTGGGATACCGCCGGAATGCGGAATCAGGAACACCGTTCAACGGGGTGGTGGTAGGCTTCTCTTTCCCGATCTTCGAGAACAAGAGCAAGGTGAAAATCGCAAAGGCGCAATCCATGAATACCGATTTTCTGAAAGAGAACGCTATGTTGCAGGCAGAATCACAAGTGGCGCAACTTTACCGTGAAGCGCAGACACTCCGCCTCTCTATGGATGAATATGAGAAGACGTTCCGGGCACAACAGGATCTCGACTTACTGAAACAGGCATTGACAGGCGGACAGATCAGCATGATAGAGTACTTTGTGGAAGTATCCGTTGTGTATCAAAGCAAGCAGAACTATCTGCAACTGGAAAACCAGTATCAGAAGGCTATGGCAAAGATATACAAGAATCAATTGTAAAATCTTGCACATCAGCCCGATATTATTTGATGTTTTCTGTTGACAAAGACTGGAGAATACATTATATTTGCGGCAAACTAAAACACAGATTATGAAACCTGAACATTTCTATTCGACAGCTTTATGCTGCATCCTTGTCCTGCTGAGTGCCTGTGACAAGAACGACAACTACCGCCCGCTCCATTTTTACAACGACACGTACGAAGTGCCTATGGGTGGTATACGCTATTTGGGATTGGCAAGCGGAAACGGTGACTACTCGCTGGAGGTAGAAGACCAGCGTCTGGTCAGCGCACAAGTGGAGTATGGATGGTCCACCACGGGTGGCAGTGCCATTTACGTCCGGGGCATCCTTACGGGAAAGACGACCCTGAAAGTGACAGATTATGCCACGCTGGAGAGTTGCCTTCTGAAAATTAAAGTAGTCGACAATTACGAGACCATACAGCTGCACCGCGGATACGCTTCTCCACAGACTGAAGACGGAACAGTAGAGGTACTGCCCGGCATTTCGGATGTGTTTTTCATCAATAACCGCACACGGGATGCCTATTTCTTCCGTCAGGGAGTTCAAACCGCCTTTTCATCCGGTCTGGAGCTGGTTGCCAAAGGGAATTATACACTCGAACCGATGGATAACGACCAAGCCCGTGTAACGCTAACCTTTACGGAGAACATGGAGCATGCGGGAACTCTGACCGGTTCGCACAAATTTATCCTCCACGGCAATCCGTATATACTCCACCGGTTGGACAAGAATCTGAACCTGAACTGGGATACTCCCCCGATAGATGA
Source organism: Coprobacillus sp. CAG:698 (assembly GCA_963599995.1). Taxonomy (GTDB): domain Bacteria; phylum Bacteroidota; class Bacteroidia; order Bacteroidales; family Bacteroidaceae; genus Bacteroides. Next base: position 12,019 of record CAVCAX010000353.1, read on the forward strand.
CACAAGGACATCGCCCAATCTTCCTCCTTCTTATATTCTGGAAGAAGAAGGGACAGGGGAGAAATTGAGTTTTTCGTTCAGCGGACTGGAAATGCCGGAAGGAATATTGCCTTAACAGGAAAGAGGGCCAAACGGTCCTGATGCTCGAATCATCCTCACAAGATGCGTACCTCTTCGGGTAAATACCCGCTGCGGATGCGCCACTCCTGCGGATAGAGATTATTGGCACGGTTACCGATATTCTTCACGAAGCCTAAAGGAACTTTCCGATAAGTAAGCAGAACATAACCGCGAGAGGCTGTTGCCGGCAAGGCAATGGCCTCTTTCCGTAAATAGGCGATGGCCTGCTCATAGGCGATCTCTTCGGAAGCAAAAGCCTCCGTACGCAACAGTGAAAAGCTCATAGCCAATGCATGGTTCGGAATCAAATCTTTCCCTTTTACCTCACCAAGCACGACTCCTGCCTGAATGACATGAAGACAGCGCTGAAGAACAGAACGTTCGTCTGTATATTCCTTGGGAAAAGCTGTGATGAGATTTCCATTGGCAGACACCTCGAAATCTTCGGGAGCAAGCAGCCAGCTTTTCGCCACGGCTATCTGCTCCTTACCCACCGGAGCAGAAGACGGCTTACTGTTATTGCGGCCGGCGGCGTTTTTTTTACGGAACTGCTTTTCGCTCATTGCGCCGCAAGGAGCCACTTCCCTATTGATAAAGGAACCTGTTCCGGTCTGCTCTTCCGTTTCCGGCTTACGGAGCACGGCCAGAAAGAAGCCTTCCCCCTTCGTCTTGTGAGGCAAAAAACGGTAAACAGGAAAATCGGCCCCTGCAAGCAGATTGCCGGTAATCCCCCACTCTTCCGAAACGTTTACCGGAAGCACCTCTGCCCCGAACTCATCACAAATCCACCGGATATTCTCCTCGTCTTCCTTCGTATTGTACGTGCAAGTGCTATAAATAAGCATACCGCCGGGCTTCAGGCAAGGCCATATATCGGCTATGATACGCCGTTGCCGCTGCCAGCAGATCTCCACATTCTCCGGACTCCACTCTTCTACGGCACCGGGGTCTTTGCGAAACATCCCCTCGCCGGAACAAGGTACATCGGTCAATATGACATCAAAGAAAGTACCCAAACGGGAGAAATCGGACGGATCATTATTGGTGACCACCACACCAGGGCATCCCCACTTGGTAAGATTCTCGGCAAGTATCTGCGAACGGTTACGAATCACCTCATTGGCTACCAGCAGGCTGCCCTTTGGCAAAAGGCTATAGGCATGAGTCGATTTTCCACCGGGAGCGGCACAAAGATCGAGCATCACCACCGGTTCTTCGGGAACGTACTGCTTCAACACTTGCCCTACAAACATCGACGAGGCTTCCTGTACGTAATAACAACCGGCATGGAAAAGCGGATCGAAAGTAAACGTCAGACGCTGATCAAGATAATGCCCCTCCGTACACCAGGGCACAGGAGAGAAAGAAGAAAAAAGGGGAGACGGGAGAGAAGATACGGAAGAATCATCATCGGTAAGGAATGCCGGATTCAGCCGGATACTGACAGGAGGTTCCTGCTCTAAAGCAGCAGCTAACTTTTCGTATTCTTCATCGCCCAACAAGGTACGGGTATACTCAATAAAAGGAGCCGGTAAATTCATTCTATCTATTTTTTATAGGTATTGAAGCCAATCGGATTACGATGCTGAACCGCACCTTTATCTTTTGCCTGCAACTCGGCAATCGCCTGATTTATCAATTCGAGCTGCATTCGCGTGTCATCATTAATGTCATTATAATCGGCAAAAACTTCTTCGATATATGCTTTCAGTTCTTGAATCTCCAATTGAAGTTTTGCCAAATCATTCACCGGAGGATTAGCCATCAGCCGCCGCACAGCCACAAATGCACGCATAATCGAAATATTTACCTCAATAGCGACATCACTATTCAAGATACCGGAAAGCATAGCCAATCCCTGTTCTGTAAAAGCAAACGGCAACTTACGCACACCACCCCAACTTGATATCACAAATTGTGATTTCAAGATTTCAAACTCTTCTTCTGTCACTTGAAACATAAAGTCGGAAGGAAATCTCTTGAGATTCCTTTTCACTGCCTGATTCACCACACGGGTTTCCACTTGATAAAGCTCTGCCAAATCTCTGTCCAACATCACCTTCTGTCCCCGTATCTCATAAATCTTGCTCTGAATTATTTGCAATTCCATTGCTTTTATTTTATTTATTCCTGCAAATATCAAAAATATTTCGTCTCTTTGCAACTTTCCATGATACTAACTACGTCTAACAACCAAATAAACAAAAAAGCTACAAGATATGAAAAGAATTTTAATCAGCCTGATGATGATAGCAGCCTTCTGCTCGATCTCGCTTGCACAGAAAAAGAGTTCCCTCTACAAAGACAGTACTGAAAGTGTAAAAATTACGGTCAGTAAAACAGAGACAAAAGATGATTCGGTTTATACTCCCAAATACACCGACACGACTGAAGACGGAGTTACCGTTGAAAGCGAATCGACCGATACATACGATGATTCTTACGACAATTCCATTGTCTCGAAAGAGAGTTTCTCACAGTTTAAGGATTTCGGCGATGTAGCCAGTTCGGGCATCTCATTGGCATTCTTCGTGCTGTCGCTTGTATTCGGCTTCCCGCTCTTCGTGATTTTCATTGCATTCTATTTCCGTTATAAAAGTCGCCGTGAACGCTACAAGCTGGTAGAGAAAGCCATTGCAGCCGGACAACCCATCCCTGAAGGTATTCTCAAAGAAAGCTTGAATACGGATACCACCACCAAGGGAATCAAAAACATGTGTCTCGGCATCGGACTGTTCATTTTCCTTTGGGCCATTACAGAGAGTTTTGCCATAGGGTGCATCGGATTGCTTATCCTGTTTAACGGTCTTGGACAATGGCTTGTTGCCCGCAATCAACGCCCCACAGACGAACAAAAATGAAACAACTCAACGATATATCGTTAGTCGCACAGGTCGTGGTGTTCAAAAACACCAAGGCCTTCGACCAGTTGGTGCAGAAGTATCAATCGCCCATCCGGCGTTTCTTCCTCAACCTGACTTGCGGCGACAGCGAATTGAGTGACGACCTGGCACAAGATACATTCATCAAAGCCTATACGAATATCGCAACCTTTAAAAATCTTTCAAATTTCTCAACGTGGCTTTATCGTATTGCTTATAATGTATTTTATGATTATATTCGCAACCGAAAGGAAACAACCGAATTGGATTCCAAAGAAGTAGATGCCGCCAACAGCGTTGAACAAGACAATATCGGGCAACGTATGGACATCTACCAATCACTCAAAAAGCTAAAAGAGGTAGAACGAACCTGCATCACGCTATTCTACATGGAAGATATAAGCATAGACAAGATCGCAGGAATTTTGGGAATACCGGCAGGAACCGTCAAAAGTCACCTGTCACGTGGAAAAGAAAAATTAGCAATGTATTTAAAACAAAACGGTTATGATGGAAACAGATGATAAATTGATACGGGCATTCTTCGCCGAGCAGAAACAGGAGATTCCGGACAACGGATTCAGCCGCCGTGTAATGCATCGGTTGCCTTACCGCACAAGTTTACTGATAAAGGTATGGAGCTTGTTTGTCACGCTCGTGGCTGTAATACTGTTTTTCGTCTTCGATGGCTTACAGGCTGTCATTGCCATAGGACGTGATATATTTGTTGCACTGGTACAAAACGGGGCAACATCGGGCATCGATCCCAAGTCACTGATTATCGTTGTAATGGTACTCATGTTTTTAGGTATCCGCAAAGCATGGTCACTGGCATAAGGGATTGAATTTACCGCGCATAATTAAAAATATAGGGACATGAGAGTGCTTACTTCTTACTATAAATTATAGTATATTTGTCAACATAGTACAATCATATATTCCATTTATCATGAAGGAGAAGAGGGAAGTTAAACTTCTCTCTTTTTTTGTATCCAACGATAGTAACTGTTTAGCTTTCCTGCTTATAAAGGGGTACTAAAAAAGGATAAATACAGTTCATATACAAGTTCTGTATGCACAATGTATACTGTTCTTAAGCAGGGTGTATATTACTCCTAAGCAGGGTGCATACTACTCCTAAGCAGGGTGCATACTACTCCTAAGCAGGGTACATACTACTTCTAAGCAGGATGCATATTACTTCTAAGCAGGGTGCATGCCATCGCCAGAATGCCGTTATAAATTCTTTTCACTAAAGGATAAGCACACATCTCTTCTTAATCACCGGCATCCTTACATCAAATGTTATCACAGAAAACCTTTCATGTTAAATTATAGTAAATATACCCCTACCCCAAAGGAGCTCCGAACAGAGATGTTGTATCTTTGTTGTTTGAGTGAACTAAATAAAGACAAAGCATTTTGAAATTATATACATTCTTCATATTATTATTTTTCACAATAAGCAACACAAAGGCAAGTGAAACAGACAGTTTATGGATACAACGGCAGGATACTGCCGGGTTATCCAGTGAACAAATGGCAATCAATTTCCTTCAAGAATCAGGTATTCCCATCACTTACGGCAACAACGTAAAACTGCTTACCAGCGGACGTGAAAAGTTCAACGACCTATTTGAAGCCATACGCGGTGCCAAACACCACATTCATCTGGAGTATTTCAATTTCCGAAACGACTCGATTGCCAATGCACTCTTCGATCTGCTTGCCGAGAAAGTAAAAGAAGGCGTGGAAGTCCGGGCATTATTCGATGCTTTCGGAAATTGGTCCAACAACCAACCGTTAAAAAAGCGCCACCTCAAAGCGATCCGTGAACGAGGTATCGAAATCGTAAAGTTCGATCCTTTCAAATTCCCCTATATCAATCATGCCGCTCACCGTGATCACCGGAAAATTGTTGTCATCGATGGCCGGATAGGATACACCGGTGGCATGAACATTGCCGATTATTATATCAACGGACTCCCCAAAATCGGTACATGGCGTGATATGCACATCCGTATCGAGGGACCGGCAGTAGATATCCTGCAAGAAATATTCCTTGCGATATGGAATAAAACAACCAAACAAAATATCACAGGAGAGGTATACTTCCCCGAACGGCCGGCACCGGCAGACAGCACGGACGGCATTACCGTAGCCATTGTAGACCGTACCCCGAAGAAAGATCCGCGAATGCTGAGCCACACCTACGCAATGTCAATATATGCTGCCCGGGAAAATGTACGTATCGTCAACCCCTACTTCGTCCCCACCTCTTCCATACGCAAGGCGCTGAATCATGCCCTCGAGAGAGGTACCAAAGTAGAGATTATGATATCCTCAAAATCCGACATTCCCTTTACACCGGATGCCTCACTCTACAAAGTCCACAAACTGATGAAACGCGGAGCGGATATATATCTGTATAACGGAGGGTTTCACCATTCTAAAATCATGATGGTAGATAAAACATTCTGCACGGTAGGCACAGCCAATCTCAACAGCCGGAGTCTGCGCTACGATTACGAGACCAATGCTTTCATCTTCAACAAAGAATTCACGGCCCAACTGGACAGTGTATTCCAAGCCGACACGCAGCACTGCACCCGGCTGACTCCGGAAGTTTGGAAACGGCGTTCACCGTGGAAAAAGTTTGTCGGCTGGTTTGCCAATCTGTTCACTCCGTTTTTATAACCGGACGCTTCTTCCGGCTTGAGAGTGAGTTCTTCCGGATTGAAAAAAATAATCTTCCGACTTGAAATTCAGCCTCCCTCTCCCCCCTCCGAAAGATGCTATATGTTTTGAAAAGTACAACCGTCCGCGATGGCAGTCGGCTTTCATAGCCATAGCCGTCTGTTC
>CAVCAX010000354.1:0-1844 GCA_963599995.1 Coprobacillus sp. CAG:698
TCAATGGTTTCGATTTGTTGAAACGCCTGCGGGCATCCGATATTCTCCAAGCAAAAACAATTCCTGTTATAGCAGTTACTGCCCGTAGCGATATGGATGAGGCCGGATTTATCGAATATGGTTTTTCCGGTTGCTTGCACAAACCTTTTACGGTTGCCGAACTCTTAATGCAGTTGAAAGTGGAGAGTGGAAAGTGGAAAGTGACAGATCAGCTGAGAACTGAAAGTGGAAAGTTGAAACTCTCTGAAGAGGTGAATTTTCAAGCTCTCACTGCTTTTTCTGAAGATGACCCTGAGGCTGCCCGCTCCATTTTATCCACATTCGCAAAGGAAACAGAGAAGAACATCGACCGGATGGAAGCCGGCTTGAAAGAGGAAGATATGGAAATAATTGCCGGTATGGCACATAAGCTACTTCCCCTTTTAACCATGATCAAAGCAATGGAACTTCTTCCGTTGCTATCGTGGCTGGAAAGTAAGCGGAACGAGAAGTTTTCTGATGAAGTGAAACAAAAAACAAAGGAAGCATTACCGTTGTTACGACAGATAGTGGATGAAGCAAGAAAGTATTTCTCTACTTTCTAAGAATCTGTTTCATTTAGCTCGTTATTATCCTTCACAAGGGCGGAAAAATATCCTTAAAAATAACTCTCAAAAGAATTCTGAGCAAAATTCAAACAGGCTCTAAATCTTTTTATAGAATTATTTGTTTACTTTGTATCTCCTTAATGTATTGAAACACACTTGATGAAACGAAAATGGATAAAATGGGTAAGTTGGATATTGCTTACCCCTATATTGCTCTTTGTGGTACTGATGGTATTGCTTTATGTTCCCCCCGTACAGAATTTTTTACGGAAACAGGCCACTTTATATGCATCTGAAGCTACCGGAATGCAAATCAATGTCGGACGTATCGATCTTCGCTTTCCGCTGAACTTGCTGGTTCGGGATGTCGAAGTGATTCAGGCTCCGGATACATTGCTTACGCTGGAGAGTCTCAATGTACATGTACAAGCGATGCCTTTGTTTAAAGGGAATATAGACGTGGACGATATCACTCTCCAGCAGGCGACTGTCAATTCGGCCGATCTCATAGAGGGCATGAGAATCCGTGGAGTGCTGGGCCGTTTTTTCCTTGAAAGTCACGGTGTCGATCTTACGGATGAAACTGCAGTGATTAATCATGCCGAACTTTCCGATACCTACATCGACCTTGTCTTGAATGATACTACAACCACCGAAAAGCCGGATACAGCTTCGGCTACCGTCAATTGGAAAGTAGATCTTCATGCGTTGAGTCTGAAAAACGTCTCTTTCAGTATGCAGCTTCCGGCGGATACAATGTGTATGGCTGCCCGTGTGCGCGAGGCAAACATTGAAGATGTATCTGCTGATTTGAAACATCAGTTCTACGGATTGAAATCCTTTTTGCTGACGGGTACTTCGGTTAGCTATGACACGGGTAATACCCGGCCGATGGATGGTTTTGATCCTTCGCACATCGTTTTGAGGGATATTCGTATCGGAATCGATTCGGTGCTTTATCGGGGGCGCAATATGAACGCCGTTATTCGTGAGTTTTCGATGAACGAACGTTCCGGATTAAGCGTGACATCTTTGACCGGACGTGTTTTTGCCGACAGTACGGTTATCCGTATACCGGATTTCCGTTTGCTTACTCCGCATTCGGAAATGAATCTTACTGCTCAGACTTATTGGGAATTGGTGAATATTCCTACTTCCGGACGATTGACTGCCCGTTTCAATGCGCTTATCGGAAAACAGGATGTTATGTTGTTTGCCGGTGGATTGCCAGAGGCTTTCAAGGAGGCTTATCCTTTC
>CAVCAX010000354.1:1854-14128 GCA_963599995.1 Coprobacillus sp. CAG:698
TGGTAGTACAGGCAGGCACGGAAGGCAACTTGAAGTCGATGCAGATCTCCCGATTTAAAGTGGATCTGCCCGGCGCTTTCTCTCTCGAAGGTGGTGGCGAATTGTATAATCTGACGGACAGTACCACGCGCTCGGCTGCTCTTGACCTGAAAATGCAGACCGGAAATCTTAACTTCCTGACAGTATTGGGAGGAATGACACCGGGAGCACCGTTGGTTATTCCGGATAGCATGTCTCTTGATGCCCGTCTGGGGATGGAGGGAGCGAAATACGATGCCCGCTTACAGTTGAAGGAGGGAGAAGGGAGGTTGGGACTTACTGCTGCTCTTAACAGTACTACCGAAGCTTATACTGCCGACTTGCATATAGAGGATCTTCAGATAAATCATTTCCTGCCGAAAGACTCCATTTATGAATTCAGTGCTTCTCTTGCGGCACATGGGTGCGGATTCGACTTTTCTTCCTACAAAACGGTGGCTGATCTTAAGGCGACAGTTGATAAGTTGCATTACGGGAATTACAGAATTTCGGGTATAGGTCTTACGGGAACGGTTAAGAATGCTGTTGCCAGTGCGCAATTGAACAGTGATAATCCTCTGTTGAAGATGGCGGCAGATGCGGAGTACCATCTTGCACATCATTATCCGGATGGAAAAGTCGAACTGAATGTTGTCGGTATCGATACGGAAAAACTTTTCGGTATCAGTCTTGGCAAGAACTCCGGTAAACCGCTGGATCTGCAGTTTACCGGCGAAGTGCGTAAAGAACGTGTGTTTACTCATCTTACTGCCGGTGACCTTAAGCTGAACCTCAGCGCCCGTGCCGGATTGGATTTATTAATTCGTCAATCCACTCATTTTGCCGATGTCTTGATGAGACAGTTGGAGGCAAAGGAATTGAACCATGCAGAACTGCGTAAAGCATTGCCGACAGCAGTATTCTCTTTCTCGGCCGGACAGGACAATCCGATGGCCTGGTATCTTGCTACGCAGAATATATCTTATCATGATGCTTCTGCCAAATTGGGGTGTGCTCCGGATTGGGGGATTAACGGTAAGCTCGCTCTTCATGCCTTGAAGGTTGATACGTTGCAACTGGATACTATATTCTTTACTTTGAAGCAGGATACGAGCCGTATCAACCTGCGTGGCGGAGTAATCAACGGACCCCAAAATCCGCAGATATCCTTCACGTCCATACTGACCGGAGAAATTCGTGACAAAGATGCGGAATTGGTGGCACAATATATAAACGGTAAAGGAAAGACGGGTTTGCTCTTTGGCGTGAATGCCAAACCACTCTATGGTGGACATGGCAAGGGGAACGGGCTTGCGTTGACATTGGTGCCGGAGGAACCGATCATTGCTTTCCATAAATTCCGTTTTGAGGAACGTCATAACTGGATTTATCTTCATAAGAATATGCGTGTTTATGCCAATGTCGATATGCAGGATAATGAGGGCATGGGAATCCGTATGCAATCTTTGCCGAGCGATACCGTTTCATTGCAGAATATGGATGTTGAATTACGGCGTATCCGGTTGGAAGAGGTGTTCAGTATTCTACCTTACATGCCGCAGATCACCGGATTGCTTTCGGCGGAGGCTCACTATATACAGACGGAGAGCTCATTGGAATTATCAGCGGAAGCAAGTATCGATGAACTGACTTATGAACGGCAGCGTATCGGTGATATGGCTTTGGGGGCTACCTGGTTGCCGGGAGAGAAAGGCAAACAGTACGTCAATACTTATCTTACACATGAGGGCATTGAGATAATGGTTGCCGATGGCGCATTGCATCCGGCGGCTTCAGGCAAGGATAGTATTATGGTGAACTCTACACTCGAACATTTCCCTCTCAGCATAGCCAATGCTTTTGTACCCGATCAGATGGCGACTCTTTCCGGTGATATGGACGGTGACTTGCACATTACAGGATATACCGACAGTCCGTTGGTTAATGGCAGACTGTCGTTGGATAGTGTGGCTGTTTATGCACGGCAGGCCGATGCCCGGTTTATATTTGACAACCGGCCGATACAGGTACAGAACAATCGGATTGTATTTGATAAGTTTGCGATTTATACGACTAGCCAGAACCCGTTCAGTATCGACGGCTATGTTGACTTCCGGGACATGAGCCGGCCGATGGCGAATCTTAAACTGTTTGCGGAAAACTATACACTGCTCAATGCCAAACGGACCAGAGAGAGCCTGGTTTATGGCAAGGTATTTGTCGACCTTGATGCTACGGTGCGTGGACCACTGGACGGGCTGATGATGCGTGGAAATGTAAACTTGTTGGGCAATACCGATGTTACGTATGTGCTTACCGATTCACCGCTTACGGTGCAGGATCGCTTGAGTGATCTGGTGACTTTCACCTCTTTTGCAGATACCACTTCTTTGAACAAGGAAGATGAACCTACTCTCTCTTTGGGGGGATTGGACATGATAATGACCATACATATTGATCCTGCCGTCCGTTTGAAGGCCGACTTGAGTGCCGATCGCAGTAGCCGGGTGGAATTGGAAGGTGGAGGTGATCTCTCTTTACAGTATACTCCGCAGGGTGACCTTTCCCTTACCGGCCGGTATACATTGTCGGGAGGGATGATGAAATATGCTCTGCCGGTGATTCCGCTGAAAGAGTTCCAGATACAAAATGGAAGTTATGTGGACTGGACCGGCAATCCGATGGATCCGTTGCTGAATTTTAAGGCAACGGAGCGCATGCGTGCTTCTGTGGCACAGGAAGACGGTACATCACGGATGGTGAATTTTGATATCTCCATTGTGGTAAAGAATCGTCTCGACAACCTTTCACTGGCTTTTGAAATCGATGCACCGGATGATGCCGCTCTACAGAACCAGTTGGCTGGTATGGGAGCAGATGAACGTAGCAAGCGGGCGGTAGCTATGTTGGCCACCGGTATATACCTTGCCGATTCGGGAGGGGGAAACGGTATGAATCTGAATATGGGAGCGGCGCTTAACTCCGTGCTTACCAGTCAGATCAATGCTTTAACTGGAAACATGAAAAATGCCAGCCTTTCGTTCGGGGTAGAAGACCATGATGATTCGGATGCCGGCGGTAAGCGGACGGATTACAGTTTCCGCTATTCCCAACGTTTCTTTAACGACCGTTTCCAGATTGTGCTGGGAGGTAAAGTCTCTACCGGTGCCAATGCCACTAACGATGTAGAATCGTTTATCGACAATATTTCGTTGGAATACCGGTTGGATCAGTCCGGAACGCGTTACATCCGTCTGTTCCATAACAAGAACTATGAAAGTGTTTTTGAAGGTGAAATCACTGAAACCGGTGTCGGCCTGGTGCTTCGTAAGAAAATGGACCGTCTGAGTGAGTTGTTTATATTTAAAAAGAAAAAGAAATGAGGATGCAGAGAGTAAAAGCAACCTGCGGACAGAGGATACGTGATATATTGGCATATACTCTTATGGGAGTATTGCTGCTGGGTTGTTCGACTACAAGACATTTACCGGAAGGGGAAGTGTTGTATACCGGCAATAAGAATGTTTTCAAGGATCCTTCTGAAACGTCTGTCGGTCAAACAGCCATCGATGAGGTGAAGGCGGCATTGGATAAAAGCCCGTCGACAAGGTTGTTCGGCTTTGTGCCCATACCTTTCGGTATGTGGGTGTACAATGATTTCATAAAATATGAGAAGGGGTTCGGAAAATGGATATTCAACCGTTTTGCGGCGAAACCTGTTTTTATTTCTACCGTCAATCCGGATTTACGTGTAAAAGTGGCTACGAACCTATTGCATGATTATGGCTATTTTAATGGGAAAGTGAGCCAGCAAACAATCGTTAACCCGAAAGACAGTTTGAAAGCACGGGTGGAATATACGGTTGAGATGCGCAATCCTTACTTTATCGATACGGTATATTATGACCGCTTTACTCCGCAAACGCTTCATGTCATGGAGCGGGGGCGAAGGTGGTCATTACTTACCCCAGGTGAACAGTTTAATGTGAGTGACCTGGATGAAGAGCGCAACCGTCTCAGTACTTTGCTGCGTAATGTGGGGTATTTCTACTTTCGGCCCGATTATCTGACTTATCAGGCTGATACGACTCTTGTGCCGGGGGGGCATGTCAGTCTGCGGCTCATCCCCGTAGCAGGCTTGCCGGTAGCGGCGCAACAGCAGTATTACGTTGGAAATAAAACCGTTTATCTGATCGGCAAGAATGGTGAACAGCCCAATGACAGCATGAATTATAAAGGGATGGACATACATTTTTATAATAAGTTGCAGGTACGTCCTAACATGCTTTATCGTTGGTTGAACTATCAGGCCTATGTGAAGAGTGACTCATTACGTAACTCGCAACGTAGCCGCCTTTACAGTCAGTATCGTCAGCAACGTGTGCAGGAAAAATTGGCTCAATTGGGAATTTTCCGTTATATGGATATGCAATATACGCCGCGTGACACAACCGCTGTATGCGATACACTCGATGTCACCTTGCAGGCCACTTTTGACAAACCACTCGATGCGGAACTCGAATTGAATGTTACCACCAAGAGTAATGACCAGACCGGTCCCGGTGCTTCTTTCTCCGTCACCCGCAATAACGTGTTTGGTGGTGGTGAAACCTGGAATGTGAAGTTGAAAGGCTCTTATGAATGGCAGACCGGTGGTGGCAAGAATTCTTCTTTGTTGAACAGTTGGGAGATGGGGGCTTCTACCTCCCTGATGTTTCCGCGGGTGGTGTTTCCTCAGCTCGGAGATCGTGAATATGATTTCCCGGCTTCTACCACTTTTCGTCTGTATGCAGACCAGATGAACCGTGCCAAATATTATAAATTACTCTCTTTCGGTGGAAATGCAACGTATGATTTTCAACCGACACGTACCGGCAGGCATTCATTGACACCCTTTCGCTTGACTTTTAATGTGCTGCAGCATCGCACGAGTGCATTCGATTCTATTGCTAAAGACAACAGGGCATTGTTGCTCAGTTTGCAGAATCAGTTTATTCCGGCTATGGAATATACGTATACCTATGATAATTCGACTGTCCGTGGAGTTCGCAATTCCAGTTGGTGGCAGACGACCTTTACTTCTGCCGGTAATCTGACATCTTGTATTTACCGTATTTTCGGACAGCCGTTCAGTGAGAAAGAGAAGAATCTGTTGGGTGCGCCGTTTGCACAGTTTCTTAAAGTGAATACCGACTATCGTTATTTATGGAAGATAGACCGCAACAATGCCATTGCCACCCGGATAGCCGGTGGGGTAATATGGACCTATGGTAATTCGCATGTCGCTCCTTATAGTGAACAATTCTATGTGGGCGGCGCCAATAGCATCCGTGCTTTTACGGTACGCAGTATCGGTCCAGGCGGTTATCATCCGGAAAAAAGTGAGTTCTCATACCTTGACCAGACCGGTGATATTCGTTTGGAAGCAAATATCGAATACCGTTTCCGTATTTATAAAGATCTCCATGGGGCGGTATTTCTGGATGCGGGAAACGTCTGGCTGATGCGTTACGACTCCGACCGCCCCGATGCACAACTCCGGTTGAAAACATTTGCCAAACAGATCGCCCTCGGCACCGGTGCCGGGTTGCGGTATGATCTCGATTTCCTGATCTTCCGGCTTGATTGCGGAGTACCTTTGCATGATCCGTATGAAACGGGGAAGTCGGGATATTATAATGTGAGAGGGGCTTTTTGGAAACAATTGGGTATACACTTTGCCATCGGTTATCCGTTCTAAGCTTACAATTGAATTAAAAGGGGTAAACTTTGAACGAAAAGTGCCATTCTGCGTCCATATAATTTTGTACATTTGCACCGTTGTCGGAACATTGACATCACTAACCTTTTAATATTACACAGTTATGAAACCAACATTATTTGTACTTGCTGCCGGTATGGGCAGCCGTTACGGAGGATTGAAACAACTTGACGGACTGGGTCCGAATGGCGAAACTATTATGGATTATTCTATTTATGATGCCATTCGCGGTGGATTCGGCAAAGTTGTTTTCGTTATCCGCAAGGACTTCGAGAAAGACTTCCGTGAAAAAATATTGAGTAAATACGAAAATCATATTCCGGTGGAATTGGTATTCCAGGCACTGGATAACCTGCCCGAAGGGTTTACTTGTCCTGCTGACCGTGTAAAACCTTGGGGAACGAATCATGCTGTATTGATGGGTAAGGACGTTATCAAAGAGCCGTTTGCCGTTATCAATGCAGATGATTTCTACGGTCGTGACAGTTTTGCCGTATTGGGTGCTGCACTGAGTAAGATGGCCGGGAAGAAGAATGACTATTGCATGGTGGGGTATCGTGTGGGCAATACATTGAGCGAAAGCGGTTCGGTGGCTCGCGGTGTATGCGAAACGAATGCGGAAGGTTATCTTACAACAGTGGTTGAACGTACGGCTATCGAACGTATTGACGGCAAGGTGTCTTTCAAAGATGAGAACGGTGTGATGCAGACCATTGCTGACAATACTCCGGTTTCAATGAATATGTGGGGCTTTACTCCCGATTATTTTGAATATTCCGAAGAATATTTCAAAGAGTTCCTTAAGGCCAATATGGATAATTTGAAAGCTGAATACTTCATTCCGTTGATGGTGAATAAATTGATTAATGAAGGAACTGCTCGTGTGAAAGTGCTTGATACTACCAGTAAGTGGTTCGGTGTGACATACGCTGCCGACCGTCAGGGAGTAGTGGATAAGATACAGGCATTGGTAGATGCCGGTGAGTATCCTGCAAAATTGTTCTGATCGTTAAAGAATAACATAAAGAGAGAAAGGGAGGGCTTTGGCTTTCCCTTTTTTCGTATCTTTGCCCATATATATCGAACTAAAAGAAAGATAGTTATGATGAATTTGTCCATGTATTTCCGTGCGTGCCTTTTGTTGGGGCTTGTATTCTCCTGTTTCGCCTGTAAAAAAGATGACGGCAACGATAAGAATAATAAAACAACGAATCAATGGATTGAAAGTACAATGCGTAGCTATTATTTGTGGTATGAGGAGATTCCCGATAAAAAGAGTTTGAATTTTAATTCAGACCCGGAACTTTTTTTCCGTTCATTGCTTGCACCGGAAGACGGAAAGACTAAAAATGAGACTCGTTATTATTATTCTACAATCAAGAAAAAGAAATCTGCAGCCACACGGTCGAACATGGGAGAGGAACCGACACTTGGTTTTGAGTTTCAGACTTGGATAATAAACCGTGCGGGATATCGTGCAGTCAGTGTATTATATGTGCTACCTGGTTCACCCGCCGAGGAAAAGGGTTTGCGGCGCGGCGACTGGATTCATAAGATCAATGGTGCGAATGTAAGCAATGAAAATGTGTCTGATCTGTTGGGTGGGAAAACAGTCGTGCTGGAAGTCTCGGACCGTTATGACGATTACCATACGCATTCGGTAGAATTGATCCCGACCATGGTTGAGGATGATCCGATCTTCCTGACAAAGACCTTTCAAGACGAATCTACCGGTAATAAGAAGGTGGGTTATATGGTATACAATCATTTCACATCCGGCCCTGATGGTGATAAGGACGAGACGTATGACAACGAACTTCGTCAACGGTTCGAGGCATTTAAAGCAGAGGGCGTCGAGGAGTTTGTACTGGATCTTCGCTATAACAGCGGTGGCCTTGTTACTTCTGCACAGCTACTTGGAGAATTACTGGCTCCGGAGTCCGCTTTGGGGAAGATATTCTGCTATTTACAATACAATGATATACTGTCCAAAACAGTTACATATAATCTGGAACGAACAGAGCAGAACCTCAATTTGCCCCGTCTGTTCGTGTTAACCACCAATCGCATGGCTTCTGCCTCGGAAGCGGTGGTTAACGGACTGCGTCCTTACTACAACGTATATCTGCTGGGCGAACAGACCGAAGGCAAGAATGTAGGTTCCATCACGCTGACCAATGACAAATATGATTATGAACTGCATCCGATTGTTTGCCGGATTTTCAATGCGCAGGATCAATCGGAGTACAAAAACGGTTTCCCTTCCGACTGGGAACCGAATGATCCGAATCGTGATTACCGGCCGATAGTGGATCATGTGGAACTGGGCGACAAAGAGAATGATGTGCTCCTGAAAGCCGCTATCTATTGGATACGTAACGGAGTGAAGCCTCCCGTCACCGGATTTACCCGTTCATCCGGTTTGAAGTTAACACCCGGTTATTGCTCTTTGGACAGAAAGGCGATAAACGGAATGCAGGTGCCTTATTGAGATGATTCCGGAGAGCGGAATTTAGGGTGAATGGATCATTGACTGAACGAAATTTGACAAACGTAAGTAATTAACCACTTGAAGCTTTACCGGTTAAGGGATAAATTGCTATCTTTGCAACCCAATATCAATTATTCGTTAGCAAAGTGATATCAGTTGAAGGACTTACCGTAGAATTTAATGCCACGCCCCTGTTTTCGGACGTGTCTTACGTCATTAATAAGAAAGACCGTATTGCCCTGGTAGGTAAGAACGGAGCCGGCAAATCGACCATGCTTAAAATCCTGGCCGGTTTGCAAAGCCCGACAGCGGGCGTAATTGCCATTCCCAAGGAGGTCACCATCGGCTACTTGCCGCAGGTGATGATACTCTCTGATGCGCATACTGTGATGGAGGAGGCCGAACAGGCTTTTGAACATATCTTTCAGTTGCAGGCCGAACTGGAGCGGATGAACCAGGAACTGGCGGACCGTACCGATTACGAATCGGAAGAATACCATAAACTTATCGATCGTTTTACGCATGAGAACGACCGTTTTCTGATGATGGGCGGAACTAACTTCCGTGCGGAAATAGAACGTACGCTTCTCGGATTAGGCTTCAGCCGGGAAGATTTCGACCGTCCTACATCCGAATTTTCCGGAGGCTGGCGCATGCGTATCGAATTGGCGAAACTGTTGTTACGCCGTCCCGATGTCCTGCTTTTGGATGAACCTACTAACCATTTGGATATCGAGAGTATCCAGTGGTTGGAGAATTTCCTCTCTACGCGCGCCAATGCTGTGGTGCTGGTCAGTCACGACCGTGCTTTCCTCAATAATGTAACAACGCGTACTATTGAAATTACCTGTGGGCAGATATATGATTATAAAGTGAAGTATGATGACTTTGTCATACTCCGTAAGGAACGTCGCGAACAGCAACTTCGTGCCTATGAAAATCAGCAGAAGCAGATACAGGATACGGAGGATTTCATCGAACGTTTTCGTTATAAGGCGACGAAAGCCGTACAGGTACAAAGTCGCATCAAACAACTGGAAAAGATAGAGCGTATCGAAGTGGATGAGGAGGACAATTCGGCCTTGCGTTTGAAATTTGTCTGTTCCAGCCGCAGTGGAAATTATCCGGTAATTTGCGAAGATGTGAGAAAGGCATACGGCTCGCATGTCGTTTTCCAGGATGTAAATCTCACGATTCATCGTGGTGAGAAGGTGGCCTTTGTCGGCAAGAACGGTGAAGGAAAATCTACACTGGTAAAATGCATCATGGGAGAAATCACCGATTATCAAGGCAAACTGACAATAGGGCATAATGTACAGATCGGCTATTTTGCTCAAAACCAGGCACAGATGTTAGACGAAAATCTGACCGTATTCGATACGATTGATCGGGTAGCGGTGGGAGATATCCGCCTTAAGATCCGTGATATTCTTGGAGCTTTTATGTTCGGAGGTGAGGCTTCGGATAAGAAAGTGAAGGTCCTTTCCGGTGGCGAACGTACTCGTCTGGCAATGATAAAGCTTCTGCTCGAACCGGTGAACTTCCTTATCCTCGACGAGCCGACCAACCATTTGGATATGCGTTCGAAGGATGTGCTGAAAGAAGCGATACGCGATTTTGACGGTACGGTGATAATTGTCAGTCATGACCGTGATTTTCTTGACGGCCTTGCGACTAAAGTCTACGAGTTTGGCGGTGGGAAGGTGAAGGAACACATCGGTGGTATCTATGACTTCCTGCAAAAGAAAAAGATCGAGAGCCTGAATGAACTGCAAAGGGCGCCTGCGCTTTCCACATCTCCCGCTGACACCAAAAAGGAAACAACGGCGGAAGGAGTCTCACATTCGGAAAGTAAACTGTCTTATGAAGCTCAAAAAGAACTTAACAAGAAACTGAAAAAGCTGGAACGTCAGGTGGCCGATTGCGAAACGGAGATAGAACAGACAGAGTCTGCCATTGCTATGTTGGAAGAGAAAATGGCTACTCCGGAAGGAGCTTCGGACATGGCGCTTTATGAGCAGCATCAGAAACTGAAACAACAGCTCGACCGGACAGTGGAAGAGTGGGAGAAGGTTTCGATTGAACTGGAAGAACTGAAACAGTAATGAGTGATTAACAACTTTAGATATATGAAAATAACTAAGTATTTACCAATTCTTGCAATCTGCATGATGACAACAGGATGCAACAGCAGCAAGCAACAGACCCTTACTTCCGGTATTGATCTTGCTAACCTTGACACATTGGCTCTTCCGGGAGCTGATTTTTATCAGTATGCCTGTGGCGGTTGGATGAAGAACCATCCCCTCACAGACGAGTATTCACGTTTCGGCTCTTTTGATATGTTGGCCGAAAACAATCGGAAACAACTTCGCGGGCTTATTGAAGAATTGGCTTCCGCACCACACGAAGCCGGTAGCATTGCTCAGAAAGTGGGCGATCTTTATAACATGGCGATGGACAGTGTGAAACTGAATAAGGACGGCGTTGCTCCTATCAAAGCTGAATTGGAGAAAATTGCCGGATTGAACGATAAGTCAGAGATTTATACCACGATAGCGGAAATGCAAAAGAAGGGTATACATCCCTATTTTGCCGTTTATGTATCTGCTGATGATATGAACAGTTCTATGAATACGGTGCATACTTATCAGGCCGGTCTGGGAATGGGCGAACGTGATTACTATTTGGAAAATGATGATAAGACAAAAGAAATCCGTGAAGCTTATAAGAATCATATCGTGAAGATGTTCCAGCTTGCCGGGTATGATGAAGCGGCTGCCCGAAAAGCAATGGAGGCCGTTATGACGATTGAAACCCGTCTGGCTACGTCGGCTCGTTCGATGGTGGAATTGCGTGATCCGCATGCCAACTACAACAAGAAGACAATGGAAGAGATGAAAAAAGAATATGCTCCTTTTGCATGGGACGTGTTCTTTTCTACCCTTGGCTTGAATGATTTGGCAGAGGTGAATGTTGGTCAGCCGAATTCTGTCAAAGAGGTGAATGATATAATAAATAGTGTAGCGCTTGAAGATCAGAAAGCCTATTTGCAATGGAATCTTATTAATACCGCAGCCGGTTATCTGAGCGATGATTTTGTTGCACAGGACTTTGATTTTTACGGTAAAGTCATGTCCGGAAAGCAGGAGATGAAGCCGCGTTGGAAACGTGCCGTAAGTACGGTAGACGGTTCTTTGGGCGAGGCTGTAGGACAGATGTACGTGGAAAAATACTTCCCGGCTGCAGCCAAAGAACGTATGGTAGGATTGGTGAAGAACTTGCAGGTGTCTTTGGGAGAACGCATTAAGAATCTGACTTGGATGAGTGATGCGACCAAAGAGAAAGCACTTGAGAAACTGGCCACTTTCCATGTGAAAATCGGGTATCCTGATAAGTGGAAAGATTATTCATCACTTGAAATCAAAGACGACTCTTATTGGGCAAACATAGAACGTGCCAATCAATGGGAGCATGCCGAAATGATTGCGAAAGCAGGTAAGCCGGTAGATAAGGATGAGTGGTTGATGACTCCGCAGACGGTAAATGCATATTACAATCCTACTACCAATGAAATCTGTTTCCCGGCAGGTATCCTTCAGTATCCGTTCTTCGATATGAATGCTGACGATGCCTTCAATTATGGTGCTATCGGTGTCGTGATCGGTCATGAAATGACGCACGGATTTGATGATCAGGGACGTCAATATGATAAGGACGGTAACTTAAAAGACTGGTGGACGGAAGAAGATGCGAAAAACTTTGAAGAACGTGCACAGGTGATGGTTAACTTCTTCGACAGTATCGAAGTGGCACCGGGCGTTCATGCTAACGGCCAGTTGACTCTGGGTGAGAATATTGCCGATCACGGTGGCTTGCAGGTCTCCTATCAGGCATTTAAAAATGCAACGGCGCAGGCTCCGTTAAAGGATGAAAACGGATTTACACCCGAACAGCGTTTCTTCCTGGCTTATGCAGATGTGTGGGCCGGTAATATCCGTCCT
>CAVCAX010000354.1:14138-15121 GCA_963599995.1 Coprobacillus sp. CAG:698
CTTCGTCTTACTAAACTGGATGTTCATTCATTGGGTAAATGGCGTGTCAATGGTGCGTTGCCGCAAATCGGTGCATGGTACGAAGCATTCGGTATCACAGAGAACGATCCGATGTTCTTGCCGGTTGATAAGCGGGTGTCCATCTGGTAATAGTTTTGTATAAACAATTGTACAGATACCAAAGCGTTGACTCATAATCTTTTGAGTCAACGCTTTTTTATTGTTAATTCACACCTTTTTTATTACGTGCGATAAACAATATTTCGTAACTTTGCGCATCAAATACTTAATAAGCAAACCCATGTCTGAGTCAAAAAGAATAAAAACCGCTTTGGTATCGGTTTATCATAAGGAAGGTTTGGATGAAATCATCACCAAATTACATGAAGAAGGAGTCGAGTTTTTGTCAACGGGCGGAACTCGTCAGTTTATAGAATCATTGGGATATCCCTGTAAGGCTGTGGAAGACTTGACGTCATACCCCTCTATATTAGGAGGCCGTGTGAAAACATTGCACCCGAAGATTTTCGGAGGTATCCTTTGCCGTCGTGGATTGGAACAGGATATCCAGCAAATCGAGAAGTATGAAATCCCGGAAATAGATCTTGTGATTGTAGACCTTTACCCTTTTGAGGCTACCGTAGCATCGGGGGCTGATGAGGCTGCTATCATCGAGAAAATCGATATAGGCGGAATCTCATTGATTCGTGCCGCTGCCAAGAATTATAATGATGTAGTGATTGTCGCTTCTCAAGCCCAATACAAACCATTGCTCGATATGTTGATGGAGCATGGGGCAACTTCTTCATTGGAAGAACGCCGTTGGATGGCTAAAGAGGCTTTTGCCGTATCCTCACACTACGATTCTGCTATTTTCAATTACTTTGATGCCGGAGAAGGCTCGGCCTTCCGTCTGTCTGCCAATAATCAGAAGATGCTTCGCTATGGCGAGAATCCTCATCAAAAAGGATTCTTCTATGGAA
>CAVCAX010000354.1:15131-27607 GCA_963599995.1 Coprobacillus sp. CAG:698
GAAAAGAAATTTCATATAACAACTTATTGGATATCAATGCGGCAGTTGAACTGATCGATGAATTCGAGGATGTTACTTTTGCCATTCTGAAACACAACAATGCTTGTGGTCTGGCTTCCCGTCCTACGGTGCTTGAAGCATGGAAAGACGCATTGGCAGGTGATCCGGTTTCTGCATTCGGTGGCGTGCTGATAACCAATGCTGTCATTGACAAGGATACTGCAGAAGAGATCAACAAGATATTCTTTGAGGTGGTGATTGCACCCGACTATGATGTAGATGCATTGGAGATTTTGGGACAGAAGAAAAACCGTATCATTCTTGTGCGCAAAGAAGCTAAGTTGCCGAAAAAACAATTCCGCTCTTTGCTGAACGGTGTACTCGTGCAGGAAAGAGACTTGAATATCGAAACTGTGGCCGATTTGAAGACTGTGACCGATAAAACTCCTACACCCGAAGAGGTAGAAGATCTGTTGTTTGCCAACAAAATTGTGAAGAACAGTAAATCGAATGCAATCGTGCTTGCTAAAAACAAGCAATTGCTGGCAAGTGGTGTAGGACAGACCTCCCGTGTAGATGCCCTGAAACAGGCAATAGAGAAAGCGAAAACATTCGGATTCGACCTGCATGGTGCCGTGATGGCGTCGGATGCTTTCTTCCCTTTCCCCGACTGTGTGGAAATTGCAGGTAACGAGGGAATAACAGCCGTTATTCAACCGGGTGGATCTGTAAAGGACGAACTGACATTCGAATATTGTAATGAACACGGCATTGCAATGGTGACTACGGGCATTCGCCATTTTAAACACTAAAACGGATTTACGATTTGACAATTTACGATTTACGATTGAAGTTTGTTTCTTGGTAAGTCATAGAGGGTTGAATCGTGAGAGAGATTTGAATCGTAAATAGTTAAATCGTAAATAGCAAAATTGTAAATATACATGGGATTATTCTCTTTTACACAAGAAATAGCGATGGACTTGGGAACCGCCAATACCATCATCATTACCAATGGTAAGATTGTGGTGGATGAACCGTCGGTGGTGGCTTTGGACCGTCGTACTGATAAGATGATTGCCGTGGGTGAGAAGGCAAAGATGATGCACGAAAAGACCCACGAGAATATACGTACCATCCGTCCGCTTCGCGACGGTGTAATAGCCGATTTCTATGCTTGTGAACAGATGATGCGCGGACTCATCAAGCAGGTGAATACCCGTAGCCATTTGTTCTCTCCTTCACTCCGCATGGTAATCGGAGTACCTTCGGGCAGTACGGAGGTTGAACTTCGTGCCGTTCGTGACTCTGCCGAACATGCAGGTGGCCGTGATGTATATTTGGTATTTGAGCCGATGGCTGCTGCTATCGGCATCGGCATCGATGTAGAGGCACCGGAAGGGAATATGATTGTCGATATAGGTGGTGGCTCTACCGAAATTGCTGTTATTTCACTGGGTGGCATTGTCTCCAATAATTCTATCCGTATTGCCGGTGATGATCTTACTGCTGATATTCAGGAGTATATGAGCCGTCAGCACAATGTGAAAGTCAGTGAACGTATGGCCGAGCGTATAAAGATCAATGTAGGTGCTGCGCTTACTGAATTGGGAGATGATGCTCCAGAAGATTATATTGTTCACGGTCCGAATCGTATCACTGCGCTTCCGATGGAAGTTCCCGTATGCTATCAGGAAGTGGCCCATTGTTTGGAAAAGTCAATCTCCAAGATTGAAACGGCCGTATTGAGCGCACTGGAAAATACACCTCCTGAGTTGTATGCCGATATCGTTCACAACGGTATTTATTTGGCGGGCGGTGGCGCATTGCTTCGTGGTCTCGACAAACGTTTGACGGACAAGATTAATATACCTTTCCATATTGCAGAAGATCCGCTTCATGCTGTTGCAAAAGGAACGGGTGTAGCACTAAAGAACATAGACCGTTTCTCATTCTTGATGAGATAAATAATGTAATGATATACCCATTGAATAATGTGCCAATATGCCAATTGGATGCGCTGTTATGCTGAAGAGTAATTAGTATATGGGTGCTTATAATTGGCATATTGGCACATTGAATAATTATTAATCATGCGGAATTTACTGAATTTTCTTCTTAAGTACAATTACTGGCTTCTCTTCATATTTTTGGAGGTGATCTGTTTTGTGCTGCTATTCCGCTTTAATAATTATCAGCAGAGTGTGTTTTTTACATCCGCAAATGCCGTTGCAGGGAAAATCTATGAGGTTTCGGGCGGCATCTCTTCTTATTTTCATCTGAAATCGGTGAATGAAGATTTGTTAGACCGCAATATGGCCCTTGAGCAGCAGATAACGAATCTGGAAAGTCAGTTGAAAGATTATCGGATAGATTCTATAACAATGAATAGCATCCGGAGTCTGGAACAGGCCGATTATCAGATATTCAAGGCACATGTTATTCACAATAGTCTGAACCAGGCCGATAATTACATTACGTTGGATAAAGGTTCTTCGTCCGGTATTCGTCCGGAAATGGGAGTTGTAGACGGTAGCGGTGTGGTCGGTATTGTTTATAAGACATCTCCTTCTTATTCACTGGTTATTTCGGTTCTAAACAGCAAGTCGAGTATCAGTTGCAAAATTATCGGTAGCGAATATTTCGGTTATCTGAAGTGGGAACATGGTGATTCACGATATGCTTATTTGAAGGACCTGCCTCGTCATGCGGAGTTCAATCTTGGTGATACGGTGGTGACAAGCGGTTATTCTACTGTATTCCCGGCGGGAGTGATGGTAGGTACGGTAGATGATATGTCCGATTCGAATGATGGACTTTCTTATTTGCTGAAAATAAAATTGGCAACTGATTTTGGTAAATTGGGCAATGTCAGAGTGATTTCTCGGAATGGACAGGAAGAACTGCGGGAACTTGAAAATATGAGTACAAAATAATGATAACAAGCTACATGCATAGAATGGGATGGTTTGTAGGATTAGTCCTTTTGCAAGTGCTGATCCTGAACAATGTTCATATAGCAGGATATGCTACTCCCTTTCTATACGTTTATTTCATTTTAAAATTTGCTTCCGGCACTTCTCGGAACGAACTGATGCTTTGGGCTTTTTTTCTGGGACTTACAGTCGATATATTCTCTGATACTCCGGGGATGAATGCGGCGGCGACAGTCCTTTTAGCCTTTGTGCGTCCTACTTTTCTGCGTTTGTTTACCCCCCGTGACACGTTGGACAGCATTATTCCTTCAATCCGGACAATGGGAATCTCTTCTTTTCTGAAATTTGCAGTGACAAGTGTCTTCGTGCATCATCTGTTTTTGCTCGTCATCGAGTTTTTCTCATTTTCCAGCATACTGCTGTTGCTGCTGAGGGTAGTTGCATGTACGCTGCTGACTGTAACCTGTATTATGGCCATTGAAGGAATAAGGAGATAGGCATGGCAAAAGATTATGTATTAGAGAAACGGAAATTTGTCATAGGAGGGGTAGCCGTCGGCATTGTCCTTATCTATATTATACGGCTTTTCTTTCTGCAGATTTCTACGGATGATTATAAAAAAAATGCCGATAGCAACGCTTTTTTGAATAAGATACAATACCCTTCTCGCGGTGCAATGTACGACCGTAATGGGAAATTGCTCGTGTTCAACCAGCCGGCGTATGATATAACGGTTGTGCCCAAAGAGGTGGAGGAGTTGGATACGCTCGATCTATGCCGTACATTGAATATCACTCGGGAGCAGTTCCTGAAAATCATGGCTGATATGAAAGACCGTCGGAGAAATCCGGGGTATTCGAGGTATACCAACCAGCTGTTTATGTCTCAACTATCGGCAGAAGAGTGTGGCGTATTTCAGGAAAAGCTGTTTAAGTTTCCGGGCTTTTATATTCAGCGGCGCACCATCCGGCAGTATACTTACAACTCGGCAGCTCATGCTTTGGGCGATATCGGAGAAGTCTCGATGCGCGATATTGAGAATGACGACTATTATATCCGCGGCGATTATATCGGGAAGCAGGGGGTCGAGAAATCTTATGAGAAATACCTCCGTGGTGAGAAAGGGGTTGAGATATTGCTTCGGGATGCACACGGGCGTATTCAAGGACACTATATGGATGGGCAATTCGACCGCCCTTCTGTTCCCGGCAAAAATCTGACTTTGGGACTGGACATCGACTTACAGATGTTGGGCGAACGGCTGTTGAAGAATAAAATCGGTAGTATTGTTGCTATCGAACCGGAGACGGGAGAGATTTTGTGTATGGTCTCTTCTCCCGATTTTGATCCTCACCTGATGATTGGTCGCCAGCGGGGCAAGAATCATCTGATGCTTCAGCGTGATAAGCAGAAACCTTTGCTGAATCGTGCATTGATGGGAGCTTATCCTCCGGGTTCTACTTTTAAGGCGGCTCAGGCGCTGACTTTCCTGCAAGAAGACATTGTTCGGGAGAATACTCCGATGTTTCCGTGTTATCGCGGCTTTATACACGGGAGTTTAAAGGTGGGATGCCATGCTCATGGCTCTCCGTTGCCGCTGGTTCCGGCGTTGGCCACTTCATGTAACTCTTATTTCTGTTGGGGCTTGTACAGGATGTTCGGTGATCGTAAATACGGCTCTCCACAGAATGCAATAACGGTATGGAAAGACCACATGGTTTCCCAAGGCTTCGGCTATAGGCTGGGAGTGGACCTGCCCGGTGAAGGGCGGGGCCTTATCCCCAATGCCGCTTTCTATGATAAACCCTATAAAGGACGGTGGAACGGGCTGACGGTTATCAGTATTGCTATCGGGCAGGGGGAGATTTTGGCTACTCCTTTGCAGATTGCCAATCTGAGTGCAACGATTGCCAACCGGGGACATTTCATCACTCCGCATATCGTGAAAGAAATTCAGGACAATGAAATCGACAGTCTTTACCGTACTCCACGTGTGCCGACGATTGACCGGATTCATTATGAAGAGGTGGTGAAAGGGATGCGGGCTGCCGTGACAGGGGGAACTTGCAGAACGGCCGGTTATATCTTTCCGGAAGGTGAAATCTGCGGTAAGACAGGAACGGCCCAAAATCGTGGGCATGACCACTCCGTTTTTATGGGATTTGCTCCGATGAGTAACCCGAAAATAGCGATAGCCGTCTATGTGGAAAACGGAGGATTCGGTGCG
Organism: Coprobacillus sp. CAG:698; assembly: GCA_963599995.1. Taxonomy (GTDB): domain Bacteria; phylum Bacteroidota; class Bacteroidia; order Bacteroidales; family Bacteroidaceae; genus Bacteroides. The sequence continues at coordinate 20,295 of CAVCAX010000354.1, forward strand.
ACTTACGGAGTGCCGATCGGCGCTTTGATGATGGAACAGTATTTGAATGGAAAACTTTCTCCTGCCAGCGAAGCAAAGGCAGCAGAGTTTAGCGATAGAATAATAATGTATGGTAACGAGGAACGATAGTTTGTGGAAGACACTGGATTGGGTGACAATTGCCATTTACCTGCTCCTGATCATAGCCGGATGGTTCAGTGTTTGTGGAGCCAGTTATGACTATGGAGAGCGGGATTTTCTGGATTTCTCCACCCGCGCCGGGAAACAGTTTATGTGGATTATCTGTTCATTCGGTCTGGGCTTTATCCTGCTGATGCTCGAGGACAGGCTGTACGATATGTTTTCTTATATCCTATATATAGGAATGATGTTGCTGCTGATTGCTACTATATTTATAGGAAGCGACATCAAGGGGTCCAACTCATGGATAAAGTTAGGCCCTGTCAGTCTGCAACCGGCGGAATTTGCCAAATTTGCCACGGCATTGGTCTTGGCTAAATATATCAATTCTTATTCTTTTAATATAAAGAAGGGCAAATGCTTTCTGGCTCTGCTTGCTTTCATCCTGCTTCCTATGGGACTTATCATCTTGCAGCGGGAAACCGGTTCGGCATTGGTGTATCTGGCTTTCTTTCTGGTGCTTTATCGGGAAGGAATGCCGGGGGTAGTGCTCTTCTCCGGCGTTTGTGCGGTTGTCTACTTTGTTGTTGGCGTTCGTTTTGATCAGGTGTTTATAGCCGATACGCCTACTCCCATTGGAGAGTTTGCGGTTTTGTCGATGATATTGTTGTTTGCCGGAGGAATGGTATGGGTGTACCGGAAGAAGTGGGGACCCGTCCGGAATATTCTTGGCGGAAGCTTGTTGACAATGCTGATCGCTTTCCTTGTCTCGGAATTTGTAATCCCATTCAATCTGGTGTGGGTGCAGTGGGGGCTGTGTGTTGTGGTGGTGGGCTATTTATTGTTTCTCTCTTTGAGTGAGCGTCAGAAGTCTTATATGCTGATCGGGCTGTTTGCGATAGGGTCCGTAGGCTTTCTTTATTCCAGCGATTATGTATTTGATAATATTCTCGAGCCGCACCAGCAGATTCGTATCAAGGTGGTATTAGGAATGGAAGAAGATTTGACGGGTGCGGGATACAATGTAAACCAGTCTAAAATAGCCATAGGCTCCGGTGGTCTTACAGGAAAGGGGTTTCTGAATGGCACTCAGACGAAACTGAAATATGTGCCGGAACAGGATACGGATTTCATTTTTTGTACGGTAGGTGAGGAACAGGGCTTTGTCGGTTCTGCTATTGTCCTGTTACTGTTTCTGGCGTTGATTCTTCGGCTTATCGTACTGTCTGAGCGGCAGCCATCGGCGTTCGGGCGGGTATATGGGTATTCTGTGCTTAGCATCTTTCTCTTCCACCTCTTTATAAATGTCGGTATGGTGCTCGGATTGACGCCGGTTATTGGTATCCCTCTACCGTTTTTCAGCTATGGAGGGTCTTCTTTGTGGGGCTTTACAATTCTACTGTTCATCTTTCTGAGAATTGATGCGGGACGCGGGAGAAGGTTGTGACTACTAACCTGCTATCACTAACCCCTTGTTACTAACCTCTTACTAATCAATAATTTATTATCTCTATTCAGCCCTTTCTACTATTACCCCTATGTCATTGATGCCTTTCAGTGCTTCATCTTGCATTCCATGGGTGATTTTGAAGGTATAGTTCCCCGGGTGTCGTATGGTTATGGTGCCGATGGGAAGTTCGGATTGGAATAAACTGCCCCAACCGGTACCGTTCCACTTCCCTTCTTTATCAGCCAGCATCAACAGGAGTGTGTCTGTTTTCCAAACCGTGCTGTCTTCTAAATTATGGCTGCTCACAAGGTATAGGTTACGATAAGCATAGTTGCTCTTATTACGTATTTCAGCAGCGAGATTGAACCGGATGAGTGAATCTTTAACCGGAATATTGAAAAAGAGTGTATCACTCTGCCTCCATCCTTCGGTGGGGATGGATTGGTAAGAGTGATACACGGTTTTCTTATCGCAGGCTGTTGTCAGAAAAGTTATCGTCAAAAACAAAAGCCAGATGTTATTCCTGTGCAGGGGTTTCATTTCTTTCTTTAGCAGGCTTTTCATTGTTTTGTGGTCTTTCGCCATTTCGAGACCTTTCTTCATTTTTGGATTTTTCTTCACGCCGGTCGTTGTTATTGTTGCGTGGGGGCCGGTTGTTGTTACGCGGACGGTCATTGCGCGGGCGTTGTTGTTCGTCTCCGTTGCCGGGTTGCGCGGACTGTTGCCCTTCTGCATTCGGTTGTGGACGATTCGGACGGTTCCCGTTTTCCCGTTGCGGGCGCTTTCCGTTCTCTTGTTGCGGACGATTTCCACTTTCCTGTTGCGAACGGTTTCCGTTCTCCTGTTGCGGACGGTTATTACTGTTTTTCTTCTTTTTCTTGTTACGGTTTCCGCCTTCACCTCCCTCTTTGCCCTCTTTCCTGCGTCGGTCACGGTCAAAACGGGTCAGACTTTCCTGTTCTACGAGGTCCACCGGTTTCTTGGGTTCTTGTTTATGTTCTTCTTCCAATAAGCTATCCGGTTTGATTCCTCTTTTGTTTAAGCCGATTACTTCGAAAGCCCTTTTGCCGCTGATGGTAACCAGATTGGCCGCAAATGCTTTGTCAGTGGAGTATGATACTTGATTGCTTAGGATATCCGCCTTAAAGAAATAGAATGTACCGTCTTTCGTTTCCAGTTCGATTTCTTTTGACGGCAGACGTTTCTGTGCTTCTACATAGCAGTCTACTTCGTAGTTTAAGCAACATTTCAGCTTGGCACACTGTCCGGCGAGCTTTTGAGGATTTAGCGATATATCCTGATAGCGGGCGGCACTCGTGGATACAGATACGAAACTTGTCATCCAAGTGGCACAACAAAGTTCCCGTCCGCAAGGGCCTATACCGCCGATGCGTCCGGCTTCCTGGCGTGCACCGATCTGTTTCATCTCGATACGTACCCGGAATGCTTCTGCCAGAACTTTGATCAGTTGGCGAAAATCCACCCGCTCGTCTGCGATATAATAGAAGATTGCTTTGTTGCCGTCTCCCTGGTACTCCACATCTCCGATTTTCATATTCAGGTTTAGGCTGGCGGCAATCTGGCGTGAGCGTATCATTGTGGCGTGTTCTTTGGCTTTCGCTTCGTCGAACTTCTCCATATCTACGGGCTTGGCTTTGCGGTAGATACGTTTTATCTCCACATCCGGTTTGATATTCGCTTTCCGCATCTGCAACGGAACAAGGCGTCCGGTCAGTGTTACCACGCCGATGTCGTGTCCCGGTGTCGCTTCTACTGCCACAACATCTCCTTTTTCCAACTTTATTTTGTTGCTGTTGCGGTAGTATCCTTTGCGGGTGTTCTTGAATTGAACCTCCACCATATCACTCTCTTCCGCATTGCCTGGTATGTCTGCCAGCCAGTCGTACGTATTTAATTTGTTATCTTGTCGGGAACAACTTTTGCAGCAAAGGCCGCCGCTCCCATTATGTAATTTAAAGTCCATCTGTATATTTACGATTTAACGATTTACAATTTGACGATTGAAATTTCCTTTCCCCGTCCTTCCTTTTCTCTCTTCTCTTTCTTACTTTGTTTTTTCTCACCTCTTCATTCTCCTGTTTCTTAGCTTTTCAGCAGCACGATCATTTTCAGCGAGAAGTCGAAAAATACCATTTTCGCGTTTACGTTCTGTTCGATGTGCTGTTGTGCTTCACTTAGTTCGTCCATGATTCCCATTACATTCCGTTCATTGACAAACGGGGCGAATCGGGTGGCAAAATTCTGCTCGTCCGGTGTCATATAAACCAGGTCTTTCTGGTGCAGGTTGTAGACAAAGTTTTCTCTTATCATCCGCTGACAGTAGGAGAGCAGGTTTTTCTGACGTTCGCGTCCCATACCGGCCACTTGTTCGCTCCATTGCTTCATCTCACGGATTTTCCGCTGATAAGAGAGCCGCATCAGGCTGACGAACAGCTCAAAAAACAATTGATTCTCTTCATTGAGATGAATTGTTTCAAGTGCTTTGATGAAATTCCCATTGGCCAGATGGGCGATAGTCATACTGCTGCTCTGTTGTACTCCATATTTTTCCTGAAGAGCGTTTGCTATACTTGTCTCATCTATCTTGCGGATGTTAAAGCGTTGCGTACGGCTCAGTATGGTAGGAAGAATCATGTCGGGAGCTTCGGAAACCAGTAGGAAAATGGTTTTCTCGGGGGGCTCTTCCAAAAGCTTCAGTAACTTATTGGCGCAGGGCAGTTGCATTTTTTCGGGCAACCAGATGATGGTGATTTTGAATCCGCCTTCGCTCGATTTTAAGCTGAGCTTCTTCATGATTTCGTCGCTCTCTTTGGTATAGATTACCGCTTGGGCATTTTCCGCCTGAATCTCATTCAGCCAATGATTGAGATTGAAATATGGGTTGTTCAGTACCAGCCGGCGCCATTCGGTTATATAATCATCACTTCGTGCTGTTTTTATAACAGGAAATACGAAATGTACATCCGGATGTACCAACTTATTGAATTTTACGCATGAGGGGCAAACACCGCAAGCATCGGTTGCCCCGCGATTGGTACAGCTGATGTAACGCGCATAGGCCAAAGCCAAAGGGAATTTTCCTACTCCCTCTGGGCCACAGATAAGCTGCGCATGTGGAATACGTCCTTCATTCACTTCTTGAATAAGTCGCTGCTTAGTCTCTTCCTGTCCGATTACATCCTTAAAAAACACGATTCTATATTCTAATTTTATTATTTCCCACTATGATTTATTGATAATAATTCGGGTGACGTGCCATCTTGCAGCCGTTATTCCTCAACACGCTATTCTTCAACGTATCATTTCTCAGCCATTATTTCTCAACACGTCAATTCTCAACCGTTGTTCATCAATCGTCAGTCATCAATCAATAAATCTCTTTTGCTACTTCTTTAATACTGTCTACAGCGCCAATGGAGTAGAAGTGTATGCTCGGTACACCGTGTGCCATCAGTTCGCGGCACTGGTTTATACACCATTCGACACCCACTTGTTGTACTTCGGCATCATTCTTGCATTTCAATGTCTCTTTTACCAGATCATCCGGCAAGTCTACTTTGAACGTTTTCGGTATCATGCTTAGCTGTGAAGCTTTTTTGAAAGGTTTGATGCCCGGGATGATGGGGATATCGATGCCCTCTTTTCTGACTCTTTCCACAAAGTCGAAGTATTTTCGATTGTCGTAAAAGAGCTGGGTCACAGCATACTCCGCTCCGGCTTCTACTTTCTTCTTTAGCCAATAGATGTCGGAGTCCATGTTAGGGGCTTCCTCATGCTTTTCGGGATAACAGGCTACACCGTAAGAAAACGGGGTATTGGTGACCTTCATTTCCGAGCCGTCTACAAATATCCCTTTGTTGAAGTTGTTTATCTGCTCTTGCAGCTCGATGGCGTGGCTGTATCCGTCTCCTTCGGGAGTGAATATGGACTCATGTTTGGCTTTGTCTCCGCGAAGAACCAGTAAATCGGTGATTCCCAAAAACTGCAGGTCAAGCAGTACATACTCTGTCTCTTCACGGGTGAAGCCGCTGCATAAGATATGCGGCACAACTGTGATGTTGTATTTATTCTGGATAGCGGCTGCTACAGCTACGGTTCCCGGACGCCTTCTTAATCTGTTGCGCTGAAACAGTCCGTTGCCCAAATCCTTGTAGACGTATTCGCTTCGATGCGTGGTAATGTTGATATATTTTGGATCGAATTCACGCAATGTTTCGATGTCTCGGTATATCTTTTCGATTCCTGTACCCTTTAGCGGGGGGAGGATTTCGAAAGAGAAAGCTGTTTTCTCGTTGTTATGTATCAGGTCTATAACTCTCATTTATCTTCTTGCAATTCTTTATTTTCGTTCGAAAATGTGCATATTGGGACAAAAATACGAAAAAAATGGAGAGATGTTACATCTTGAGAAGAATATTGCTCGCATTTTTGTTTATCTTGTCTTGATTTGAACTATCGGAAATACGGTGATTGACCTTGTTGCACGGATTATCGGGGGACTTGTCCGAAACGGTATCTTTCCTCTATAAAAAAAAGCTTTTTATATATCCTGCCGGTGTGGAAATCTCATGATTATCATTTCATTTTGTAACTCCTTTTGCGAATAGGGCCTTTGATACTGTTGGGGAAGTCTAAAAGTGAATTTAAAGAGGTCGCTTTTGTACACGTAGTAGGGGTGTCATTTGGTGACTGCCCCGTCTTCGTCTACCCCGTAGCATCCTATCACCGGGACATATATCGGCTGTGTCGGGATACCTATATTCTTGATTTTCCCTTCTGCTTTCAACCTCCGTAAGTGTTCCATCGCTTTTGATTTCATGAAGCCGCACAACTGCTGGAAGTCACTTCGTGTCATTAGCCGGTGACCTGCAAAATACATCCGCAGTTTCATGTCTATCTCAGTGTCCGAGAGTTTTCTCGAGTGTCCGGCGTGACTGGTGTTTACCAGTTCCACCCTCCCGATTTCATTTTTCAGTGTCTGGTCGGCTCGGAACCGGATGCTTTTCAACTTTACTTTTGTGTTTTTTCGTTTCGTCTCTGCTGTCACCTCTTCCGTACACTTCAGGGTAGGGTGGAAATAACCGATTCCATCCAAATGTATTTGCTTCCCGTCTGCAAGATCTTCACCCATGATGTGTGAAAGTGCATTGAGTACTGCCGAAACATCTGTTTTAGTGAGTGAACAACGCGCCTGTATCCTGTGGCAGATTTCGTCTGTATCTGTCTTCCCGTTCAGTGCGATGCGCGCATGGATTCTCTTCTCATCAGCTTTTTCCGGAGGTACCGGATTTTCATACCATTCAAACCGTATGGACATATTTTTGTTTTATTGATAAGGGGGTAAAATTAGCTTTTCTTTATGGAAAAAACTAATTTTCAAGTAAGTAAAATTAAGTATTGGCTCTTGTCGGTGGTTCTGTTGATTGCAATCAACGGATCTGTTGGTAGCTGCAGACTGATCTGTTGACAGTAGTCAACATGATAATTTGTAAGGTCATTTGTAAGATAACTTAAATGGAAAAGGTTATCTTTCCGGTTTGGGTATGTTCTTGTAGCAGTTGGGCAAAATTTCTTTTGCCTTATTTCCATTCATATATATAATAATGTGTACGTTTTCTTTCCTCATTTTATATCTTCCGCTTTTTGTATTCTTCCACCTGTTTATCAATCAGACTGTTAGGAAAAAAGTTTTATCTTTTTTCAAAAAAAATGCATTATATAC
>CAVCAX010000355.1:0-3408 GCA_963599995.1 Coprobacillus sp. CAG:698
CATCTATTATATAGACCCTAATGCAGACAATCAGGTAGGAGGAACCGGTCTGTTTGCCTGTATTTCCGAAAATGCAGTTATCAAAAACTTAGGCATCGGTGAGAACTCGATAGTCGAGGGAAAAGATGCCACAGGAAGTTTCGTAGGAGCTATGGAAGGTGGAACTATTGAAAACTGCCACAACGAAGCCGTTCTCCAAGTCGAAGCAGGAGGATTTGGTTCCGGAGGAATCGCAGGAAATGTAATGGAAGGAAGTATTTCCGGTTGCTACAACACGGGAATCATCAAGGGTCACAATAATGCCGGAGGTATTGTAGGATACGCAGACGGAAAAGCAACCATCAATAACTGCTACAATACCGGTATGGTTAATTTCGGAGGTTTCTTTGCCGGAGGCTTGGTAGGTTATCTCGTTAATGCCACTATCAGTAACAGTTACACTACAGGAAGTGTATCTAATAGTTGGTCATCGAACGCCGCTATAGGTACAACAGATAACGAAAAGGTCAGTATCGCAGGCAATTGCTATTATTGCAAGGAAAAAAGCGGTACTACCGATAAAACGTCCGGTGTCACCGAAAAGAATGAAGCAGACATGAAAGACGCTTCTTTTGTCACTCTTTTAAATGGAAGTCAAGAACAGGCCGTATGGGTAAGCGACACGCAGAACATCAATGATGGTTTTCCGATCCTGGCATGGCAAAACAGTTCTGCTACAGGTATCCAAAAACCTGTTGAGAATTCAATTTGCAATATCTACTCAGCAGACCGCTCCATTGTTGTAGAATGTCCGGCAGATAAATATTGCCAGATGATCGTCAGTGATTTGGCCGGAGCAACCATAGCCAACCTGACATTTACAGGTAAATACTCTCTCGATATAACTAACAGCGGAATTTATGTCGTTACAGTTAAAACAGCCAACTGTCAACATACAGCCAAAGTAGTTATTAAATAATTGACTTTACATGAAAAGGTGTTTCCGTTGGCTTTCAAGCCTGACGGGAACACCTTCTATTTCATTAAAACGGGGTGACTACCACACCGAACCGTCTTGACAGGATTTAGAAACTGTTTTAAAATTATCTCCATTTTATGAAATCTATAATTGCCGGAATCATACTCTTCCTCGTATGCCCGTTATATGGTTTATCCCAAACAATATGCATCGATTATTCACCTAAATTGTCTGCAACCACAATAGAACAAATTCAAGATTTTGAATCGGTATCTACAAGAGGGACAGCAGAAGATAAGTTTTTATTCGCTTATGTCCGATTAAAACCGGAAGCAAATGCCCATAACCTGAGCAAGAAATACGGAATACGGCTGAATATCGGTCACAACGGTTTGTACACAGCAGTCATCCCCATGAGTCAAGTCAACAATTTAGCTCAAGATACGTCTGTATTAAGCATTGATGCGGGCAACAGAATCAGGCCGATGATGGATTCAGTAAGAATATGCTCAAATGCGGAGCAAGCATTTACCGGTAATTCTCTCCCCCGCCCATTTCAAGGTGAAGGGGTCATTATAGGAATTATCGACAACGGATTTGATTTTACCCATCCGAATTTCAGAGATGAAAACGGAAACTGCCGTATCCGATGCGTATGGGATCAAAACAATTTCTTCGCCACGTCCAATTCGTCTTATGGCTATGGAATCGTCTATTCGACTCCGGAACAAATAGAAACCGCCAAACACGACATGTCCGGAAACACGCATGGCACGCATGTAGCCGGAATAGCAACCGGAAGTTATGACAATCTCTACAGAGGAATAGCCCCAAAAGCCGAAATAGCGCTCGTATCTGTAAACGGAACAGAACAAGGGATTCTGGACGGTATTGATTTCCTACTAAACTATGCCGATAAAGCAGGCCGACCACTCGCTATCAACCTCAGTATGGGAACTGTACTGGGATTCAAAGATGGAACGGATAATTTTTCTATATTAACCGACAATCTCCTGAAAGACCAGAAAGGGAAAATATTGGCCATCGCAGCAGGCAATGAAGGACACCGGAAATCGACCCTTACCGGGAATCTCAGCCAAAGCGCCCCAAGTGTCAAGAGCTTTCTTCTGCCACCGGCATACAATAGAGACAATCTCTTCATACAAGGCATAGCCGGCCATACCTATCAAATAGCCATTTCTCTAAAAGATACATTGACGAACCAACTCCTGTTTTCGCAAACTTTCACCTCGGGAGAAGAGTGGAGCAAAAGTTACCAGAACTTCGGTTCGGGAGAGAGCGATGATAGCAGATTCAATATTTCCGCATCATTAAATCCCATCAACCGGAATCCATATTTCAATATCAGCCTTATATATACCAAACCAGAGAATGAAGTCTGGGAAATTTCCATTTCATCCGAAAACGGGAAATATATGATCAATAGCGATTACGGCAGTTTCACTGCAGCCGGCAAAGAGGGGTACACCGAAGGCAGTACCGATTATACCATAGCATGCACGGCAACCGGATATGAAACAGTTACAGTAGGCGCGTATGTATCGAGAGAAAATTACCAAAGCCTTTCAGGGAAAAAATATAAATCCGAATGGAAAAGGGAAGAGATATATCCCCTTTCCGGAAAAGGGCCCACCTACGACGGACGCATCAAACCGGATGTAACAGCTCCCGGTGCCACCGTTATATCCTCTTTTAACTCGTATGCCGCATCCTACAGCGTCAATCCGGAAGAAAAAGTTCTCGAAATTACAGATGCCGTGTCCGGCAGAAACTATTCGTGGGGAATTGCCAACGGTACCTCAATGGCCACTCCTGTAGTTACCGGAACGCTGGCACTATGGCTGGAAGCAAACCCGATGCTAACCATAAAAGAAGTACAAGACGTTATCCGCCGCACAGCCAAGCAAGATGTACATACCGGAAATACCCCCAATGGCATTTATGGAGCAGGAAAGCTCGATACTACGGCAGGCCTGCATGAAATAGCAAAACAAATATCCGCTTTGAAACAACCATTGTCCGAATTCCGGTATTTATACGATAAGAACAGTCGGATAATGCATATTTTTTCTGATGTTACCATAGAGAAAATATATCTGTATGCCGCATCGGGAGAATTAGTGAGTATCTCGAATCTTCCGGGTACAGAGTTCCATCTTGACCTAAAGCCCAATACCTTCTATCTGATGAAGGTATGTACTCAAAATGACTCTAAAGTTTTAAAACTGACCGGTTATTAAACACTCCCCATAAGGAGATAACCGGCCTGTCCATAAACATGAGGGTGTATCAAAACCCTCTTGTTAACAAAACCACCCTTGCAACAGACGTCTGTGACAAGGGTGGTTTTTATATTTCAGGTGTTTTGACACACCTCCATCGATTATAAAATGACTCTTAAAAGTATTTATCAGTCTATTTCCGGTAAT
>CAVCAX010000355.1:3418-7936 GCA_963599995.1 Coprobacillus sp. CAG:698
AATGTCCTCGTTATAAGCATAAGATTTGTTCAGAGGTTTTCCTTCATTATCCAGAAGAACATAAAACGGTTGGGCATTGGCGCCGAACTTGACACGTTGCAGATAACTCCACTTGTCACCAACGGTACGTAAAGTACGTTCCGTTCCGTTCTCCATAATCTTTACCGGTTCGGTAAGAGGTGTTTTGTTATCCACATACAAGGTAATCAAGACATAATCATCATTGATTATTTTGCTGACTGTCGGATCCGTCCATACGGCAAGTTCCATCTTACGGCAATTCACGCATCCGTAACCGGTAAAATCGAGCATGACAGGTTTGTTATGCAATCTTGCGTATTCCATTCCCAAATCATAATCATCAAACTTGGCATGTACCTCATTGGTATATAAATTGAAATCCTGTGTCTTCATAGGCGGTGCAAATGCACTGACAGCTTTCAATGGCGCTCCCCACAAACCGGGAACCATATAAACTGCAAATGCAAGTGAGACCAATGCCATGAAGAAACGGGTCACCCCTATCCTATCGCTATCATCATCATGAGGGAACTTGATTTTTCCCAACAGATAGAAGCCAAGCAATGCAAAGATCACAATCCATAAAGCCAGGAATGTTTCACGATCGAGAATTCTCCAACCATAAGCCAGATCGGCAACCGACAAGAACTTCAAAGCGAAGGCAAGCTCAAGGAAACCGAGAGTCACCTTAATCACATTCATCCACCCTCCGGACTTTGGCATAGACTTCAACCAGGACGGGAACAAAGCAAACAAAGTAAACGGCAATGCCAAAGCAATGGCAAAACCCAACATGCCGATGGCAGGAGCTATAACACTACCGGTGATAGAGACCTGCACCAAAAGAAAACCGATAATCGGACCGGTACATGAAAAAGATACCAGAGACAGTGTAAACGCCATCAGAAAGATACTTATCAAGCCACCGGTCGACTCCGCCTTGCTATCCACGGCATTGCTCCATTTCGAGGGTAGAGTTATTTCGAAAGCCCCAAAGAAAGAGGCTGCAAAAACAATCAGCATCAGACAGAAAAGGATGTTGAACACAGCATTGGTAGACAAGGCATTCAATGCACTCGCCCCAAAAATGGCTGTAATGACCAGTCCCAAAGTTACATAAATAACCACGATGGATGCTCCGTAGGTCCATGCATCACGGATACCCTTTTTCTTGTCTTTACTGCGTTTCAAAAAGAAGCTGACAGTCATGGGAATAATCGGCCATACACAAGGTGTGAACAAAGCAAGCAATCCCCCCAGAAATCCGGTTATAAAGATATAAATCCAGGACATATCGCCTTGAGAATGCTCTTCACCCAACGCTTGCAGTTCGTTGATTACCGGTTTCCAAAGGACATCAGCAGCAACAGCCGGCTTCACAGCAGGCTCTGTAGATAATGCTGTGGAATCTGTAGATGTTCCAACCGTTTGTGAAGCTGTCGCTTCCTTTTCCATTTCAGACGAAGAAGCAGATGATGCCGGCGTAGCAGAAGCCTTTAATGCCGTCTCACCGGAAAATTTAAACGGAACCTGAGTAGGCGGAAGACAGCTTTCGTCATTACAAGCTCCATACTCCAAATACCCGTCAATATCGTAGGTTCCGGCAGTAAACTTTATCTTCTGGACAAACTGTGCGGCATTCTCAAAATAACGGACTTTCATTTCAAAAAGCTTATCGAAAGTCGATATTTCCTTTCCCGCCGGTTTCAACTTGCCAATAACCTCTGCACCGGCCATCTTATCCACATTAAATGTAGCCGAGATAGGACCACCATCTCCCAAATCGGTAGAATAGACATGCCACCCCTTATCAACAGTACCGGTAAAAACAATCTCTCCCTCCGTATCAGACAAAGTCTTCAGTTCCGCCTTAAACTTTACGGGATCTTGAATCTGTGCATGAGCCGCCCAAACGACGAACAGCAACAGTAAAAAAGAACATATTCTTCTCATTCTCTATTCATTTTTTCTTAGTAATAACAGTCGGAAAAGCGATCCGGTTCATCAAACTGTTTCATAGTCTACACACGAACGGCTTTCCTTAGTTTCGGCAAGAATCTTGCCGGCAGCCACATGATCAGGATGAGTGGCATAGAATTTCACATCATCCAGATTGTCGAACTCACTATACAATGCAATATGCCAAGATTCTCCCGGATTTATATTCAATCCTACTTCAATTTTACGGATAACGGATATTTTAGCAGGCAAGGCCTCTATTGCTTCTTTAAATTTATTCATTACAACAAGTTTATCAGCTTCCGGAACCTCATCCTTTAACTTAAATAATACAATGTGTTTTACCATAACGTTGCTATTTTAATTTATTGTTTATATATTTGTCAGCCGAAGCTGCATTTATTTCAATGCAAAATTACTCTATTTGTTTCAATTATACACTATCAACAGATGTTAATAATAGGAATAGCAGGCGGAACGGGTTCAGGAAAGACCACCGTCGTACGGAAAATAGTTGAAAGTCTCCCTGCCGGTGAAGTCGTACTGCTTCCCCAGGATTCGTATTATAAAGACAGTAGCCATGTGCCTGTGGAAGAGCGCCAGAATATCAACTTCGACCATCCGGACGCTTTTGATTGGAGCCTGCTCTCAAAACATGTGTCGATGCTGAAAGAAGGGAAGGGCATCGAGCAGCCTACCTATTCCTACCTCACTTGTACCCGCCAGCCGGAAACAATCCACATCGAACCGCGCGAAGTGGTTATCATCGAAGGGATTCTTGCCCTCTGCGATAAGAAGTTACGCAACATGATGGACCTCAAAATATTCGTAGATGCCGATCCGGACGAACGGCTGATACGCGTCATCCAACGGGATGTGGTGGAACGCGGACGGACGGCTGAAGCTGTAATGGAACGCTATACACGTATATTGAAGCCGATGCATCAGCAGTTCATCGAACCTTGTAAAAGATACGCCGACCTCATCATACCCGAAGGAGGTAACAATAAAGTGGCAATCGATATCCTGACCATGTACATCAAGAAACACTTGAGATAGGCATGACGGTCCGGCGCTCTATACTGCCCGTTTTTTTCATTATTCTCTTCTCCGCATTGGCCTGTAGACACAGGCATCACCCGGCAGAAGAGGCAGGAGCATACGACTTGTCACAGATCAAGGACAGTGGAGAACTGGTGGTGCTGACGTTGTACAGTTCGACCAGCTATTTCATCTATCGCGGACAAGAGATGGGATTCCAATATGAACTAAGCGAGCAATTTGCCAAAAGCTTAGGGGTAAAATTACGCATCGAAGTAGCGCGGAATGTTCCTGAACTAATCCAGAAGCTACTATCCGGTGAAGGCGATCTGATTGCCTATAACCTGCCCATCACCAAAGAATGGAAAGACAGGCTCATCTATTGTGGAGAAGAGGTGATCACACATCAGGTAATCGTACAGCGGAACAACGGTAAGAGCAAACCGCTCACAGACGTCACAGAGCTTATCGGCAAAGAAGTATACGTAAAGCCCGGCAAATATTACGACCGACTTGTCAATCTGAATAACGAACTGGGAGGAGGCATACAGATACACAAAGTGACAGGTGACAGTGTCACAGCAGAAGACCTGATTACCCAAGTGGCACAAGGGAAGATACCTTATACAGTAGCTGACAATGATTTGGCCAAACTGAATACCACTTATTACCCCAACCTCAACATCAAGCTTTCCATCAGCTTCGACCAACGGGCATCATGGGCCGTCCGCAAAGACTGTCCGCAATTGGCGGCAGCGGCAGATAAATGGCACGAAGAGAATATGACTTCACCGGCTTATACTGCAAGTACAAAACGATACTTTGAAATCAGTAAATCGGTCCCCCACTCTCCCATCCTCTCGCTTCGCGAAGGAAAGATCTCTCATTATGACAATTTATTCAAGAAGTACTCCAAAGAGATAGGCTGGGACTGGCGTTTATTGGCCTCACTGGCCTATACGGAATCCAATTTCGACACGACAGCCGTGTCTTGGGCAGGGGCAAAAGGACTGATGCAGTTGATGCCGCAAACCGCACGTGCCATGGGGATACCGCCCGGCAAGGAACAGAATCCGGAAGAGAGCATCAAAGCAGCAGTAAAATACATTAAACAAACAGACAGAAGTCTCAGCGCTGTTCCCGATAAAGAAGAACGCATCAAATTCATTCTGGCATCCTATAACGCCGGTTTAGGACACATCTATGATGCCATTGCCTTAGCAGGCAAGTACGGAAAGGACAAAAATACTTGGAACAGCAATGTTGAGAACTATATCCTGCTGAAAAGCAATGAAGAATATTTCACTGATCCGGTTTGCAAAAACGGATATTTCCGAGGAATAGAAACATATAACTTCGTAAGAGATATCATATCAAGATACGAATCGTATAAAAAGAAAATAAAAGAATAGGCATTCAAAAATTATCCCTTGCGGTACTGCTGCGGCGACTGCCCCGTCTGCTTCTTGAAAAACGTACCAAAATAAGAGGCATTCG
>CAVCAX010000355.1:7946-11560 GCA_963599995.1 Coprobacillus sp. CAG:698
GCATTCGGGAAATTGAAAAAGTCAGAAATTTCCTGAATACTTTTTTGAGTGTTTTTAAGCAACGAAATACTTTTCCGGACAATAGACTTGAATATCAGCTCCTGCACCGTATATCCGCAAACAGACTTGGAAAGTTCGGAAAGATACTTAGGAGACAGACAGAGTTTACCTGCATAAAACTCAACCCCACGATGTTCCGTATAATACTCGTCTATCAGTTGAATCAGCTTGATAAAGATTTCATATTTATGCCCGACAGAGGTCTTCAGATTCGTAAGTTTACGGTTGTAGATGGAGCATATCCGGTAGGTTAATCCAAGAAGGAGAAGTTTCTGCTCGTAGCGGTTGAAAGTGTTATCTTCCATTTTCAAAGTGCTATCCAGTAAGGACATATATTTCAACACCTCTTCCTCATCTCCGGTATTCCATACATAACAAGGTTCTGTCCGAAGTTGCGAGTACAAGTACATGGAAGCTACGGAATTGCCTATGATATCCCGTATGGGGGTTACCTGATAAACGAGAATGAAAAGTTCTACATTTTCCGATTCCTGCAGGACCTGAAAGAGAGAATCTTCCGGTATGAAAAGAGTCTCTCCCGCTTTGGCAAAGTAGGTTTTCTGATTAAGGGAGAACATGAAATTCCCCTGACGGCAAATGACCAACCCTACGCCATCCAAATGAAAGGGTTCTTTTAAAGCAGCAGGAAAGGTATGAAGCATACCTTCCGAGCTGCATATATTTTCCTTATTCAGCAGTGCATGATCAAGACGGTACAAACGCTCTTGCAAAGTATTCATCAATATAAAAATTACCGGTTCACATCAAAAGCCTGTTTAAATCTTCCTCCTAAAAATCCATGGTTTATTTTGAGCAAAATCCAAACAGACTCTAAAACTGCGCTAAGTTAGTAATTTTCGTTTAGGATAAGGTATGGCAACTACAAATATCATACAAATAAGGCAAGCATACAGTGTCCAGCCTGCCATCTCCTTTACAGCCGAAAGTGTAGCTTGTACCTGGATACGGCCTTTAGTAGACATGGCTGCCATATTAATGGCTTCCGCCTTACTTTTTCCCTGATATTGCATTCCTTGCATCGTCCGGACAAACGAAGCGGACGCTTCCGGATGCAACATATCTACATTCTGTGCGTAACGTGTAATGTAATGTTGCTGTCTTTCCTGCAATACATTGGTGTAGAGAGCTGTGCCAATGGCGGGTGCCAGTACCATGCGTACTGTCAGCATGGTACAGATCCATGAAGACAGATATTTGTAAGGCATGCGTTGGGTGGCGAATGTCGGAATCAACGAGTAAAGCAACATCATTCCCGTAGAACGGATAATAACCGGATACTTCATGCGCTCATACAATCCGGCATCCTGAACCTCAAAATACATAAACATAGCCGAGAGCCCCAACAGTAAGAAACCGGCTGCAAACAAATATTTGAAGTGCACTCCCTTTACGCTGAGCCAAATAGTTGCAATACCACCGATAAAGTACCCCAACATACTCCAATTGCCCAATGTGGCATTCTGAAAGTTATCCAGTTTCATGCCTATCCCTGTAAACACATTGACAAACATGGCACTGGAATTCAATACCATTAACAGGAAGTACAACAGAAAACCGACACGGATAGTACGTAGCTTGAACACATCCAGCTGATAGTAAGGATTGCGCCGGGTAGCTTCTATGTAGATGAATATACCAGCCGAAATGACAGCCCCCACCGTAGCCCATCGGATGGTAGGATCATCATACCAATCGAGCACCTTTCCATAAGTCAGTATGTATGTGATGCATACCAGCATGATGCTGAATATGGAAGCATTGCCAAACTGTTTGAAATTAATGGGAAACCGCCGCGTGACATATTTATGATAAGGCATTGTAATGAATGCAATGAGAATACACAATAACAACAGCCCCATCATGAAATAGTACACATACCGTAAGTGAAGTGCCTATTTGTCCCAATATCATAAAAAACAGGTAGATGCCCGGTTGGGCGGCACTTCGCTCGATATCCAGTTTATCCCAGCCCTCTTCGGTTGTCGGTTCGTTGCCGGGAGTGATTTTCTCATAAGCCTCAATATGCCCGGCATACTTGATGAGCGTAAAAAGATTGACCATCATCAATACCATCCGGAGGAATCCCGTAAACAGGCTGCAAAGTGCCAGCAGGAATATGCTGTCTGTCTTGGCACAGATATAGCTGAATATATACATCAGCGAAAAACCGGCAATACACATCATCTTCTCCCTGCGGATAAGTACCAGCCGATACAAGAACGGACAGAATGCCGCCATACCTATGGAAGTGGCAAAATTGGTGAACTGGATATGTTCGGAGATAATCCCCAGTCCGCTCATCATCTCAGTACTGTTCACCGAGTAAGTTCCACCTACTGTCAGTATCGGCAGGAAAAAAAATATCAGGATAATGATACCTACCGGTTTCGGCACCCAGTTGTAAAAAGGATAATTTTTAGGGTATGAAGGCATAACTTCAGAGTTTTACTTTTACAATGACCATCATACCTGCTGCCAACTTCTCATTATCCTCTTTGGATAAATTGGTAAAATCAATACGTACCGGTATACGTTGTTGTATTTTCACAAAATTCCCGGCAGAATTGTCTGTGGGAACCAAGGAGTACTTGGAGCCTGTGGCACCGGAGATCGCCGTTATTTTTCCGGTAAACTCCTTATCACTGATGGCATCTACGGTAATAATGACCTCTTGTCCCAAATGCAGGTTTTCAATCTGGGTTTCTTTATAGTTGGCAATAATCCACTTTTGAGTATCCGGAAGAATGTAAGTAACAGTTTGCCCTGCTGTGATAAACTGTCCTTCCTCCAAAGTACGGCGTCCAAGTTTACCATCACAAGGAGCTGTTACCACGGTATAAGAAAGATTGAGTTTCGCCATTTCAAGTGCTGCCGTTGCCCGTTCGATAGCAGCTTCCGTATTCTCCCGGCGGTGTGATACCTCATTTACACCCGATAAAGCCGCCTTTTGTTGTCGCTTCACAGCTTCCAGTTTTTTACGAGTTGCTTCATATTCCGTTTCTATCTGTTCCAATTGTATAGGAGTGGCCGCATTTCTTTTTACCAAGTTCTGGTATCGTTGGCGGTCTTTCTCCAACTTGGCAAGACGTATTTCTATCTCTGCAATGGACGCATCATAAACAGACGCCGTGGTCTGGGTAGTTTGCAAAGTCGCTCCGATAACGGTAGCGCCTGCCTGTGCATCTTTCAGTGCGGCTTCGGCTTCCATTACCCGTATCTTGTATTCACGGTCATCGAGTACCAACAATGTATCTCCTTTATGTACCTCCTGGTGTTCAGTGAAATAAATTTTCTTGATATACCCTGAAGCCCGCAAATTAATAGGAGATATATATTGCTCTATTTGAGCATCGTTACTGGTCTCGCTACTTTTGTAGTTCAGGAAAAGGCACACCACTTGAATCACTCCCCATGCAATGATTGCGGTTCCCAACAAGCTGACCACGATTTGCCAACGACGTAGTTTCTTCAGTTTTTCCGCTTTCTTTTGATGTATGCTTGCCGCATTATCATTTTCTTTTGTTCCCATATCT
>CAVCAX010000356.1:0-3511 GCA_963599995.1 Coprobacillus sp. CAG:698
TACAAAGTTTGTCAAGTTTATCAGAGATGGACTGTTTGAGCTCCGTACTGAGTATCGTGGGAATATCTACAGAGTATTTTTCATTTTTGATAATGGAAACATTGTAGTATTGTTTAATGGGTTTCAAAAAAAGACACAGAAAACGCCGGAATCTGAGATAGAAAAAGCCATAAAAATTAAGGAGGAATATTATGCACGAAAACAATCACCAACTGGTAAACTATAGTGACATACTTGATGCAGAGTTTGGTAAGCCAGGAACTCCACAACGCATTGAAGCAGAAGAAAGAGCATACGCTTTTTATACTGGACAAATAATTGAAGATGCAAGAAAGAAAGCCAAGATCACCCAAGCAGAATTAGCCAGACGGATCGGCTCCAATCGTTCTTATATCTCACGAGTTGAAAGTGGGCAGACAGAACCCAAAGTATCAACATTCTACCGCATTATGAATGCCTTAGGGTGTCGAATTGAATTTTCAATGAACTTATAGGAGCTGATAGTTGTATCAGATGACAGAACTATTGTCCGGAAAAAGTTCGAACGGCACGAATCCGATAACCGAACTGGACACATATTGTTACATCTGCATCCACGCCCACCATTTGTAAAGAAGTATAAAAACACACATTCAAAACAACAAACCAACAGCAAAAAGAAGAGCCTAAGCAGGGTTCGGACGTAGATATTTGATAATTAATATCTTATTTTATTCAAAAAAGTGTTTCAATAAACGTTCGTTTAATGGCACAAATGTATGTACTATTATTCAATATGCAAAATTTTTCTCAATAAAATAATTCATCTTTCTGATTAATTCTATGTATAACGCTGATATACAGTCACCTATCAAACATGGTAAAATGTGTTTATTAAATGATCGACTGCACTTTGGGATAAGAAAAACGATTTAAAGCAAGTGTTTCATTAAACGAACGTTTATTGAAACACTTTTCGTTTTCATATCATTCGTTTACAACATGTTGTATATAAAGTTTTTGTTAAACAGAACGGTTATATACACATTCCATATTTTCCTTTTTATGTCTACCTTTTGTAAAAAGGAAACTATCGAGGAAGTTGGTGAGTTTTCCTTGATTTATTATTCATCAAATAACACACATATTATGAAAAACTTTTTACTTTTACTCACCATTTGCCTGTTCTCGACAACAGGTTATGCGCAAACCGATGAAACCGGAAAAGAAAGCGTTTATATCGATTATTTCTCGCACCCACAAACCATCAGTAACACTTTGGCAGAGGCTTTACGCAATAAAGTCATTGAAGGTATTCACGAGATGAATCGTGTCGTGCTGATCGACGTCGACTCCAACGAGACCCTCAAAGCCGAAGCCAAACGGCGTCAAGAAGCCTCAGCCATAGGAGATGTGGTAGCCAGAAGTGAAGCCATGACAACGTTAGGCGCCCAATATCTGATTCAAGGGAATATCAC
Source organism: Coprobacillus sp. CAG:698 (assembly GCA_963599995.1). Lineage (GTDB taxonomy): Bacteria > Bacteroidota > Bacteroidia > Bacteroidales > Bacteroidaceae > Bacteroides. Next base: position 1,458 of record CAVCAX010000356.1, read on the forward strand.
AAGCATGCAGGGGATTAAGAAAACAGACAGCAAGGGAAACACCTATTACAAAGGAAGCGTCTCTTACATACTAAAGATAGTAGACCCCTCGAACGGTACGCTCAAAGGTACCCAGACATTCACTCATGAAGGACTGACCGGAAACATAGGAGATACTCCCGATGAAGCAATCATCAAAACATTAAACTATGCAAAGATAAGCATGGCTGACTTTATAGATGAGAACTTCAAAATGAAAGGTACAATCGTGCAAATAGAAAGCACCAAGAAAAACAAGGCGCAAACCGTATATATCGACCTCGGAACCAACAGAGGTGTGCAAAAAGGACAGAAATACACCGTTTACATTGAGATGGATATTGCAGGCGAACTGTCATTAAAAGAAATCGGCCGCTTGAACGTGAAAGAAGTATTGAGCGGAACGCGCTCTTTGTGCAACGTCAGCAAAGGCGGTGAAGATATAATGAAAGCTACTCAAGAAGAACAACAGTTGATTATCATTTCAAGAAAAGATACTTTTTTCGGACTATAATCAGAAAAAGTAAAGAAAATGAAATTACGGATATTACTCTTGAGTCTGTTGGCTATATATACGACTCATCACGCTACCGCACAGGAATTGTACTCCAATGATGTCATTTGTGTGAAAGCAGATGACAACTCGGCTATGGTGACCGCCTCCGGAATCGCTCAAAAGAGGAAAGACGCATACAGCATGGCATTAAAGTCCATCTTCAACACTCTGTTTCTGAGCGGCATCGACGGAGTGGAAAACGGCCGGCCGCTGGTTGAGAAAGAAGACACGTACTACCTAAGGCAATTTTTCAGTTCACGCTACATGCTCTTTGTGAAAAGCTATGAGACCATAGGAGAACCGGAACGGCAACCCTCCAAACTTTACAAAGGCACCGTGACGGCTCAGATCCTGCTTGGCGCACTCAAAAAGGATTTGATACGAAACAAGCTTATGACCAGGCCGCCGGAAGAGATGTCGATGGAAGAGACACAACAGCAGATAGCCTTACCGACTATCATGGTAGTGCCCTACAAAAAAGATGACCGGAACTCGTATGCCGACATCTTGAAGAATGACTTCGACCTCCGTATAGCAGTAAGCACGGTGAAAGACGGATTTATCAGGCTGGGTGTGAAGACGGTAGCTGCCGAAGGAAAGACAGCGGGAGCTTTGCGCGCTTCCGAATGGGAAAGCAAGAATGCGGACTCCAACGACAAGCAGCTATTGATGAATTCGGGAGCAGACGTATATGTGATTGTCGATTTACAAAAAGACATATCAGCAGTTTCCGGCAGCAGAGTTTCACTGATCATGACAGCTCACGAGACTGCCACCGGAATGGATCTCGCCAGCCGGAAGAGTTGGACAAACCGATTCAGAACAACGGACACGGATAGACTGTGCGCATACGCGGCACAAGACATTCTGGATGGATTTCTGAAAGACATTTCAAAAGAATTCGCCCGAAAAGTGCAACGGGGCAACACCATTGTGCTCAGGATAGGGCTTGCTGATAATGCGGTCAATACGCTAAACAGCCGGATAAATGACAATACCACCCTTTCAGCACTCATCCGCAACTGGGTACGGAAAAATGCCCAAGGAGGGCGTTACCATATCCAGGGAGCAGTGGATGACAGCCTGATATTTGATTCCGTACAAATTCCGGCAAAAGATAACGACGGACTGCCAATGGATTGCATCACATTCGCCGATAATCTGGTTTATTATCTGAATGATTCAGGAATAGACTGCGAACACAGAGTAGACGGAAACACAATTTACCTGACCATCCAATAAACAAAGAGCGTATGAAATATTGCATTTTATTTGTCCTTACGGTCTCATTGGCCTACTCTCCGCTTTGGGGACAGTCAGCCGCTCGCCCTGCCTGGGTGAGGGAACGACCTGCCGACGGTTTGAATTACAGCGGGATCGGAATGGCAAAAACATCGGAGACAGATTACCGGCAGAAAGCAAAGCTAAACGCCGTCTCCGACCTCATATCCGAAATCAAAGTGGAGATAGCCACCAGCTC
>CAVCAX010000356.1:3521-4427 GCA_963599995.1 Coprobacillus sp. CAG:698
TGCTGAATACGATTGAAGATGATGACAATGTGAAACAGACATTTACCGAAAGCATCCGCATGGAAGCACGAGAGGAAATAGAAAACTTCCGTCTGGTGGATTCCTGGCAGGGGGATGATGAATACTGGCTGTATTATGAGTTGAATAAAAACGATTATGAAACCCTGATGGAAGCACGCCGCCAGAAAGCCATCCGCAACGGCTTTGATTTCTGGTACAAGGGAAACGTTGTACTGCAACAGGGAGACCTGGCAACAGCCATCGAATTGTTCTCGAACGGAATGGATGCCATCCGCCCGGTACTCAACCGAGAACTGTTCTGTTCCTACGAGGGAAAGACCATCAATCTGGCAACAGAATTATACGCAGCGCTGGCCGGAATATTCAATGGAGTGACAATCGTGCTGAATCCGGCTACGGTCTCGGGCATACCGTTTCAAGGAATAAAGGAACCTATCGCCGCAGGTGTCTACCGCAATGGAAATCCGCTGAGAAATATCCGTCTGAAAGCGGATTTCATCTCCGGTTCGGGAGATTTGTCTTCAATGTCTCCCACCGGCGAAACGGGAGTAACCGCTCTTTACATACACAACATTACTTCCAAACAAGCCCGACAGCAAATCGGCATTTCACTGGTGGATGATCCGTTCAGATCATTTCTGAAAGGAAGTTATGCCGCCTTGTTCAAGCAACAGCTTTCTTCTCTTCCCGAAGCCACTTTAACTGTCGACACAGAGCAGGTAGCGGTTTCCGCCTACGTAAGAAGCACCCGAAGTGATATGGAGATGCTGGAGCGGAGTGTAAAAAGCCTGCTGAACAATCACTTTTTCAATGTGGTTACATCGCCCTCCGAAGCAGATGTCATTCTGACATTAGACAACAAATGCCGTAAAGGCAATACCGTCC
>CAVCAX010000356.1:4437-7065 GCA_963599995.1 Coprobacillus sp. CAG:698
ATACCGTCCCGGGTGAACTCTACAATTTCATAGAAATCTTTTCTACCCTGGGAATCAGAATGACAAACAACCGGACCGGCCAGACGATGCTGGATTACTCTATCAACGACGAACGGACATTGGTTCCCGAAAACAAAGCCGCTTCCCAAGGGAAGAATATGGCAGCATGGGAATTAATAAAACGGTTGAACCGGGAGTTTGTCCGTGATTTGAAAAAGATTACATTCGACAGAACCGGAAAAATCCCGGAGAGACAGCAAGTGGAACCCGCTACTCCCGTTCCGGCAATCGAGCCTGCTGTACCGGAAAAAGCTCCGAAGCCAATTGTCTCCCTCCCGGTTACAATTCCCGAAGTTATTCCGTCCCCTACCCCAACGGAAAGTTCTGATCCGAAACTGCCCAATCCCCACCGGGCGGAATGGCTCGACGGAGTCTTTGTAGAATTTGAGAAACTTACATCTCTGGGAGACAAATCGAGGATACATCTTAAGATTGTCAACCGGAACACTGATGACTGCGAGATAAGTCTTTACCACAGATACCTGAAGGTAATAAACGAAAAAGGGGAAGAAAAACCGGTCACTAACCTCAAGTTAGGTTCGCAATCGGATACTTACAGAGTAACGGCACTCATCGTACCCGACCTGCCTACGGAGCTGATCGTTGAAGTCGGCAAACTACAATCGGTGGCACTGCTTCAATTGAAAGACCTCAAGGAAAACACAGTAAAACTGAGAAACCTAAAATAACTTTTATATTAACATAAAAACGTACAAAAAATGAAAACAATCAATCTGTTAGGTGTTTCCTTGTTCACCATTGCCGTCATGACAAGTTGCGGCAGTTCAAAACCGGCCATGCAAACTGTACAACAACCTCCCGTGCAACAGGATGTAGAGATTAACGTTCCTTGCTCCGGAGCGGAATTCCAGACGAATAAGGAATATTTCAGAGCCAGTTCGATGGGGCTTTCCACGGACATGTCTATTGCCAAGAAAAAAGCGATGACAGAAGCCCGTGCCGAGATTGCCACTGCCATCAATGCAAAAGTAAAATCGGTAACAGACAATTACGCTTCCTCTTATCAGCAGGGTGAGAATGAAGAGAGCAAAAGTCGTTATCAGTCCTTGACACGCACGGTAGTGGAACAAGAATTGAGCGGTACACGTGTTATTTGTGAAAAGACCATGAAAACTCCGGACGGAAAGTACAAAGTCTATGTGTCTCTCGAACTGGCGGGAGAAGAAATCATGAATGCCATGGCAAACCGCATTAAGAACGATGACAAATTGCGCATCGACTTTGAATACGAGAAGTTCAAGAAAGTGTTTGAAGAAGAAATGAGCAAAAACTCTTAAAAAGAATCCTCAATGGCATCTTTAATAACTACCCTATTATCCGAAAACCGATCGATGACATTTAATTTATCGGGTATAAGGCATAGTAGGGCTGTTATTTTCACTGTTCTGCTTTTCCTGTCACTAAGCAGTAGTAATGTGTTTTCACAGTCCGCACCTGCCGATACCCTCTACAATCAATCGCATGACTGGGCTCCGGGGTATCGGGAAACCTTACCGGAATGGGTATTCGCATCCGGACAGCACGGCTGCGTGATAGGGGTCTCCGACCCCGGCATGAAGCCCGAAGCGGCCAGGCAACAGGCGTTGCAAAGAGCCGCCTATTTATATTCATTGCAGGAAAGTGCACACATCGACCTTCTGTCCGACATATTCTCAACAACAGAAACAGCCACTAATGCTTATGAAAACGAAAGAAACAAGATGCTCACACTGGGAATGATCGCTCAACCGATCCGGCAGGATTCCTACTGCATAGAAAAAGAGCACACCTCCGTATATGGAGAAAAGTTTATACTGGTTTCTTTTATCCAGGCCGACAGTTGTACTTTATCCTACCAGTCTGTCAGTGAACTGATGTTTCTGTTCACGAAAGAAAGAGTGGAAGAGGAAGAGATAAAATTTGAATTACAGTTGGAGTCTCCTCAAACCGCTTCGTACATGAACGGAATCCGTATCTGCCCTTCCCATCGGGATTATTGGTACGAAGACACTTTCCGTACCGAAAATCGGGAAGACGTGAATCCGACAATTTTGAAAAGTGGATTTTGGAATGCCTACATGGCTTCTTTGGTAAAAGCTTTATTATTACATCAGTTTTCCAGTATGAACGTCAGGCAGGTGAGCGACCGTTTTGATGGTGACAACAATTCCGGCCGTGCACTTTACAGGGAAAAGATTACCGCTGTCCTGTCGGTATCTCCTTTGGTAAAAGCAATACGGAATAACCGACTATGTGTAGATTGGCTAATAACAGAACACCCCAATGTAAAAGAAAGATGAAGAGAATTTTAAAACAGACAGTATTCATGATCGTTTTTTCATCATGCTCACCGTTCGGTCTCGTTGCACAAACAGACAAGGACATGAAGGAATTTGACGACTTCGTGCAACAGCAGAATAAGGAATTTGATGACTTCGTAAGTGAACAGAACAGAGAATTTGCCCTATTTCTAAAAGAGACCTGGAAAGAGTACGATCTACAGAAACCGGTGGTGCATCCTCAAAAGCCGGAGCCGGTAAAGCCGGTCAGTTTTGACCGTAAGAAGCC
>CAVCAX010000357.1:0-2322 GCA_963599995.1 Coprobacillus sp. CAG:698
TGCAACGAAGCCTGCTGCTGTGAATGTGAACCTCGGATCAAGCAGTGCCTCTGATTTGTGGAATGATATCTCTCCCAACAACAAGTCTGTTTTCGGATTGAAGGATGTGGATGGAAACGATACGCAGATCGTAGCGATTTATGACGATGATTTTAACGGAACCAACGGTTCGGGTGCTTCATCAACGAACACTGCGCTCAATATGCCTTCAGATGTATCCAAAAGCTGCTTCTGGGGATATGCCCAAGGAAACTTTGAGAACAAGGCTCAGCAGCCTACCGGCGGATTCTTATTCTTCCATTTAAATAAGAATCTGGTGTATGACTTCTGTATCTTCGGTTCCCGTTCGGCTTCCGATAACCGGGAAACTACTTACACTCTGAAAGGAGAGAACACCCGTATCGGTTATCTGAATACTGCCGGTAACTCAACAGAGACTGTTACCATCAAAGGAGTCCGTCCGACTGCTAACGGAGAGATCAGACTGACTGCCAGCCCTGGTGAAAACAATACGAATACCTATAAATTCTATCACATCAATGCTGTGCAGATCATTGCCAAAGAACCGGGAAGCGAAGTAATAATTGATGAAATTTCGGATGTCCGTGACCTCTTGAGAATGGAACCGAATACCAACTATGTGTTGACTGCCGATATCGACCTTACCGGAAAAACATTCGATTCTTGTCTGTTGGATAGCTACTACGGTACACTGGACGGACAAGGACATGTGATTTACGGATTGACCATCGACAACAGCAATACTGGAGAAGTCGGTCTGTTCAGACACCTTCGCGGAGCTACAATCAAGAATTTGGGTCTCGAGAATGCTTCTGTTTTGGGTAATGCCAATGTGGGCGCTTTTGCCGGACAGAGCCATGGCTCAACTATCGAAAACTGTTATGTTGCCAACAGTACGATCTCCGGTCGTGACCATGTCGGTGCCTTGATCGGACAGATGGAAGGTGCTAACGGAACGGGTAGCCAGATTGTCAACTGTTATGCTGCTGCCAATGTTTATTCCCGCGAAAACCAGGGTGGCGGTCTTGTAGGTACATCTACAGCAGGAGCCGGAAGCATCCGGAATTCTTATTTCTCAGGAAAGGTAGAGATTAAATACTCCCGTATCGGAGGTATTCTGTCATTGCAGGATAACAACGATATGCTGACAATTGAAAATTGCGCCAGTTTGGCCGTTATGTTGAAATCTGGCGAGATCTACCGTATCGCCTGCTCACGCGACGGTAACTCCACATTGAACAATAACTATGCTTTGAATACATTGGTTGGAAACAAAGGTAATGAAGTTCAGAATGGAATCGATGTTACTGCCGAGAGAGCCAAAGAGAAAGCATTTTATACAGATGACTTGAAGTGGACTTTCGATGAGAATACTTGGAAATGGATAGACGGAATTTATCCGGTTCTGGCATGGCAGAAAGAAGCTGCAACCAATGTTGCTTTGGTTTATCTGACTCAGTCTGCACCTGTTTTGTCATTGAAAAAGGGAGCCAGCATTGATTTGAACCAATATTATGCTTCCGGTCACGGAGCCGCTTTGGTATATGCCTGCACAAGCGACAAAGTGAAATTGGATGGAAGTACGATATCTATAGCAGATGACGTTGAAATTGCCGATATGGAGACTATTACCGTATCTGCTTCTGTTCCAGGATTTAAAGCTGCAGAAATCAGCATCTCCATCATACCGGATGTTATCCCGGTTGCTACGGCAGAAGACTTTATTTCAAGAATAAATGCAGCAACAGACGGCAGCTTCAAATTGACAGCCGATCTGGACTTTGCCAATGTTTCATTTAACGGTATTGACAAATTCTCCGGAAAGCTGGACGGTGACGGACATATCCTGAAGAATCTGAATGTACAGCGTGACGGAGAAGGTGCATTAGGATTGTTCCTGGTGACCAACGGTGCTGAGATCAAGAATTTAGGTATTGAAAATTCTGTAATTGGTACAAGTAAAAACAAGCATATCGGTGCTTTCATCGGTGAAATGAACGGTGGTAATATCGATGGATGTTATGTTGCTAACAGCCGTATTGTCGGACAAGACCATGTCGGAGCACTGGTTGGTCAGTTGATTTCCGGTGCTTTGATGAGTAACTGTTATTCAACAGCATACGTACAGACTACAGGCTGGCAGGCTGGTGGTCTGGTTGGATCTATAAAGGATTCTGCTATCGATAAGAGTTATTTCTCCGGTATCGTTGCAGGTAACTGGAACAGAACCGGTGGTATCGTCGGTCTGAAGAATGGTGGAGACGAAAACACCAATTCCGTGAAGAACAGCGTGAATATGGC
>CAVCAX010000357.1:2332-16203 GCA_963599995.1 Coprobacillus sp. CAG:698
TTCTTATATAATCGGTAGCGATTCTCCCAAACGTGTTGTCGGTGACGGTGGAATCAAAATGGAAAACAACTACTCTTTGCTTTCTATCCGCATCGGTAGAATTCAGTCGGAAGCTGCTGCTATTACTTGCGAGGATGCTGCCGCTCAGGATGGTGCCGACATCTCTTTGCAACAGGCACGTACGTCTTCTTTCTATGCAGAGACATTGAAATGGGATATGGAAAATGTATGGACTGTTCCCGTAGACGGTGAGTCTTATCCTGTTTTGAAATGGCAGTTGGCAAGAGAAGGCAAGATCCAGACCGGACTTTATGTCAAACTGGATGCTCAGCCGGCTCAGATCAGCGAGAGAGTGTATCTTTCAGCTGAGGGTTATGTATTGCCGGAATTCGTTTCTGCAAATGGTCTGACACTGTCATTCTTGTCGGATAACACAAAGGCTGTAACTGTTGAAGAACAGACACTGACTCCGGTTGCTGTCGGCTCATCAGTAGTTGCCATGCAAACGGCAAAAGGCATCAGCGACCGTTTTGAGGTTACTCCGGTGACTTATATCTGTAAAGTGGTTCCTGCAGAGGGAGTGATTGAATTGGCAACGGCAGACGATCTGTTGACAATCGACAAATTCCCTGCCCGTGATTATGTGCTGGTTAATGATATCGATTTGACAAATGTCACTTTCAACGGTCTGTGTTCAGAAGCAACTCCGTTTACAGGTACATTGGACGGTAACGACTTTGTTATAAAAGGATGGAACTTCGATAACGCAAATGTCGGAATAATGGGCTTGCTCAGAAGAACGAACGGTGCCGTGATCAAGAACCTCGGTATGATCGATGTGAAAGTTGTCGGTGGCGATAACACAGGTGCATTGATCGGTGTCGCCGATGGAGGCAAGATTGAACATTGCTATGTAAGCAATAGCAGTGTTGAAGGAGGCGACCGTGTTGCAGCTATTGCAGCTCGTGTTTCTGCCGGTGTGGTAATCGAAAATTGCTACGCTGCTCAGTGTACGATTAAAGCAAGAACTCACCAGGCCGGTGGTATCTCTGCAGCTTCCTTCGATGGTGGTGTGACTATCAGCAACTGTTATTTCGATGGAACGATCTCCAGCCAGTGGGGCCATGTAGGTGCGATGCTTGGATTGGTAGACCGTGACGGTGACATTACTATCCAGAACTGCTTGAACCTGGCAACCTCTATTGGCGGTGGCAGCCGTTTCCGTATCGGAAACTGGGGTGGTAGAGAAGAGATGTCTCACTTTATCAACAACTACTCCATCAGCACTACGGTTTCAGTAGGCGGTGACTGGACAAGCACAGATGCCCGTATCGGTACAAACCTTCCTGATGATGCCGATGCTAAGTCTGCCAAATTCTACAAGGAAACACTCGGATGGGATTTCGACACTATCTGGAAAATTGCAGAAGGCGAAGGCTATCCTGTGTTCAGAACAAAAGATGATCCGGTAGGTGTGGTAACAGAAAAAGTTTCTGAAGACATGACTGTTTACTCAATAAGCGGTGGCATCGAAGTGGTTGCTTCACAAGCTGCTCAAATCAACATCTATGCAGTTGACGGTCGTCTGGTACGTTCTGTTATGCTGAATGAGGGACGTAATTCAATCACAGGAATTGCTCCCGGTCTGTACCTGGTAAATAGAACCAAGGTAATTGTTACTGATTAATAAGTAAATTTGATACTTTTTTGAACCCGGGTGGGTGAGGCCATCCACCTGGGTTTATTATTAAAAATTGTTGTACTATGAATATTTTGTTACAAAGACTCTCTCTCTTCTTAGTGCTGTTTTGGGGAATGACGACACGAGCGGCGCAACTTCCGATTGTTTTGGAGGCCGAAGATGCCAAATTATTCGGTGACCTGACAATAGGACAAGTTTCCGGTTTCTCCGGAGATAAGTATGTTCACGGTTTTCATGTTAATTCCGATTCTTATTATTTGTATGAAAATGTAGTGGTAGACCAAGCCGGAACGTATGAGCTGAAGGCATATACTACAGGTACGGCCCGTCCCTTTTATATTAAGGTAAACGATTATGAACGAATCGTTTTACGTACAAAAGACTCTAAAGACTGGAATGCTCCCCCAACTGCAGTCACTTCTGCCTATATTTATCTGGATGCCGGTAGCAATACTATAAAAATGGGTTCCGAATTTGAAGACGGTCCTAATATCGATAAATTTGAGATCCATGCTACCTCTGCAAAAATAGAGAAACCCAGTAAAGTTACAGTTGCTTATCCGTATGATTTTACGGATGAGGCCGAGATCACGACAACACATCCGAATGAATCTTTGGCTTTCCTGACAGATAATAACGAGAATACGTATTATGAGGTTTCTGGCGCTGACAAAATCACGATAACAGTCGATTGTAAAGAAGATAAGGTACTTACAGGCATAATGCTTTATGCCGGTAAAGGGGTGGATGTAACAGACAGAACAAAGTGGAGATTAGAATACTCTAAGAACGGTCAGAGCTGGTCACGGCTCTCTACTTCTAATATCCGGATGATAGGAATGGGAGATATGACACTGTTTACATACAACCGTCCTCCTGCAGCAAGCGTCACTTACAGTGCGCGTTATTATCGTCTTACGGTTACTGCAACCGGTGACAACATACGGATTGCCGAATGGCAATTGTTCGGCTACGCTTATGATACAGCGGGCAAGAAACCTTATTTCCCGGCAGATGTGACCGAAGGGTTGGACTTGGGAAAACAGGTTACCGGATCTCCGGAAGGAGGTTCCAACGAAGGAATTATGCAATTGTTTGACAAACAATTGACAACAAAATATTGTGCTTTAAGCAAGAGCTTTTATGTACAGTGTGTATTAGACAAAGCTTATCGTTTCAGCTCCTATACGGTGACATCCGCCAACGATGCTCCCGAACGTGATCCTAAATTGTGGAGTCTGAGCGGTTATAATCCCGAAGAGGGATGGATTGAATTGGACGAGCGGAGAGACTTTAATTTCCCCGGACGATACACCACGATGAAATTCCAGATAGATTCGGAGAAAGAGTTCACTGCTTTTCTATTGGAAGTTTCGAGCGTGCATGCCGGTGATAGGGTACAATTGGCTAACTTGCAGGTGTTCGGTGAACCGACCGGCGGACCTGCCGTAGCTCCGGAAGTACCGTCAACTCCTTCTACAGATCCGCGGGAGCGCGCTGCCGAACTGGTTCGTCTGATGACAAAAGGTGAAAAATTATCGTATGTCGGCGGTATCGACTGGATGTATACGAAAGCTGTTCCCCGTCTGGGTATTCCGCAGATGAAGATGTCTGATGGTCCTCAGGGAGTCAGTACATGGGGAAATTCAACGGCTTATCCTTCCGGTATCTGTCTGGCATCTACTTGGAATGAAGATCTGGCAAGTACATACGGAGCGTCTTTGGCTCTCGATTGCCGTGCACGCGGTGTGAATATCTTGCTGGGACCGGCTGTGAATATACATCGTGCTCCGATGTGCGGACGTAATTTCGAATACATGGGTGAAGATCCGTATCTGACCTCCCGTACGGCAGTAGGATACATCAAAGGACTGCAGGCTAACGGAGTGATGGCGGTTATCAAGCATTTCACCGCTAACTTCCAGGAATACGACCGCAACTATATCAGCTCGGATATCGATGAGCGTACATTGAATGAAATCTATTTCCCAGCTTTTAAAGCTGCCGTTCAGGAAGCCAAAGTGGGAAGTGTGATGAGTAGTTATAACCTGTTGAACGGTACATGGACCACCCATCATCCTTGGTTGCTCCGTACGGTATTGCGCAACCAGTGGGGATTCGACGGCATTCTGATGTCCGACTGGGGATCTACTCATTTCTGTCTGCCCGCAGCATTGGGCGGATTGGATCTGGAAATGGCAGGCGGCGAGAAAATGAATCCCGACAGTCTGCGCTATTTCATCAACCGGGGTGACCTGGATATGAGTGTGATTGATGAAAAGGTACAGCATATCCTTCAAACGATGATAAAATTCGGGTTTATGGATAAAGAACAACTGGATTCCAGCATTCCCGAAGATAATCCGACTTCTGTAAAAACAGCGTTGGAAGTGGCACGTGAAGGAATCGTTCTTCTGAAGAATGAACAGAGTATTTTGCCTCTGAAAGCCGATAAGATTAAGAAAGTAGCCGTTGTCGGTCAGAACGCTTTGCATTACCTCACCGGAGGCGGTAGCGGACGGGTAACTCCGATCCATTACGTGAGCTTCCTTGAAGGTATTAAAGCGATCGGTGCACAGAAAGGCATTGAGGTGGAATATGTAGATGAGTACGACCATTTGGATAATAATGTATATGTGGCATCCGGTTCCGACGAACACGGTTTCAAGGGAGAATACTTCAACAATACCAATCTGTCCGGTACTCCGGTCGGCACGAAAGTTGATGCCAATATAAACTTCAACTTCCAGAACGGTACGGGAGTCGAGGGAACCGGTACATCGAACTACAGTGTACGTTGGACGGCAGAACTGCGCCCCACTGAAGACGGACAGTACATCTTCCATCTGGGTGGTGATGACGGTTTCCGGTTGTATATCGACAACAAGCTGGTGATCGATGACTGGAATGCCGGTCAGGAAAGATATAAGACTTATCAGATGAGCTTGTCTGCAGGCAAGACTTATGCTGTCAAAGTGGAATATTATCAGGGTTCAGGCGCTGCTGTCGTTGATTTCTACTGGACGAAAGTGGGTGGCGAAGATTACTTCCAGGCACGCATGAACGATGCCGATGTAGTGATTGCCTGCTTCGGACATGACTCCAGCAGTGAGGCGGAAGCAGGAGATCGTACTTTTGCTTTGCCTTCCAAACAGAAAGAACTGATTTCGAAAGTCATATCAAAGACTAATACTCCGATTATCGGTGTGGTTACTGCCGGTGGTAATGTGGAAATGCAGTCTTGGGTACGTCGTCTGCACGGACTGTTGTGGGCATGGTATCCCGGACAGGAAGGTGGAACGGCTCTGGGAGAGATTCTGTTCGGTGATGTAAATCCGTCCGGAAAATTACCGGTGACATTCGAAAAACGTTGGGCTGATAATCCGACTTACAACAGCTATTATGATTCGGACAATGACAAACATGTCGTGTTTACCGAAGGGGTGTTTATGGGTTATCGCGGATATGACAAATCCGGAAAATCTGTACAATATCCGTTTGGATACGGACTTTCCTATACCACATTCAACCTGTCGCAGATGACTGTAGAACCTGCTGAAGGCGCAGATGCTATCTTGAAAGTAGTATGCGAGCTGAAGAACACCGGAGACGTTGCCGGTGCACAGGTCGTACAATTGTATGTAGGCAAGAATGGAGAGAGCAAAGTAGAACGTCCGTTGAAGGAGTTGAAAGCTTTCAAGAAGGTATACCTGAAACCGGGTGAATCTCAGAAAGTAGAATTCCTCTTATCGGAAGACGCCTTCTCTTTCTATGATGTGGATCAGACTTCCTTCGTTGTAGATGAAGGTAATTACAACATAAGCATAGGCTTCTCTTCCGGCGACCTGCCGTTGAAAGAAGAAGTGACAGTAAAGAAAACAACCGGCGTTGAGCCGGTTGTTGCTGCTGATAAAGTTTACCTGCTTCCCACTGTAGTGAGAGCAGGTGAACCTGTAACGATCGGCTTGGGTGTAGTATCCAAAGTCGATGTTTATAATACTTCCGGTGTGCTGAAGAGCAGTTTCTACAATACGGATTGCATTCAGACAGACGGTCTGTCACAAGGAATGTATCTCGTTCAGATGAATACCGGTGAAAAAAGTATAAACGGAAAATTTATAGTAAAATGATTCTTTCCCGTTTCGGCAGATAAGCGTATGTTGATGTGATGGAAACTTTGTAATATATATAATAATTAATTTTTTAAATTTTTACGTATGAAAAAGCTGTTAACTTTATTTTTATGCTTGTTTACTCTGATGGCGGTTAAAGCCGAGGAGTTCTCTAAAATCTATGTGGTAGGCGCCGCTTTTGACTGCGGTTGGAGCGCTGACAAAGCCTACTTGATGGATGACGAGGGAGACGGAATCTTTACATGGACCGGAAAGATGAAACGCAATGATTTTAAATTCTTGTTGAAGACAAAACCGGATTTGTGGATTGACTGCTTGAATGCGGAAGTGCCCAATGAAGCCGTTGTAATCGGTAAAACACACAAAATCCGCCACGTCGAGAACTCTCGTGAGACCAATGACGACTACAAGTTCATTATGAATGACGAAGGCTCGTTCAAGATTACGATCGATACCAAGAACATGACCATGGTGGTGACAAAGGATGATCTGATCTCCGCTTCGTCACTGGATGGCCGTGGAAAAAGAATCCTGAACATTTATGCTTGCAGCGGAAGAGCCAATGATTCTGAGCATCCTTATAACTTACTGTTAAGCTCGGACAAGATCAACGGCAACAAGAGCAGCAAGTGGGCTTATAATGCCAAGGAAGATCCATGGGTAATATTCTCTTTGCCGGCTATTTATTCCATCAATAAATTCGGTTTCCGCGACGGAAGAACTTTGGAGACGGGAAGCGGTGTCCGCAACCTGCCGGAATATAAAGTGTACGTTAGCACAACCGGAGTGGCAGAGGAAGATTGGACAGAGGTTATCCATGAAACGAATGTAGGCGACCAGGATGTAAAACTGAAACGGATCACACCGGTAGAGGCACGTTATATCAAGTTTGTACCGGTAAGAGACCCGGCCGATTCTTATATACGTATTTACGGTGTAGACGTTTACGGTTCTTATGTACGTCCGCTGAATGAAGAAATAGTCAGCACCGGAAAAACTATTGTCGACTATCATAACAGTTGGGGCGTTCGGGAAACACCTGCCAACATTATTGATGGAAATACAGAGGCTGTTGAAGGTAAAGATGCCAATAATCCTTGGGCATACGGAAAGACTGCAGATACGGATGGCTGGGTAGTAATCGACCTGGAACAGGAATATGACATCAGCAAGTTCGTATTGGTGGACAGTGAAGATTGGCTGACCGGATATAGAGTATACGCATGCAGCTTCGCTGGTAAGGACGATGATTGGAAATTGGTATTCGACGGTAAATTTGATGATGCAAAGCAAGTACGTAAAGAAGGCGTACCGGCAGAACCTTTTACCAGCCGTTACCTGAAATTGGAAATTCCTTATGAATGTCAGAACGGATTGGCACGTATCCGTGAATTTGAAGTTTATGGAAAAACGGCCGCACAACCGGAAATCATCACTGACAATGCTGACCTGAAAGCTGCATACGAACTGGCTTTATGGACCGTAAACCTCAACACGACTCAGAATGGTATCCTGAATGCAGGAGCCCGTTATGATGGAAACTGGACACGCGACCTGTCCATCAATGTATGGAACGGTTTCCCGTTGTTGCAGCCGGAAATCTCAAAGAATTCATTGCTGCATCTGTTGGATAAGAATGATCAGCAGACTATCGGTGCCGAATATTGGGATAAGATAATTTGGGTGACAGGTGCTTATGAATACTATAAGATGACCGGTGACAAAGAGTTCTTGAGCCAGATCTTGAAGAGTGGAGTGAACACCATTCATCAGTTGGAGGCAATGAAACGCGACAATAACCCGGTATTTGATACTCAATACGGACTGTTTACAGGTCCTTCCGTATTCAATGACGGTATTGCCGGATATGAAGAACCCGTATGGGCCGGCAATGATAAGGGAGGAGCCGTTGTCAACCATCCGGCACATACGAAGATTAAATGTTTAAGTACGAACTGTATTTATTACGAAGCATATCGCATCCTGGCACATGTCGCTACTGTTTTGGGAGAAACAGAGACTGCGGCTGAAATGGAAGAAAAGGCTACAAACCTGAAACAGAACATCCGCACTCACCTCTTCGATGCAGAAACCGGTAAGTTCAACTACCTGATTGACCAGAATGGAGACCTGCATCCGTTCCAGGAAGGTTTGGGTAACTCATTTGCCATCCTGTTTGACATCGTATCACCGGCAGAGGCAGAGAAGATTATTTCTCAGATACAGGTTACTAAATTCGGTTTGCCTTCTATCTATCCGCACTTCAAACGCTTCAGCGATGCTAAGCCCGGACGTCACAACATGATGATCTGGCCGTTTGTAAATGCATTCTATGCAGATGCTTGTACCAGAACAGGTGATTACGACCGTTTCTCATTCGAACTGTTTAACCTGATCGATCTTGGTTTGGATAAAGGTGGTAATGATTTCTGGGAAATTTATGATCCGAAAGACGGATATCCTGACGGAGGATGGCAGACCGGTGGTCATTGGGGCGGACTCCAGCACCAAACTTGGTCGGCAACCGGATTCCTGCGTATGGTTTGGTACGGTATGGTAGGTATGCGTTTTGAAGACGAGAAATTACGTTTCGAACCGTTCTTGCCTAAAGAAATCAAATCATTCGAGCTTACCCGACTGAAATATGGAGACATGCTGCTTAACGTGAAATTGGAAGGTACCGGAAATCAGATCAAAGAGTTCAAACTCAATGGTGTTGTGATGGATACTCCTGAAATTCCCCGGAATCTGATAGGAGAACAGACGGTCAGCATTGTTTTGGAGGAAAAAGTAGTCGGCCTGGCACAGTTGAACCAGGATCATTCTCTTTTTACGTTGACTCCTGATGAAGGGAAAGTCAAAGTGCAATTGAAGAACGATTTGCAGGCTGATACGGTAACCCTGTTCGATATGGCAGGAAAATCACTTGTTGCCAAAAAACAACAGAGCGGTGTGTTTCATATCGGAAGCAATCTTCACAAAGGAATTTATACCGTTTCATTGGAATGCGGCAAAGAGGTGTATTCACAGAAAGTGATGATCCCTTGAGTCGGGAATGATAGAATGACGCTATTCTAATAATTCATATTACAGGTCAGGCAGGTAGCTCGATGCTATTTGTCGGGCCTGTATTTTCTTAATTTCTAATTATCAAAAAAACATGAGAAAAGTTACAGTTTTTCTATTACTATGCTGCATCGGCTGGCTGCTTTCATCGAGGGCGTCCGATTCGGTAGAGAGTAAGAATGAAGGTGTGCTGAAACAAGTTGTTTATATTGATTTCGGCAAAAACAACGGCTCGGATGGAAATGTGACGGAAGGTCCGGATGTGAACGGACATTACTGGAACAATGCCATAGCACCGGGTTATGGAAGTACATTGGATTTGGTGAACGGCGCCAATGAGGGTACCGGATTTGTGATGGAAGTTACCAAGCAGTTCTCGGCCAACGGTATCCGCAATGGAGGCTTCCTTGCTCCGGACCAGAAGGAGTTGGGTGATTTGGCCATAGCTACAGCCACCCAAGACTATTTTTATATCGAGGGAACAGGCGGTAACGGTAGTTTCCGTTTTAAAAACCTGAACAAAAACCGCGCTTATAAATTTTATGTATTCGGCAGCCGTGCGCAGACCGGAAGTGAAGAGCGTGTCGGTTATCTTTCATTTACCGGTTCAACGGGTAGCCACGGCACCCATCGGATGACGGGTAAGGCGATCGGAGCTAACGGGGAAAACCAGAATACGAGCGATATTTATGTATCCGACTATGTCTTCCCGAATTTTAGAGGGGAGATTGACTTCCAATTAGCAATAAAGTCCGGCAATTTCGCTCATATCAATGCGATGAAGATAGAAGAATACGGAGAAATCGATCCGTATGCCGTGAAGCAGAACTTCTATATCGACTTCGGACGTAACGATGGTTCAAACGGGCACATTACAGCGGGAGCCGATGTGAACAATCACTATTGGAACAATGCTTTTGAACAGGATAATTTCTTCGTTAGCAAAGGTTCGATGCTGAAGTTGATCAATTCTTCCAACATCCAGACCGATGTCGAGATGGTACTGGAAACCGGTTTCCGTGCTAACGGACGGCACAATGGTGCCCTGCTCGATCCGGATCCGGCACTTTTGGGAGACTTAGCTATTACGACAGCTACGGAAGATTATATCTTTATAGAGAAAGGCGGAACGGATGTCCCGGGTATTATCGCCTTCAATAATCTGAATCCGTACTCCGGCTATCGTTTCCATATATACGGTTGCCGGGATAATAAACCGGATCGTATCGGACTCTTTACATTTGCCGGAGAGAATAGCAGTACCGGTACTTATAAAGTGGGCGGTGCGAACAGTGGCGGAACGGGTATCGATCATCCGGTTGACCGTATTTATGTATCGGATGTCATTTATCCGGACGCTAACGGAAGCATCCGTCTCACAATCAATCTTTATGCCGACAATTTTGTGCATATCAATGCAATTAAGATTGAAGAGTGCACAAACGACCTTATTGTAAAAGCTTCTTCGATTTCTCTGAGTGGAGAAGATATTACGGAATCCGGCCAGACTTCCAAAATACAGGCTACGATCTTACCCGAAGGCGCCGTTTATCCCGCCATCCAATGGAAGGTAGACAACGAAGCGGTAGCCCGTATCGATGATCAGGGAGTGGTATATCCCAAGACGAATGGAAAAGTAAAAGTTACTGCAACCATTGAGTACGATGACAAGACGCTTTCCGATGAAATTGAAATCAATATCAGCGGTCAGCTGACGAATGCTTACTTTACGGGTACTGCCGTAGAGGAAGATGCCGAGATGAAGATGATTACCGACTTACGTGGAACCATCACCAACTTCTTCGAAATATATACCTCTTTGAAAGGTTCCGGATCATTCAGCTTCTATCGTGATTTGGGTAATGGCAAGAAACTTGTGTATGGTAAAGGAGCATCCGAAGGTACATTGGCGGTAGACGGTGAACCTATCCAAACGGATGTCACCGGCCCTGCACGCATCAGCATCAACTTGACCGACAATACTTATGAGATTTTGCCGATCACTTCTTTGAACATTGTGGGTAGCTCTACCTCTACCGGTACGGATGTGACGAAAGGCTTGCCTTTGGAATATCAGGGCAAAGGTGTATGGTCTGCACGGTTGTCATTGAACGGCGGTGATCCGCGGTTTAACTTCATCATCAACAAGAGTGCAACTGAATGCCTGAAACGTATAAAGGGCACCAATCGGGTGATCAAGCAATCACAAGGTGAATCGTATGGCATGTCATTGGAAGACATCCGCACCAACATGAACGGTGGTGAATTCTATGTGGAAATCAATCTGAAAGATTATACTTACACCGTAAGCTGCGGTGAGACGGAAGCGTTGAAGATCTCCTACATGGGTTCTTCTGTCGCCAACGGTTCGGGTACACCGGATATGCACGGATATACTTACATGTATACCCAGCTGTTGAACAAACGTCACGAAGAGGGACGCGGTTTGGATTGGAAGACTTCGAATATCTCTATCGGAGGAAATACGACTACCAATCTGTTGGATCGTTGGGAACGCGACTTGCTGAGCAATTGCAGCAGCTATGTAATTTATGGACTTTCATTGGGTAATGAAGGGGTACACGACCGTGGCGAAGCTGCCTATAACAGTTATCGTGACGGTATGCTGCAAGCCATCAAGCAGGCAGAGGATGCCGGTATCGTACCGGTTATGGCCAACAACTACACACGTGCCGATTACAACGAAAGCGATTATAACTATGTGAAGAAACTGAACCTGCTGATCCACGAATGGGATTTGCCGAGTATCAATACGTTGGGAGCTATCGATGACGGTAAAGGCCGCTGGGCAAGCGGATACGAAAATGACGCTTATCACCCCAATGCAGCCGGACACCAGGAGTTCTGCTATGCCATTGTTCCTTCTTTGTTCGATGCACTGGAAGCCGGCAAACCGTTGCCGAAACGTGTACAGGGTACTTCCTACGAGTTAGGAAGAAAGACTACTTCCAACCAGATCGAGTGGATACCGGAAGAGACGGTTCATCCGTTTACCGTTTCATTCGACATCCAAACGAGCGGAACCGGTACGATTGCCTGGTTTGAGAATGAGAGTGGAAACGGCTTCTTCAAGATCAATGCCGACGGAACGTTGGTTTACGAGTCTCCGCTGACCGGAAAGATTCAGTCTGAAACTGCTGTCAACACCGGCGACTGGAAGCGTGTTACGCTGACTCATTATTATGCATGGGGAAATACAATCCTGTATATCAATGACACGAAAGTAGGAGAACTTCCGGAAAAATTATCTCCGAAGAAATTTGTGTTAGGTAGCAACTTAGCTCCGGATCAGATACTGTATCGTGAACTGTTCTTCTGGCGTGCCGGTATGAATGCCGAAGAGATCGCTTATGTAAATCAGGGTAAGATGATGAAATCCAGCCTTGAAATTTATGCACCGTTAGGTGGTGAGCAGGCTTTGGAAAATCTGGCACAGTCTACCAATGAACTGAAGCTTGTCAATGCCGGCTTTACCATGGATCAGAAGCTGTATATCGATTTTGGAAAATCCGACGGTACCAATGGAAATATCACAGAGAAAGATGCCAATGGCAATTTCTGGAACAATGCAGTGAAAACTGCGTCAGGTACGGAGTACGCACTCATCAATTCATTCAACCAACCGCTGGATTATAAGATGTGTCTGACAAGTTCTTTCCTGTCTAACGGTATCAGAAACGGTGGTCTTCTGGCTCCGGATGCCGAACTTTTGGGAGATTTTGCCGTTAATACGGCCACGCAGGACTATTTCTTTATTGAAGAGAATAACGGAGCCGAAAAGGGAGGCATCGACTTTAAGAACCTGAATCCTGAAAAGGCCTACAAGTTCTATGTCTTCGGTAGCCGTACGGACGACAAAGACAGAACCGGATTGTTGACGTTTACCGGTACAAACTCTTATCAGGGTACCCATCAGATGGGAGGACTCAACATCGCCAAGGGAGATGTCACCGGAAGTGTGAAGAACCAGAACAACAGTACGATTTTTGTCTCAGAAGCCATTTATCCGGCTGCCGACGGTACGATACATTTTGAACTGGCGCGTTATGCCGGTAAATTTGCCCATATTAATGCCATGAAAATCGAAGAGTACAGCGTTGCTTATGCATCCGGTAGCTCGCCGATCATCAGTACGACTCCTGCCAACGGTATGGGAGTACGTGTAGCCAGAATCCATTCGGTAAGCGGTGGGTTCAATAACGAAGGTGCCGAAAATTTACTTCTCGATAAGAATGTAAGTGGCAACGGTAACAAGAAATGGTGCTACAACAGCGCCAATAATTTTGTGATCATAGAACTTTCCGACTACTACGATGTGGATAAATTTGTGATCGAGGACTGTAAGACCCGCGAACCGGGCAATCCGAACCTGTCTGAGTATTACATTTATGTAAGCACCACGGGTACTGCCGATGCCGATTGGAAAGAGGTGGCACATGAGATAAACCAGAGCGATGTGATGTATAAGATCAAGGAGGTTACTCCGGTGAAAGCACGTTATATCAAACTGGTGCCTAAAATCAGCGGCAATACGGTACGTATCTATGCCTTTAAGATTTATGGACGTAAATCCTTCGATTCGGTTTATGACAATGATCTGATTAGTGTCGGAAAGCCCGTTATCATGCAGCAGGATGCTCCTAACGTGCAGAATGCGCCGGTAGCTCTGTTCGATGGAGAGACGAAGGCCGCCAACAGCAAGTGGTCTACTTCTACCGGTGGTGATAAATATGTAGTGGTGGATCTGGAAGACAACTATGCCGTTTCAGAATTCAAACTGTACGATGCCGCTTCAGTGGACAGCAAAGCTGAAAACATCAAAGGTTGCATCATCTCTGCCAGCCAGAATCTGTCGGATTGGGAAGTTCTGGCAGATATCAACGATAAAGCTGACGAGAACATCAAAGAGGTGAAACTGGCTTCAGCCAAAGTAGCCCGTTATATCAAAC
>CAVCAX010000358.1:0-13546 GCA_963599995.1 Coprobacillus sp. CAG:698
ATTTCACCGTAAGCACGTTGTTGGTGTTCATTCAACGGATTGAGCGGAAAGGTCTCATCAGCATAACCATTCAGACGTCCGACTTCATGATAATATATCTCAAAAATCTTTTTTTCTACCAATCCGTTCAATATAGAAGGAGAAACGCCGGCACGTTGCAGAAGTTCCTTTTTGGCAACCTCCTTTACAGTACCCTTTCCCATTACCCCCGAGAGTTCGACATATTTCATCAGCAGGGCTAATTGCTTAGGCGCACGGGATAAGACATCAAACAAGATGTGCAACCGTTTCTCGTCAGCTTTTCCGGTCAACCGGACGCGGGCTTCCGTTTTCGGTTTATAAGTTCTTCTGAGTTCTTCTTTTACAAAGATGGCTTCTTTATCGAGCAGAGATTTGATAACGGTAAGAATGTTTTTAATTCCGCTTTCCTTTTCAAGTTTGGTAACGCATTGTTCCGGATCTGCAGACAGTAAGTCGAGAATCAACTGTTCCTTCTCTGAAAGCCGCGTTTCCGACTCAAAATCCGGATTATACTCCACCATCGTTTCACTCTCCAGTTTCAGTCCGGAAGGCAACGCAGCTTTGTAAACATCTCCCTGCGTACAAAGATAATAATCGGCCAGCCATTTCCAAAACTTAAACTGAACCGGTAACAATATGGGAGTGGCATCAAGTATGACAGAAATCTCTTTCACTTCATACTCTGTAGGTGCATACCCATGTACATTACAAACAATAGCCGTATAGAATTTCTTTTGCCCGAACGGTACCACAACACGGCATCCCGGCTTTATATCCTCAACACTATCATCCGGTAAAGAATAAGTAAAACTCCTGGGAAGCGGTAACGGCAATATGACATCGACATATTTCTTCATTGCGGAGACAAAGATATAAAAAAAGAGGCTTCCACTCAGCAGAAGCCTCTATATTTAGTTGTTAAAGAAAGTATTACATCAGAAAAGGTAGGCAGCCGATACTTGCCAAGTTTTGGTCTTAGCAGAAAAAGCACCTCCAATGGCATCTATGACCCCATCATACTCAGCAGTTTTGCCCAATGGAATGTTATAGTTTACACCAATCTGTAAATGGTTGATCAACTTGGCACCTACTCCTACATTAATGCTGAAGTTCGATTTCTTAAAAGAAAACTCCTCTGTATAGAACTTCCATTCATCGCTGTTCAAATCGAATCCGAACTGAGGACCGGCTGCAATAAATACCCCTAACAAACGCCCCAATCCGACAGTATACTTCAAATTAATGGGTATTTCGAGACTCTTCTGTTTTAAGGATTCATTCACATCATCATCCCCCATCTTAATACCTTTTTGTGAGTATACCAAAGCACCGTCAATTCCTAATCCGGCAACCGGAAACGTAAATTCAGCCATTGGGCCGATAAAGAATCCCGTATAATTATCACTTTTAAAATCACTGCCTGAGAAAGAGGCCTTTGAAAGATTCAGACCACCCTTTAGACCCCAGTTGAATTGTGCCTGAGCAGGCATTGCCATAGCTATACATACAGCTACCAACAATACATTAATAATTTTTTTCATAAATCAAATTGTATTTAAAATTCGATACAAAGATATATATTTAAAAATTAAAAGCACAAATTAGGACTATTTTGTTTATCGTCTTTGTCTTCGAACCGATGCTTTCGGTGCCGCAGACTCACGTTTGGAGCCTTGACGGGCGCTGGAAGAAGATTTTTCACGTCCTTTCTTTTTCGAATTCGCCTTTACCTCTTCCTGGGGTTGGTCCACAGCTTCCTGTCCGGCATTCGTCACTTCTTCTTTTTTAGCAACTTCTCTGGTAGCTTTCTTTGTGGTTACCTTTTCCTTTACTGCCGGCTTAGCCACTGCAAGCGTGTCAGAACCATACAAATGTTTCTCGAAGTTTACCAATTCAGTTTCAATCCGCTTTTGTTCCGCTGTCATTGCACTATCCGTTTTACAGTATTCGGCCAACGGACGGTTTTGCAGATTGGTAGTCTTATAAATCTCACCGGTATATTGACGGGTCACAAAGAAATCGGCCATACTACGGTTAGCAACATTATTAAAATTACTTGCCATTACCATGGCTCCATTCAGATAGGGTGCAAGATCGTTATAGTCAATCCAGAACATTGGCAGTTTGACCCGTTCCGAGCTGAAATCCTCCGTACGGTGATACACCGGACAAATAGCTGCAACTGTCGAACCGTAAGTTGAAGTCCGCTGATCGAAATACCACACTTCTTTAACAAAATAGCTCAATATATCAGCAGAAGGCACATCGCTATTATCGATCATCAAAACGCTGTCTTTCCGGTTCTTCAACTTTTTCTGCTCATAATAAATACTGAACCGATCCAGTACATCACGGAATTTTATTTCATTATCCGCTGTCAACCGTTCGGTTCCATCCAGCATATATTCATAAGCCGGAATCTTTTTCTGCGCCAGCAATTTGAAAATCAATGTAAAAAGATTCATTCTATCTCCGATAGGTTCAACCGGATAGTACAGAGCACCGTTCTCCGCCTTCGTCATATCCAATGTACGATAAATCTCACGCGTCCATACCACATCCTGTGGAAGCGTTTTCGAATGAGGATATCTCGTCTGAGCACGAACAGAGAGTTCATTGGCACTCTTATCCTCTTCCTGAGCAGCACGTGCTTTCGGTTGCGCCCATGTGGGAAGCGTGCCCAACAATAACGCAACTCCAACAGTTATAATAATCTTACGTTTCATCATTCGTAACTCGTAATTTTAATTCTTTACTAATTTACTATCACTTCCAATGTCGTAGGCAATAACCGTTCTACGCCATCCGGTCCTTTGGCACGTACCCGGGAGATATAAAACCGCTTTCCACGAGACAGACGCCGGAACATATCTTTCTGACGGGATGAGAAATTAGAGCCGGTTGAAACTTCCGGAACCGCATTCCCCATATTATCAAAAAAAGTAGTTTCAAAGCCAAGTACCTGGAAGTTTATATTCAACAGTCCGTCATCAATAGCAGCAACAATCCCTTCCGTATTCATCAGCACAGCTTTCGACAATCCGCTTCCGCCTCTGTAACGCTTCAGACTACCGTTAGCATCCTTATATTCGATAAATGGAGAGGGGTCGGGCAGCTGCCGCACCCGATAAGAGTAATCGCCCATTACCTGCGTACGTCCGTCCACTGTTGCAGTGACCCTTATCACGGCCTCTTTGCCGATGGTTGCCGGTCGTGCCATATATCCATTGGCTACCCGTTGCAGGATACCATTGCCATTCACGATACTTGCCTGCACTTGCCCGTTCGGTACCCCCGGAACAGATATACTGATCGGGTTATCATATCCGGCATACAACACATTCATCAGCGTTGCCGACACCGTAGCAGAAGGTTCCACTACCGTATATTTCTGTGAAAAATCACGCCGCAACATTTCTCCGTTTCCATGGTTCAACTCCAGATAACCGGCAAGCGTAAATTCTCCCGTACTGTTACATACTGTTTCATACAAGCCATGTGCTTCTTCCGGCAACTGCTTGTCACCTATAAATATAGCAGGCCGCTGAGTCGTATCCACGGCAGCCAGAATAATCTGTGCGCTCAGTTTCCCACCTCTCACAACATGCTGCGAGCTTGGAATTACATAAGCATTGATCTGATTCACACGTACATCGTGTACATCGATGTCTTTCGTCAGTGTATGGAGAACTTCCCCTTCGGCATAACGCACATCACTCTGCAATTTGGACAGCAATGTAACGGCTGCTGCGACCGGAGTACCTTCGAAAAGCCGGGGAATATTCAACGTAAGATTATCACTAATAATTTTTTTCTGCACCGGATCTTCTATCAGTGCCAGAATTTCATTCTTATATTGGCTTATGCTCAACGCCAGTTCCTTACCTTTTCCGGTACGTGGAGAAAACATCACATAGGAGGCTGCCTCCAAATCTTCCTGACTCGATTCGTTGATCTTTGCTTTCAAATCGCCCACAAAGACATAGAGCGAATCGGACATCCGCTTGACATGCATTGCTTTTTCATACCACGGACCCACCTTCTCCGGATTCTTCTCCATATACTCCGCCAGCGAATTATAAAGAGAGCGGTTCTGTTCGGTAGAGTTGGAGGTAGAACGCGTCAGACTTTCGTCCACAAGAGTGAAACCACGCAACACATCCGATGATACGTTGAGTGCCAACAATGCCATAAGAACGATATACATCAGGTTTATCATCTTCTGGCGCGGTGTCTGTGATCCAAAACTCATAATCGTTCTTTATTTATTTAGAAGTCATAGCCTGCAACATACGAGCATACACTTCATTAAGTTCTTCAATCTGACGAGCCATTCTACGGGTTTGTTCATGTACCTGGTCGATGGTTCCTATCTGTGTGCTGACACTACGCAACTGCATTTCGTAGATAGCATTGATGCCGGCAAGGTTCTTGCTGAGCATATTCATCTGCTCCGTATCTTGCGAAACACTTTGAGCCTGCTCCGTACAACGGGACAACATCTCGGTCATCGCTTTCAATTGTTCCAGATAAGCCGTGGTGGCTTCCTCCATTTCCGGTGTAATAGGCGGAGCTGCAGGAGCCGGTTGAGCTGCCTGAACAGACTGAACTGTCTGAACGGACTGTGCCGGTTGAACAGGCTGAGCCGGCTGACCGGCAGGCGCCGAAGATATATTCTGAGAACCGGCCTGCATCGAAGCCCCCGACTGCATAGCACCTCCTCCTTGCACCACAACAATTGAAGGCCCTCCTCCTACAATTCTACTTCCGCCGGATACATTATCTACAGAATCGGCAGACGGCATTCCGGAAAAGTCCGTATCACCGGCAACAACGCCACCGCCCATAATATTTCCGGCCGAAATATTTCCTCCCAATGAGACAGAAGCGCCTGCATTGGCTGTATCCTTTTTCACTCCCGAAAGATCGAAAGCCGAGAGGAAAAATATCAAGACCTCGGTTCCCATCCCGACAAATAACATAAAGTTGGCTCCCGGCAGATGGGTCAACTTAAAAAGCGTACCCATAATTACAACCGAAGCTCCCCAGTTATAAGCATAATTCATAATCGTCTGCCCTTTAGGAGCTGACATAAAGTCCTGTATTTTTTGCCGTAGGCTTCTCTTATTTTCTCTATTTGCCATAATTACCTTCCTTTCTTATTGTAACCAACCTGTGTTCGTACGCACCGAAAACCGATATAGGAACGTTGTTCGTTCTGATATTCCGAAGCACGGGCATCCGACCGGATAAGGGCATTCACATCCTTCCACGAACCACCGCGAACCACTTTCTTTTTCATGCGATAAGGATCTTCAACAGCAGCATTATATTGCAATTCCGGATTAAAATCGTTCATCGACATTACCCCCGATTCGGTATAAACTGTCGATGTCCATTCGGCAACATTACCGGCCATATCATACAACCCGTTCACATTGGGAGAATAAGCTCCCACACGGGTCGTTATCAAGTTTCCGTCTTTGGTATAATCACCTTTACCCGGTTTATAATTTGCTTTATAGCATCCCTTTTCGTCCTTCGTCTCTTCATCCGACCACGGGTACTTATTGCCGTCACGTCCCCGGGCAGCAAACTCCCATTCCACTTCAGTCGGAAGCCGATAGCGCTGTATGTAGCGTGCCTGCCCTTTCAGACCAGCCATCAGGTAATTCGTACGCCACACGCAGAAAGCATTTGCCTGTTCCCAGCTGACTCCCACGATCGGATTCTCATTATAACTCGGATGGTTGAAATACAACCGCATATACGATTCATTATTTGCATTCGGGAAATCATTCACCCAACAGGTCGTATCCGGATAGATATTGATTATATAGCTGTTCAAGAAATCCCATTCACTGGAGAGCGGACGTGTAATCGTACGATTTACAATACGACCGTCATCATCAATATAAGCCGTATCTTTAGAAATCATAATCACCTCGTCCGGGTTAACCTCAATATCCGTATTTTTGTTCCGTTCATTCGGATTCAAACGATTCCGGCGTTTGGCCGCTTCCACATAATCAAAGACTTCATAATAATAATTCATCTGAGAAGCATCCAGCATCGTCGTACCATCGATGGGATGTTTTTTATATACACTCTGAATCGCCATCAATTCATCTTCCGTAGGCTTTTTCCAGGGAATGGGTTTCGACCAGTTCAAATATGGCTTGATAGGATTACCTTCCCGGTCCTCTTCTATCTTATAAGCTTCATTACCTCCATAAGCAGGATCAGCCAACCGTTCACGGATAATAGAATCACGCACCCAATATACAAACTGCTTGTATTGAGATACCGTAACTTCCGTCTCATCCATCCAAAAAGACTCTACCGAGATTTCTTTCGTTGGCACAGGTGCTCCCCAAAGTGAATCCTGTTCTTCCGGTCCTATCTTAAGAGAACCGCGTTTTACCAGTACCATGCCATAAGGAGCCGGTTCGTTCCATGCCGTAACACCGACACCTACCACTTCTCCGCCGGTTCCGCCACCTCCTGCCATGCGTCCCATACACGAAGAAAGCAAAGCGACCAGTAACGCCACAGCTATACAGTTTTTACTTTTCATCCTTTTCTCCACAATTATAAGATTCGTACACTCTTATGTTTATTCTTACTTTTCTTAAATAAATTGATATCCATCGCATAGCTTACTATCAAATCGTGACTGCCGTTTCCGATTCCGATTTTTGACGTATAAGCTTCATAAGCATATCCCACCGTCACTCCACGGATTACAGCTCCGATACTTACCGTAAAGGAGACTCCCGGTGAATAAGTAAGACCTCCGATAAAAGTCCTTTCACTAAAAGTGTACAACACACGCCCTGTCAAATCGGCTCTTACTCTATTTAAATCACTCTGTAATAATAGTGACGGTTGTATGGAAACTAACGGATTACGGGTCTGAATATTGTATCCGCCAGTGAAATAAAGCATTGGATCAATCTTTATTTTGCTTGTTGCACCGGCCTCTGTTGTCCCCAATTCTATGGTTGGTGAGGTAAGATGGTGTCCGGAAAAACCCACATAGAATTTCGGATGAGAATAAAACCCTCCTACTCCCAAGTCAAGTCCCATACCGTTTTTCTGTTCCGTCGGAAAAGCCGGGTCATCTTGTTTGTCCTCACCCAAATAAATATTTTCCGGATCGAACGAAACACTGACAAACCCTAATTGCAACCCCACGCCGAGTCTTCCTTTCCCAATCTGCTGTTTATAAGAGTATTGCAACCAGACACGCTGGTTGCGAAAAAGACCGATTGCATCACTAAAAAATCCCGCTCCCGCCCCGTGCTTTTTATTAAACAGAGAAAAAGGCATATCTGCTCCAAAATACATCGTACGGGGTGAATGGGTAAAACCCACCATCTGCATGGAGTAAGTACCGGCAATATTAAGTTTGTCTGTCTGTCCGGCCCAGGCAGGATTATAGAAGCCCTTCAAGTCCCAATATTGATTGAAGTGCACATCAAACTGCGCTTTGACCTTTGATGAGGTAAATAAAGCCAAAGTGGTGAGAATACATATAAGAAAAAACCGGTTCATCAGTATAAAGAACTGCAAAACCGGAAAAAAATTGTGTGAAAGGAATGCAGATTCACACATTTATCTTGGTCTAATCAAAATAAGCCGTCATTTCTCAGGCTTAATATCCAACTTTACCGGTTTGATCATGTTTTCCGGTTTCAAAATAGTATCGAGATCTTTCTTCGAAAGAATGCCGTGCTCCAATACCAATTCATAAACACCCTTACCGGTTTCAAGAGCCTCTTTGGCTATCTTTGTGGAGTTCTTATACCCGATTACAGGATTAAGCGCAGTGACTACGCCAATACTGTCGTGCACATAACGACGGCAGACCTCCTCATTCGCCGTAATACCATCGATACATAAAGTACGCAAAGTATCAAATCCGTTCATCAGCAGATCCGCCGATTCAAAACAGCACTGAGCCATCACGGGTTCCATCGCATTGAGCTCCATTTGCGCAGCTTCACCACTCATCGCTACACAAAGGTCATTGCCGATCACCTTATAAGAGATCTGATTCATCACCTCGGGAATCACCGGATTGACCTTACCCGGCATAATGGACGATCCGGGCTGCATGGCAGGAAGATTAATCTCTCCTAAGCCACAACGCGGACCGGAAGCCAACAGACGCAAGTCATTACAAATTTTATTCATCTTCACAGCAACACGCCGCATAGCCGACGAATACCCCACCATGGCGGAAGTATCCGAAGTGGCACCCACCAAATCTTCGGCCAGCCTGATCTCCCAACCGGTAATTTTACGCAGTGCCTCCACACATTTCTCTGCATATTCCGGTTCGGCAGTAATACCTGTTCCGATAGCGGTAGCTCCCATGTTGACTGTCAGAAAATCCTGTGCTGCAAAATCCAGATTCTTAACCTCATCACGAAGAATACTTGCAAAACCGTTAAATGTCTGCCCCAAAGTCATCGGTACGGCATCTTCCAGTTGAGTACGCCCCATCTTGATAACATGTGCAAACAAAGTGGCTTTCCTCTGAAAAGCCTCGATCAACTCACTGAAATGTTTCACTAATTTGAGATGGGTACAGTACATACCGAGGTGTATCGCTGTAGGATAGGCATCATTGGTAGATTGCGAACGGTTCACGTGATCGTTGGGCGAGCAATATTGATACTCTCCACGCTGATGTCCCATCAGTTCGAGCGCACGGTTTGCTATCACTTCATTGGCATTCATATTGGTCGTTGTACCTGCACCACCCTGAATCATGTCTACCGGAAACTGCTCATGATGTTCACCTTCAATTATTTCTTTACAGGCCTTAAGGATAGCATCCACCTGTTCTTTTGTCAACAGACCGAGTTCATAATTGGCAACCGCCGCACCCATTTTGGTGATAGCAAGTGCATTTATAAACAAAGGATACTCGTTTAAATGGAATTTACTGATACGGAAATTTTCAATTCCCCTTAATGTCTGAACACCGTACAATGCATCTGCCGGTACTTCACGACTACCAATCAAATCACTTTCTGTACGGGTTTCTCTTGATAAATTCTGTTCCATGATTTCTATTTTTAATAAGACATTTTATTTATTCCGGATATAATAACCAACCTCGGCTGTTATTGTTTTCATAAAAAGGCAAAAACCATTCAACGTCTTTTTTGTTGTTTAAGAGCCTGCTCAAATTTTACCCGGCATTATTATCAGTATTCCTAAAAGAAATGATATGATTTTACAATTAGCATTCGTATTAACCGCAATTATCATCGGCGCCCGTTTGGGTGGCATCGGACTCGGAGTTATGGGAGGTGTCGGACTTGCCATACTTACTTTCGGTTTTGGATTACAGCCCACAGCCCCTCCGATAGATGTCATGCTGATGATCGCCGCCGTTATCTCTGCAGCTTCCTGCATGCAGGCTGCAGGCGGTCTCGACTACATGGTAAAACTGGCCGAAAAGTTATTGCGTAAAAATCCGGCTCACGTTACTATTCTAAGTCCGGTCGTAACCTATCTGTTTACATTTGTTGCCGGAACAGGACACGTTGCTTACTCCGTTCTTCCGGTAATAGCAGAGGTAGCCACCGAAACCAAGATCCGCCCCGAAAGGCCCCTCGGCATAGCCGTGATCGCTTCACAACAAGCCATTACGGCAAGTCCTATATCGGCAGCAACCGTAGCCTTATTAGGCTTGCTTGCCGGATTCGATATTACTCTATTCGATATTCTTAAAATAACGATTCCCGCAACGATTATCGGTGTATTGGTAGGGGCTTTCTTCTCGATGCGTGTAGGAAAAGAGTTGGCAGACGACCCCGAATATCAGAAACGTATAGCAGAAGGCCTCATCAAAGAGCACAAAGTGACTATTAAAGATGTACAAAACAAACGCCATGCATTGATTTCCGTACTTATCTTCATACTGGCCACCATATTTATTGTGTTTTTCGGATCGTTTGAAGGGATGCGCCCCTCTTTTCTGATAGACGGAGAAAGCGTTACGTTAGGAATGTCTTCCATCATCGAAATCGTGATGTTATCGGCAGCCGCACTGATCCTTCTGTTTACCAAGACAGATGGTCTGAAAGCGACACAAGGTTCTGTCTTCCCGGCTGGCATGCAGGCAGTAATAGCGATTTTCGGCATTGCCTGGATGGGTGATACCTTCCTACAGGGAAACATGGGCGAACTGACCCAATCCATCGAGGGTTTCGTGCGTGAAATGCCTTGGCTATTCGGTATTGCCCTGTTTATCATGTCCATCCTGCTATACAGCCAGGCTGCTACCGTACGGGCATTGATGCCCTTAGGTATCGCTTTAGGTATTTCTCCTTATATGCTCATTGCCATGTTTCCGGCTGTCAACGGATATTTTTTCATCCCCAACTACCCCACAGTGGTAGCAGCCATTAATTTTGACCGTACCGGCACAACAAAAATAGGCAAATATGTGTTGAATCATTCCTTTATGATGCCCGGTATCGTATCGACAGTGGTGGCTATCGTACTGGGACTTCTGTTTATACAAATTTATTAAATTGCAATATATTAAACCTAAACAACCATTCAGTCATGAAAAAATTAACAAAACTAAGTCTGATAGTAGTCGTATTATTACTATCTGCAACTGTAGCTTTCGCTGCAGGAAAGCCTAACATCCACATCCTCGCAACAGGTGGAACCATTGCCGGAACAGGTACCTCTGCCACTTCCACAAACTATACAGCCGGACAAGTGGCCATCAGCACCCTTTTGGATGCCGTTCCGGGTCTGAACGATATTGCCAATGTGACCGGTGAACAGATTGTAAAAATCGGCTCACAGGACATGAATGACGACATCTGGCTCACCCTTGCCAAAAAGATAAACGAATTATTGAAACGTCCGGACATAGACGGCATCGTGATTACCCACGGAACAGACACCATGGAAGAGACCGCTTATTTCCTTAACCTGACAGTAAGAAGCAATAAACCGGTGGTATTGGTAGGAGCCATGCGCCCTTCCACCGCATTAAGTGCAGACGGGCCACTCAACATTTACAATGCCGTAGTCACCGCAGGTGCAAAAGAATCCATAGGCAAGGGTGTACTGGTGGCCATGAACGGCCTCATCTTAGGAGCGGAAAGCGTTCAGAAAATGAACACGATCGACGTACAGACCTTCCAAGCTCCCAACTCCGGAGCCTTGGGTTACATATTCAACGGAAAAGTCCATTACAATCAGGCTCCATTAAAGATACACACCTTACAATCCGTTTTTGACGTGACCTTTCTGAAATCCCTCCCCAAAGTAGGTATCGTCTATAGCTACTCGAACATTGAAGCCGACATGGTAACTCCCTTGTTGGAAAACGGATATAAAGGCATTATCCATGCAGGAGTAGGTAATGGAAATATCCATAAAAATATTTTCCCCGTACTGATTGATGCCCGCAAAAAGGGAATACTTGTTGTCCGTTCTTCCAGAGTACCCACCGGCCCAACAACGCTGGATGCAGAAGTGAACGATGCCCAATATCAGTTTGTAGCATCTCAGGAATTAAACCCGCAGAAAGCACGCGTATTACTGATGCTTGCATTGACCAAAACCAATGAT
Source organism: Coprobacillus sp. CAG:698 (assembly GCA_963599995.1). Lineage (GTDB taxonomy): Bacteria > Bacteroidota > Bacteroidia > Bacteroidales > Bacteroidaceae > Bacteroides. The sequence goes on from CAVCAX010000358.1 coordinate 11,638, forward strand.
TGGAGAAAGATACAGGAATATTTCAACGAATACTAAAATCTGTAATCCAGCAATCTGACTGTTTATGAAAAAATTAATGTTCATACTACTCATTTTGAGTAGTATTCAGGGAGTATATGCCCAAAAGACAGAGAAGAATAAGAAATTCATGGTTGATAAAACGCTATTCGAGGAACTGACCGATGTAAAAAAGAAATCGGACAAATTCAACCTTTACCTCAATATGCAAGGAGGATTTGATGCAAACTTCAGAAACGGATTCGAAGAAGGGGCTTTCAGAATGAGGCAACTACGTATCGAAATGAAAGGAAACATCAACAACTGGCTCTCCTACCGCTATCGCCAACGCCTGAACCGTTCCAACGATGGAGGCGGAATGGTTGACAATATCCCAACTTCCATCGACTATGCCGGAATCGGGATAAAACTGAACGATCGCGTCAACCTCTTTGCCGGCAAGCAATGTACTGCCTATGGTGGAATAGAATTCGATCTGAATCCGATCGATATCTACGAATACAGTGATATGATCGAAAACATGAGCAATTTCATGACCGGATTGAATATCGGCTATAATCCAACCGCCACCCAGCAACTTAATCTACAGATATTGAACAGCCGGAACGGCTCATTCGACAGCACCTATGGAATTACCGAAAACGCAGAGGGAAAATCGCCCGACTTGAAATCAGGTAAACTTCCATTGGTATATACATTGAACTGGAACGGAAATTTCAACGATGTATTCAAGACCCGTTGGTCTGCTTCTATTCTGAACGAGGCAAAAAGTAAAAATATGTATTACTATGCATTGGGGAACGAGTTGAATCTGGGCAAGTTTAATATGTTTCTCGATTTTATGTATGCACAAGAAGGGATAGACAGAAACGGAACTATCACCGGAATCGTCGGACGCCCCGGCGGACACAATGTTTTCGATGCCGGATATCTGTCGGCAGTCACCAAGCTGAACTATCGTTTCCTACCCAAATGGAATGTATTCGTAAAAGGGATGTACGAAACCGCTTCCGTAACCAAAAGCACCGAAGACATTGCCAAAGGCAATTACCGTACTTCCTGGGGCTATCTTGCCGGAATAGAGTATTATCCGATGGAAACCAATCTGCATTTCTTCCTTACCTATGTAGGACGTTCGTACAACTTCACCTCCCGTGCCAAAGTTTTAGGACAAGAGGACTACTCTACCAACCGCATATCCGTAGGATTCATCTGGCAAATGCCCGTATTTTAAGCATAAATAAAAACGCCCGGAAATTTATCACTACCGGGCATTTTTCTATTTGTGTCACTTTTTCAGAATCAATATTCCTCCTCGTTGAAGAGTTGTGTCTCATTTGATTATCAATCAATTATATTTCAAAGAATGATTTTAGCCAAACAAACCACGCCATCTGAGGCTATCAATGGCAAAGATATGTGTTTTTTGACAAACAAATGAAAACAAGCACAACTTTTTGCTATACACAAGGAAAAATCATTGCCCATGTTTTTTCTTTCCCTTATTTAATAGTAGTTTGTTCGTTCCAACGAACGAAATTATCAGCTAAGACTTCTAATCATATTTTCAACATGATTCATGCGAAATACATAGTCATACCTTTCTGATAAAGGTTCAAGCTCTTTTGTCAGAGTTTCAAACGAAGGTTTACCGAATAGCACAGCCAGGCTATCTACTGCTTTTTGCAAGCGTTTACCCAATATGCGTATAGTTTCAATGTGAGAAAGTCTATTAAATAAGGTCCCATATAATATTGCATATTTCATAGAACGAGACGAAACTTTATTGAAATTCTCATCTCTTTGTGCTGGAAGTTTCATTGTATTGCAAAACTTTACAAATTTTTCCAATGAGTCAAGACCAACGTTACTTATGCTCCTTTCCAAACTA
>CAVCAX010000358.1:13556-14811 GCA_963599995.1 Coprobacillus sp. CAG:698
TTTCTGAGAAAAGTTTCTTGATGAATAGGGTATTTGGTCAAATTTATAACGAAATTTATTAAGATAACATATCTCCATTGCAGCAAACATAGACAGAGAAAAGAAGTTTAAGTCATCTCTAGTTATAACGCCATCACCTGTAGCTTTTACCTGCTCGTATCGCTTACTTATCATCTTCTGATATTTCATTAACAAAGATGTTGATAATTCACCATAACCTTTTAACAGTTGCTTGCTGAGGAAGATATCCTCCTGTTCTTCTATTTCTCTATTATTGCTTGTTTCTGCCGAGCCTTCTTCCTCTTCATCAATGATCGCATCATCTATCGAACGAATCTTTTTTCTAATACTCTCCTCAATACATTCAATCAGTCTTGATGTACGATCTATTTGGAAAATCCTGCTACTCTTTGCATCGTCATTGTCATATTCCGAATTGTATTTTATTTCGGGCAAAGATAAATCAGATTGCCTTTTATCTTCTGATGAAACTTTAATCTTTGGAGAAACTTTTTCACCAGCATCATTAACTAAGTCCCACATTACATCAGATAGCATATCAGCAACCTCCATACCATCATATCCTTCATTCTCAATACGAGAAATGAATCTATTAAGATTACGACTCATTTTCGACGGATTTGTTGTGGCTAAGAACTCAGTCCAATTGACGAACAGCTTATTAGATATAGATTTCTTGTCTTTATCCACTAAATAACATGCATATTGAGTTTTTGCTAACTTTATATCAGTACTATATCTATTGCCTTTATCATGTTTAAGTTCACTTACAAGAGTCTCAATTCCATTGTCGATAGACAGTAGTACTCCATCAGGAATCTCCTCATTGCTATAGACATTTAATTTACCTGATTCGTAATAAGCGGATAATAGTCTTAATCGTCTTCCAGTTTCAGAAGGAGCTTCATTAGAATGTTTGGATCTATTAGTTGGCACATCTATTCTTTTCTTGGTTTTCAGACCAAGTGTAGATAGAAAATCTTGCTTTGTCGAATGATACAAGACTCCAAACTCTTCATTTATGCCTCTGTGAGTTATTGTTCCAAGTCCGGCTAATGTTGCATTTGCACTGCCAACCATACAATATTCAGCATCATTAGTCTTAAAGTGCAAAACCTTTGCATGCAATTGACGTTCATATGTTTTAAAAGCTATTTTACCCCTTTTTGTTTCGCTGAAATCATAAAAATGAATACTACTATTTGGAAGCATTCCGCTTGGTGGCAAAGCACAA
>CAVCAX010000359.1:0-2206 GCA_963599995.1 Coprobacillus sp. CAG:698
AATCCTCATAGCCTACTTCCGAACCGGCACAAGGATCGAAACCCTCGGGCAGTTGGAACTCCTCTTTCGGGTCGTATCCCAAATTGGGATCGGCGAAAACCTTATTCATGTATTTGGCCCAGATCGGCAAGGCCAGAGAAGCGCCCTGTCCGTAAGCCATTGTGTCGAAATGAATATCGCGTTCCTCGCCTCCTACCCAGCAGCCGGACACCAGTGAAGGGATAAATCCCATAAACCATCCGTCGGAATTGGAATTGGTGGTTCCCGTCTTACCGGCCATATCGGCTGTGATACCGTATCGGCTGCGTACACGGCCGCCGGTTCCTTCGTTGATGACGGCACGGAGCATTACCAGCATTTTGTATGCACTCGATGCACTGATTACTTCATCCATTTGCGGAGAGAAAGTAGCAAGTACATTGCCTTCACTGTCTTCGATGCGGGTAACGAACAGAGGTGCCACACGGATACCTTTGTTGGCAAACGCAGTGTACGCACTCACCATCTCCCCTACTGAAATTTCACAGGGACCGAGAGCGAGTGACACTGTCGGCATGATCTCTTTATTGCGGACACCGAAACTGTGGATCAGACGGACCATTGCATACGGATTCAGCTTGCTCATTAGGTAAGCCGATACCCAGTTACTGGAATTGGCCAGTCCCCATTTCAGTGTGACGAGTTCGCCGTAACGCTTCTTGGTGCTGTTACGCGGTGTCCAGGGAATACCGTTTTCGTCCAGCAAGGTCTGTTCTACATGGCGGGTTTCATCGCAGGGCGAGAAGCCGTTCTCCATGGCGTATGCATAAAGATACGGCTTGATTGTAGAACCCACCTGGCGGCGGCCCACCATGGCCATGTCATATTGGAAGTAGGTATAGTTAGGACCACCTACGTAGGCTTTCACGTGTCCGTTGAACGGATTCATCGACATGAAGCCGGCACGCAGGAAGTGTTTGTAATATTTGATAGAATCCATCGGAGTCATCACAGTGTCTTTCTCACCGCTCCAGCTGAACACGGACATCTCTTCGGGCGTATCGAATGCCTTTTGGATTTCCGCTTCCGAGGCTCCCGCCTTTTTCATCAGACGATAACGATCGGTCTGCTTCAAAGTCCTTTGCAGGATTTCGTCTACCTGCGCTTGTGTCAGGTTATTGCTGTAGGGTGCTTTCGAACGTCCTTTTTTCTCTTTGAAGAATTGCGTCTGCAATTCTTTCAAGTGCTCTTCTACGGCCTCCTCTGCATACTTCTGCATACGTGAATCGATGGTTGTGTAAATTTTCAGACCGTCTGTATAGATGTTGTAGTTTGATCCGTCTTTCTTCCGGTTCTTGGCACACCATCCGTATAGAGGATTGGTCTCCCAATCGAGCGAATCTTCATAGAACTTCTGCATCTGCCATCCCCGGTAGTTGTCTTTGTCCGGTTTGTTGGCGGTCATCACCCCACGCAGGTATTCGCGGAAATAGGTGGCGAGCCCCTCTTTGTGGTCCACCCGGTTGTAATTCAGTTTCAATGGCAATGCCTGTAATGAGTCGCGCTCTGCGGCAGTGATAAACCCTGCCTTTTCTATCTGGCCGAGTACTACGTTCCGGCGTCCCAACGCATTTTTGCGTATCTTTTCATTCCGGGATACCGGGTTGTACAGAGACGGATTCTGACACATGCCCACCAGCATGGCGGCCTCTTCGATCTTCAGGCCTTTCGGTTCACAGCCGAAATAAGTCTGGGAGGCAGTCTTGATGCCTACCGCGTTGTTCAGGAAGTCGAACTTATTGAGGTACATGGTCAGGATTTCCTCTTTGGTATAGTAACGTTCCAATTTTACGGCAATAACCCATTCGATCGGTTTCTGAAGGAGACGCTGAAGGGTGTTGCTTGCCACTTTCTCGGTGAACAACTGCTTGGCGAGCTGCTGTGAGAGCGTACTTCCGCCTCCGGCGCTTTTCTGCATCAACAGGCCACGCTTTACGAGTGCGCGGAAAAGTGCTTTCGCATCGATGCCCGAATGCTCGGTGAAACGTACGTCTTCGGTAGCGATCAGCGCATGAATGATGGCCGGTGACAGGTCGGCGTAACTGCTGTAAACACGGTTGTTCTTTTGCAATGAAAATGTGCCGAGCACTTTCCCGTCTTCCGAAAATATTTCGGCTGCAAATTTATAATCAGGGTTCTCAAGTTCTTCTACGGGAGGCATATAACC
>CAVCAX010000360.1:0-5648 GCA_963599995.1 Coprobacillus sp. CAG:698
TAATGCGAATGAACTGATTCAGGATTTGACAAAGCAGTACAATAAGGGACGCCAGCAGGCGATAACGAATGAACTGCTGGATATTATCGGCGGATCGATGAAATAAATGTTTGGGAAATGTCAAGGTCACACCACAGAGAAGGGGGGGATCTTGACATTTTCTTATTACATATTTCAGGCACGCTTGATGTCCGGCATTCGATTTACACGATTCCCGACAGAGAAACAAACTAATTTAGATAGCATGGAACACAATCCGGATTTACAGCTCGCCTGGCAATTCATCGAAAATACAGGTACACATCTGTTTCTGACAGGAAAAGCCGGCACCGGTAAAACTACTTTTCTCAGAGAACTGAAAACCCGATCACCGAAACGTATGGTAGTGGTGGCACCAACGGGGATTGCCGCTATCAATGCCGGTGGAGTAACGATACATTCTTTCTTCCAACTGCCTTTTGCCCCTTATGTGCCCGATACTAAATTTACGTCTGCCCGGACTTTCCATAAATTCGGGAAAGAGAAAATCAATATCATCCGCAGTCTGGATCTTCTGGTGATTGATGAAATAAGTATGGTGCGGGCGGATCTGCTGGATGCCATCGATGCCGTATTGCGTCAGTATCGCAACCGGTATCAGCCGTTTGGCGGTGTGCAGCTTTTGATGATCGGCGATCTTCAGCAGTTGGCCCCGGTTGTGAAAGAGGATGAATGGCAGCTGTTGAAACCGTATTATGACACGGCTTTCTTTTTCGGTAGCCGGGTTTTGCATGAAACGGAATATGTGACCATCGAATTGAAGCATATCTATCGTCAGAGTGATGCGGCCTTTGTGAATCTGTTGAACAGGATACGCGAGAATACCGCTGACGATTCGGTGCTTACGGAACTGAACAAGCGTTATCTCCCCGACTTCCACCCGAAGGAAGAAGAGGGATACATCCGCCTGACCACCCACAACTATCAAGCCCAGCAATATAACGACCGCCAATTGGTGGCCCTGCCGGGACAGGCTTACAGCTTCCGGGCAAAAACCGAAGGTACCTTTCCCGAATCCGCTTATCCGGCTGATGAAGTACTGACAGTGAAGAAGGGAGCACAGATTATGTTTATCAAAAACGATTCTTCCAATGAACATCGGTTTTATAATGGCAAGATCGGTCTGGTAACCGGTGTATCCAAAGACGGCATCCTTGTGCGTGGAAACGGAGACAGCGAATCTTTTCTTTTGGAGACGGAAGAGTGGACCAATAGTAAATATACGCTGAACCCTGCAACGAAAGAGATTACGGAGGAAGTGGAAGGACGGTTCCGTCAGTATCCCATCCGTCTGGCGTGGGCCATTACGATTCACAAAAGCCAGGGGCTTACTTTCGAACGGGCCATTATCGATGCCAATGCTTCATTTGCCCACGGGCAGGTGTATGTTGCGTTGAGCCGCTGCAAAAGTCTTGAAGGGCTGGTCTTGAGTTCTCCGCTTCGGAAGGAGGCGATTATCAGCGATGATACGATTGATGAATTTACCCGCGAGGTGGAAGCGTTGTCGCCCGACAAGGAGAAACTGAACAAGTTGCAGCACCGTTATTTCTATGAATTACTCTGCGAACAGTTTGATTTTCACTCCTTGGACCGGCATCTTGCACTCGTGCTCCGTTTGCTGGACGAGCATTTGTACCGGCTTTATCCCAAACTGTTGGAGCGGTATAAGGAAGCAGATGAATTATATAAGACGAAAATCGTGAAGGTGGGGGATACTTTTCAATTGCAGTATACGGAATTGGTAAATGCCTCCGATGATTATAGGCACGATGAGCGTTTGCAGCAACGTCTGATATCCGGTGCACATTATTTTGCCGGACAATTGGAGGAGATCCTCTCTCCGCTGGTGGCGGGCACTAAAATCCAAACGGACAATAAAGTATTGAAGAAAAAGTTCAGCGAGGCTTTGGCTGCACTTCAATCGGCGCTGTATATAAAGAAAGGGACTCTTCTGCTTACAGAGAAAGAGGGTTTTTCCGTGTCTTCCTATCTGAAGCGGAAAGCGGTGCTGGCGATCGAGAATAGTGAAAAGGGAGATACCGGCAGCTCCAGAACACGTACTTCTTCCTCTTCCTCGAAAGCCGATCGGGGAGAAAAGATAGAAGTACCTATGGATATTCTTCATCCGGATCTGTATAAACAGCTGATAGCATGGCGAAATGCAGAAGCGGTTAAGGCCGGTCTGCCTGTGTATACGGTTATTCAACAGAAAGCAATATTGGGCATTGTCAATCTTTTGCCCCGGGATGTCGCTTCTTTGGTACGTATTCCTTATTTCGGGAAAAAGGGAGCGGAGAAGTATGGTGATGTCTTACTGGACATGGTAAACCGGTATGTCACCTCTTCTCCCCAAACGGATACGGTTACAGAACCGGACCGGACCTCACGGAACGTATCTGCCACACCTCCCCGAACGGATACGAAGGCAGTTGTCGAATTGGCGAATGCAACGGCTAAAACTCCTCGGATGGATACCAGAGAGATCAGTTATGCCATGTTTCGTCAAGGCATGAATATCGAAGAGATTGCCAAAAAGCGCGAGCTGGTCACCGGAACGATTGCAGGGCATCTGGAGCATTACGTACGTTCGGGAGTCATTAAAATCGATCAGTTGGTGTCCCGGGAGAAGGTGGATAAAGTAACCCGCTATTTGCAGGAGAATGCCGATGCCCGTGGCATTACACTTATAAAAGCAGCTTTGGGAGACGAGGTTTCCTATGCGGATATCCGGTTGGTGATGGCTGCTTTGCAATCGGCTAAGAATTCATAAACACGGTGCTTACAGTCTGTAAGCATTATGTATACAACCTGTAAGCACCGTGCATAATTACCTCCGAATAGCGTTTTCCTTTTTATGGGCCTATTTCATCTTTTACATAAAGCACGGAAGTCGCAGTATTCACAGGCTTTCGTGTTTTCTGTCTGTGTAAAGGGCGTTTCCGCTCCGAATATCTCTTCCAGTAACCTCTGTAGCCGCTCCCGAAACTCATCTTCGAAGAAAGCAAAGTTATTTACGGGTATTTTAGGTTTGCGGGGTTCGCCTATCTCAATGACCGGAGAGTAGCTTTCATTGGCTGCCCGATGGATGTAGAGTAGGGCAGGAGCTACCTTCAGTGACTGCTTCCGGCTCATGATGGCAGCATACAGGAATGTCTGGAAGATATAATTAGGCCTCCCTTCGGCGGGGATGAACAACTGCTCGATATTGACCGGTGTCTTGGGACTTCCTCCGGTTTTGTAGTCCACAATCCGGAGCGTGTCTCCTTTGCAATCCATCCGGTCTATCGTTCCACCTATTTTGATTCGGATGGTCCCTTCCGGCGTATCTACTTCCAACGGCTCTTCTACCGGTTCTTCCATCCCCACCATGGAGAATGGCGCATAGACCAGATCATTGCGCAATAACTGGCGAAGGTAGGAGCAGATCACCTTTGAGTTAATCAACTGTATTCCGTTGTACTCGGGACGTTCGTCGAGAGGTACATGGAAGAATTTCTCTTTGAATGCACGGTCTACATATCCTTGAATGCGGACATCATCCCGTAGCAGGCGTTCTAAATCTTCCTTCCGTATCTCTTTACCGTTGGCACTTAATTCACCGTACGCCAATTCTGCCGAACGGTGGAAAATAGTACCGAACAGTGCGGAGTCAATCTCTGCACTCACTTCGTCCTTTACTTTCAATCCGGCCACATGGCGGTAATAGAATCGCAGACTGCAATCCAGATAGGCATTCAGTGCCGATGGAGAGAGCGGGAGCGCTTTCGGATTCTGATTGAAATTATACCTGTTCTGCATGCGGCTTCGTATTTCGGGTGTTTTCCCGATAGTTATCTCCCGGCTTTTTTGAGGAGACTGACCGGCTTCAAGAAATTCGTAGCTGGTTTCGTGCGGCCATTCTACGAGGAACTGTAGCATAAAGCGTGACCATTCTCCCCGATTCAAGCCATCGGAAGAGCTGTTGTATACCAATGTGATATTTTCCGCCCGTTGAATCAGACGGTAGAAATAGTAGGCGTACACGGCGTTCTTGTGCTCGATGGTGGTCATTCCGAAGGCCTTGCGTAGGTTGTAGGGGATAAAAGAGGACTCTCCTCCGCCTTTGGGCAGTTGTCCTTCATTGAGCGACAGCATGATAAGGTTGCGGAAATCGAGGTTACGGGTTTCGAGTACCCCCATTATCTGCATGCCGATGGCGGGCTCGCCATGAAAAGGAATATTGGCGGCGGCAAGTATGCGGTTGAGCAGGCGTTTCAGTGTATCTGTCCGCACTTGAAGTTCGCCATTCTCAATCAGATTGAGCAGCCGGTTCACCATTGTGAAACTCTTGAACAGGGATTCCCTGTAGAGCTGGTTGAAGATGTCCTCCTGTTCCGATTCCTGCCGGTATAGGATAGAAACCTCCTTCAGCAGTTCTGTGATGTACAAGCACAACTCACGGATACCGCTGCGCGGTGTAAAGAGCAAGGAGAGGAAATCATCCTGTTTCAGTTCCGTCGGTAAGGGATAAAAACGGTTGGTACGGGTCAGTTCCCTTTCCAAAGGCTCTGCTTTGGGGGAAAGCTGACGGGTATAGGGATGTTTTAATATGGCCTGCACCTCTTCATAGCTGTAACGTCCGGTTTCCATCCGGTAGCCGGTGGTCTGTAGCTCGACGGCTGCATTGATAAAGCTATATACCGGAGTCTGTGCCAACGGAAATCCCATGGTGATGTTGACATTCTTCACCTCTGCCGGGATCGAGTGGAGGACAGGAAGCAGCAGTGATTCATTGCAAAGCACCACGGCATTTTCTTTCTCCGAATCGGGGGTAGAGTGTTCCCGTGCCAGTCCTCTCACCCATTCGGGCAGGTAACGGGCTTGTGCGTTTTCCGTAGGGGAGGAGATGAAGCGTACTTTCTTGGGATGGCGCAGGCAGTCGAATACCTCTTCCGGAAGTTCGTTAGGGAATAACTTCAGGTTACGGAGGATAAATTCGCCGGCCTCGTGCTTCTGTTGGGGCAGTCGGGTGTAGAAGATATCATAATCCCAGTAGAAGAGCGCCTTGCCTGCATCCTGCAGCATGGAGAAGAAGCGGGTTTCCACTGTATTGAGCACATTGAAGCCGACAAATACATATTTGTCATAGCGCAACTTGTCTGTGTCGAGTACTTCGATGACATTGCGGTAAAGCATCCCCTCGTAGGCTATGCCCGATGCTGCAAGCTGCGAACGGTAATTGCGGTAAATATCACCTAATTTATCCCAGAGAGAGATGAATTTCTCTTTTAGCTCCGTATGTTTCTCTATGGAGAAGTTTTGAAAGAACTGTCGAATGGCACTTTCTTGCTCTTCATCGAGAAAGTCGAAGTCATCCATGATGTTTTTCAAATCCTGCAAGTTGGTAAAAAGTTTGTCGGCATTCACTAAATTCTTGTCTACATCATCGAAATCGCTGATGAGCAGTTCTCCCCAGAAATAGAAATCGTCCAGTGATTCTTCGCTTTTCGTCTCTTCACGAAAGACCTTATACAACTCACAAACCAACCGGATGGGGTCACCTAATTTCTGTATGGACAATTGCTGAAACAATTCGCTGATGCTGATGTATGCAGGCGACCAGATAGGAC
>CAVCAX010000360.1:5658-12094 GCA_963599995.1 Coprobacillus sp. CAG:698
CGATCGGACTGAGCCGCCAAGTATTCATTGAAAAACAGACTGGCCCGTTTATTCGGGAAAACGATGGCTACCCGTGAGAGGTCGTTGCCGATTTTAGCATGGAGGTCTTGAGCGACCAGTTCGAGAAAGGTGGGCCTCTTCCCCGACCCCTCTCCGTGGGAGAGGGGAGAAGGGGAGTGTTTTTGACTGTTAGGATCGGATATATTGGACATACGTTTTATTTATTTGTTATAATATTTTTTGTGATTTAAAAGCAAGATAACATAAAGAAACAGAGGATAATGCATAAGAAAAGGTTATCCTTCTTCTTTCTCTATTTTCACCTCAACTATTTTTCCCTCTTCCCATTCGGAGTCAGTACTCTTTCCCCCCTCTTCCACGGAGAGGGGTCGGGGGAGAGGCACATACCACAAATACCCCCTGATATTACCGTACCCCATCCTCTTCAGCAATTGCATATATCCCTGCACCTGCTTGTTGTACTTCTTGTTCGGCTTCCCGAATTTGAAGTCCACCACCACTACTTGCCCGTCCTGCATCATTACCCTGTCCGGTCGGCGGGTTTGCAACACTCCGTTTTCCTTATATATAATGGAGCATTCATTAAACAATTGCCAACGTCCCGAATACCAATCCTGTATTTCGGGCATGGAGAAAGCCTTATGAGTCACTTCCCGTATCTCTTCTTCCACCTTGCAGCTACCGATAACGCCTTCGAAGACCAACCTTTCTATAGCCGCATCTACATCCTTTTCCGTTTCAATAGCCGAAAACAGCGTATGCAGCAAGCGTCCACGGTTGATAAAACGGTCTTCCGACTCTTCCTCATCCACCCCTTTGATAAAGTCCGCCGAACGGTTAGACTGCCGGAATTCAATTTCATGTCGCATCGACTCCATGCTTATCGGAAGCTTGTCCGGCTTTCGCGTCAGCTTATTACCGGAGTATCTTTCCCCTCTCTCCTGCGGAGAGGGGCTGGGGGAGAGGACCCCCTCCTCATATCCCTTCTCTTCATCCCATTCCCCCCCGTTCTTACGGGCCACTTCGGGCAGTGCCGCCGTCAGCAGTTCGGACATGGTTCCCTTTTGTCCTTTCCGGTTCCATACAATCAGATTCTTTCCGGCACGGGTAAAAGCCACGTAGAGCAGATTCAGATTATCTACCCATAACTGCAGTCGTTCCTGCTGATAGTCTTTCCGATCGACCGAGGCCTTCATTTGTGCGGAGTAGTTCACCGGCACGATATCCAGTTCATTGAAAGGGGCTTCTTCCGGAATGCACCACACGAGCTGGTTATTGGTTTCATTCTCCAGTTTCCAGTCGCAGAAGGGCAGGAGTACCGTATGAAATTCCAATCCTTTGGATTTGTGGATGGAGAAGATGCGGATGCCTTCCATCTCTCCGCTGGGGATGGTTTTGCCGCATAACGTCTCTTCCCAGAAACGGATAAAGCCGTCCGGTTCGGAAGAGTTGCTTTGCAGATAATCCGTTACCGCATCGAAGAATGCGAAAAGATAGGCGTCCTGATCGCTGATACGGCTCATCTCGAAAAGAGTGAACAGCTCTTCCAGCAACTCATAAAGCGGCATCAGCCTTAGTGTCTCTATGTTTTTGATAAATGCTTCGGGCAATAACGTCTCGGCCGGAGCGGTTAGCAACCCGTCCAGACCTCCTTCGTATCCCTTTATCTGCAACTGATAATTGGTGATAAGCGAGGCCCGGGCAATCCGATTCTCCGGATCGGAGAGATAGCGCAGGGCATCTATCATCATGCAGATAGCCAACGAGGCATCCAGGCGGAAGGCTTCATCGGATACGATCTTGTATTGCAGCGTCTTGTCAAAGTAATCGGCAATGCGGGGGATATTTTTGTTCTTGCGCACAAGAATGGCAATGTCATTGAGCCTTACCCCCGAATTCAGTAAGCGCTCCACCTCTTCGCCCAGACTGATAAGCGTCTGCTCGGTGTAATCATGTTCTTCATCGGGCTCGAGGAAGGATACCTTGACATACCCTTTTCTCATCTCTTTGGGAGACTCCTGCACCACGTCGGAATAGGCTCTCAGCAGTGCTTCGCAGTCCTTCTTTGATTCTTCTTTGTAGACTGTATTCAGATAGTTTACCGCCGCCGTGAATATCTCGTTGTTGAACCGGATAATATCGGTCTCGCTTCTTCGGTTTGTTTTCAGGGTTTCTACCCGTATCGGAAAGCTCTCTATACGGTCGTTCAGTCCGTTGAGTATTCCCCAGTCACCGTTTCTCCAGCGATAGATGGATTGCTTTACGTCTCCCACAATCAGACTGTCCGCTCCCTGCGAAAGTCCTTCCAGCAGCAGTAACCGGAAGTTTCCCCATTGCATGCGGCTTGTGTCCTGAAACTCATCTATCATTACGTTCCGGATGTTTGTCCCGATTTTCTCGAAAACGAAAGACGAGTCGCCATCCTTCACCAGTTGGTGGAGCAGGGCATTGGTGTCCGATAACAGGAAACGGTTGTTCTCCCGATTGAGCCGGCGTACCTCCTCGTCTATATTGGCCAACAGTTGCACCTTGTTCAGGTGTTGCATGGATAGCCGGCAGCTGTTTACTATCTTGTTGTTCTTCGCACGGAACTTCTCTGCTTCATTCAGCAGAGGCATAAGGCTTGCGGAAGCCAGTTGGAGAATATCCTGATAGCGTGACGAACTTTTAGCCGCCCAGCTTTTTTCATCCGTCAGGCACTTCTCTACTGTTGCATTGCGTATGTCATCGCCCAATATACCATTGTTGAGCTTACGAAAATAGCTTCCTATGCCGCGCGAACCGTTCTTCAGATCATCTGCATTGAGGGCATGCCCGTCCAACTCACCCTCAAACTGATCGTAGAATCCCTTCATCTGCTCGAGCGCTTCCGTTTCCATCTCCTTCAATTCACGGCGGTAGTCCTTGATGAGTCCCGGGTTCTCAATCAGTTTTTTCCGGAGTCCTTCTCCTTTCTCTATATATTCTTCATCGAAGATGTTCCGCCCGAAACTTTTCACCTCGTCCGATACGTTCCAGCGCTTGTCGTCGGCGATGCGTTCGTTGATATAATCCAGCAGCCATGCCAGTACGGGCGAGGTAGGACCCAGCCTTTCGATCATGCTATCCACGGCGTCGCTCAGCACCTCCTGATTGTTCAATTCGATGTTCAGGTTGGGACTCAGCTCGAGTTCACGGGCGAGGTTTCGCATCACCGACTGAAAGAAAGAGTCGATGGTCTCCACCCGGAAGCGGCTGTAATCGTGCAGCATATTGGTCAGCGCCACTTTGGCAGCTTCCCGCACTTCTTCCACCGGCTTTCCTGTCTCTGCGATAATCCGTTTCAGGTAGGCATCCGAATCTTTGTCTCCTTGCCAAATGCCGTAGAGCTGGCTGAGGATACGCTCTTTCATCTCTGCTGTCGCTTTATTGGTAAAGGTCACGGCCAGTATTTGCCGGTAAGCACGAGGATTGAGAATGAGTAGTTTGATGTATTCCACGGCTAAGGTAAAAGTCTTACCGGAACCGGCGGAAGCTTTATATACTAAGAGTTCCATACGATTTTTATTTGCAACAAAGATAATTTAAATCTTCATACTTTGCTGTCATGCGGATGCAAAAAGTACGGTCAGTTCTGTTCTTACCGACATCAGACGTACATTGGAAGATTTGTTAAATAATGAACGGAAAACGTTCGTTTTTGCATGAAAAAGCAAGCAAAATTCGATTTAATTAAGAAAAAACGTCAAAAAATGCCCCATTTAATTATTCATATTGAGAGTTTTACTATCTTTGCAGTTCCCCCTTTTATTTTTTGAGTAAAATAAAGACTAACAGTGATAATTGATATATTAACTTGATGAAACTGAAAACAAGCCTGCTAATTACGGTAGCCACAAGTTTTTTCTTGTGCGTTCCTTCCGTTGTATCGTATGGTGGAACTTTCGCCCCAGACGCTATGGGGTTGTTCCGCAAGAAGAAAAAAACAGAACCCAACGACAGTATTAAATCCAAAAACGAGTATGAGCAGCTGACCGGAGACGGCAGTATCGTTCGTCGCGGTATGTTTAATGTATACCGGAAGAAGAATGATTATTACTTTGAGGTTCCGGCAAGTTTATTGGGCCGGGATATGTTGGTTGTGAATAAATTGCAGCGCGTACCGGCCGAACTGAATGAGGCGGGAGTCAATCGCGGTGTGAATTATGAGAATCAAATGGTGCGTTTTGAAATAGACAAAGCGACCGGTAAGCTGTTGATCCGCCAGAGTCGTCCGTTACCTTTGGCACCTGCCGAAGATGCCATCAGTCAGTCGGTTCGCGATAATTATATCTCTCCGTTGATCGCCGGTTTTAAGATCGAGGCGTATAACAACGACTCTACCGCCATGGTGATCAAAGTGAACGATATATATGACGGGACGGAGACGAGCATCAATAATGTATTTACCAACATCAACCTCGGTACGTCTGCCATAAAGAACCTGTCGCGCATTCTTTCCATCAAATCGTTCGAAAACAACGTGGTGGCCACTTCCGAGCTGACAACGAAAGTGACCGAGGGAACCACTTCCGTCTATGTTACGGTGGAGGTAAGCTCTTCGCTGATGTTGCTTCCGGAAAAGCCGATGACAGGTCGTCTGGACAATGCCCGTGTCGGATATTTCACGAATCCGCTGCTGAGCTACAGTGACGGTCAGCAGAGGGTGGAGGAGAAGCAGTTCATTACCCGCTGGCGTCTGGAGCCGAAGCCCGAAGACCGCGAGCGTTATTTGTGTGGAGAGCTGGTGGAACCTGCCAAACCGATTGTGTTCTATATTGAGAATTCCACTCCATACCGTTGGCGTAAGTACATCCGACAAGGCATCGAAGACTGGCAGGTCGCTTTCGAGCGCGCCGGCTTTAAGAATGCTATTATAGCCAGGGAAGTGACGGACAGCATGACAATAGATATGGATGATGTGAACTTCTCCGTGCTTACTTATGCCGCCTCTACCAAAGCCAATGCTATGGGCCCCTCTATCCTCGATCCCCGTTCGGGCGAGATTCTCGAAGCCGATATCATGTGGTGGCACAATGTGCTCGGTATGCTGCAGGAATGGATTACCGTGCAGACAGGCGCTGTCCGTCCCGAAGCCCGTGGGGTAAAGATTTCCGATGAGTTGATGGGAGACGCCATGCGTTTTGTGGCATGCCACGAGGTAGGTCACTCCTTGGGATTGCGCCACAACATGATGGGGTCATGGGCATTCCCTACGGACTCATTGCGTTCCAAGACATTCACCGACCGGATGAACTCCACCTCTTCCTCCATCATGGATTATGCCCGTTTCAACTATGTGGCCCAGCCGGGCGACGGAGTGACTGCACTTTCGCCACACATCGGCCCTTATGACCTGTTTGCCATCGAATACGGTTACCGTTGGTATGGCAAGGAGACGCCGGAGGAGGAGAAGGATTTGCTTTATGACTTCCTGAGCCGTCACACGGATCGTCTTTATAAATATAGTGAAGCGCAGGATATGCGCGATGCCGTAGATCCGCGTGCACAGAATGAGGATTTGGGAGATGACGCCGTACGCTCATCCCAATTGGGAATTGCCAATCTGAAACGCATTGTTCCGGAAATAATAAAGTGGACTACCACCGGTGAGAAAGGCCAGACCTACAAAGAGGCTTCCCGGCTGTATTACGCTGTCATCAATCAGTGGAACAACTACCTTTATCACGTAATGGCCAATATCGGAGGCATTTACCTTGAGAATACGGTTGTGGGCGACGGGCAGAAAACGTATACATTCGTAGAGAAGGAGAAACAGCAGGCTGCATTGCAATTCCTGCTGGATGAAGTCCTGACTTATCCGAAGTGGCTGTTCGATGCCGAGGTGGGAGAGTACACTTATCTGCTCCGCAACACTCCGATGGGGGTTGTTGAAAATGCGCCTACGCAAGTTTTGAAGAATGCACAATCTTATATTCTTTGGGATTTGCTGTCGAATACACGTCTGATGCGTATGCTCGAGAATGAATCGGTAAACGGTAAGAAAGCCTTTACGGCTGTAGAACTGATGGATGCTCTGCACCGTAGCATTTTTGCCACTACCGAGCGCGGTGCGATTCCGGATGTCATGACACGTGCCCTGCAAAAGAATTTTCTGGATGCTTTGATTACGGCTGCCGCCGAGAACGAAGGTGTGAAAATCAATAAGAAGCTGATGGACGATCATTTCCTGTTGGATCATCAGCAAGCCGTTTGCAGCTGCGACGAGTATGCCCATCGTTCACTGGATGCCGACCGCATGGGAGCACGCCGTGAGGTGAATTTCTATGGTTCGCAGATAAACCGCGTATCGGATGCGATTTCTGTGAAGCGTGGCGAGTTGCTTCGTATCAAAGACCTGCTTCAAAGCCGTCTGGGAACATCGGATGTAGCTACG
>CAVCAX010000360.1:12104-16812 GCA_963599995.1 Coprobacillus sp. CAG:698
GTAGCTACGAAGTATCATTATAAAGACATGATTCTGCGTATCAACACAGCGTTGGGAATCTGATTCGGGATTTGAAATACAGGACTAATTTATTACTTATATCGTTAATGAAAAGAATAATCAGTTGTTTACTATTTTCTCTTTGTTGCATCATCGCTTTTGGAGCAAAGGCGGCAGAGAGAAAGATTACAGGTGTCGTTATCGCCGGTGATTACAAAGAGCCCTTAATCGGTGCTTCTGTATTTGTGTCATCCGAGAACTTAAAGAAAGCAGGCAGCAGCCATACTTCTTTGGGCGTGATAACGGACATGGACGGAAAATTTACTATTAATGTGCCGGAAGGGGTGACCACTCTTCAGTGCAGCTATGTGGGATACGAATCGCAAACAATACAGCTGGTGGCCGGGAAAAGCAGTTATGAGGTTGTACTGCAACCGTCGGCACAAATGCTCGATGCGGTTGTCGTAACGGGGTATCAGACCATCGAACGCCGTAAACTGACGGCGGCTGTTACCAAGCTCGATATTACCGATGACAAGATCGGCTCGGTCATGAGTATCGACCAGGCGCTTTCCGGACAGGTGGCGGGGTTGTCCTCGATTGCTTCTTCGGGTGCTCCCGGTGCCGCTCCCAAGATCCGTATTCGCGGTACGGCTTCTCTGAACGGTACGCAAGATCCTCTTTGGGTGCTCGATGGAGTGCCGATGACAGGAACGGAGATTCCGACGATGGAAGATCTGAAGGACATCGACAACATCTACCAGTCGGCTATTGCCGGCTTGAATCCTGCCGATATCGAGAGCATCACCGTTCTGAAAGATGCCGCTGCTACGGCCATTTATGGAGCGCGTGCGGCAAATGGCGTCATTGTGATTACCACTAAAAACGGTAGGGCCGGGAAACCGCAGATTACTTTCTCTACCAAGCTGTCTTATTCTCCTAAGTTTGACATCGACCGTTTGAACTTGCTGACATCGGATGAAAAGGTGAATCTGGAGCTTGATTTGCTGCAAAGTGATTATACGTATCGTGAAAATAAAGGAGAAGTCGCTCGTATCATTTCCCGTTATGGCCTGACAAGCGCCTATAAGAACGGGGGATGGAGTGCGTTGTCGTCACAAGCCCAGAATGAGATTACCGGTTTGCGTTCGATAAACACGGACTGGAATGATATTCTGTTCCGTGGAACCTTCAATCAGGAATATAATGTCAGCCTTTCCGGAGGTTCGGAGAAAGCCACCTACTATACTTCTTTGGGATATTATGATGAGAAAGGGAATGTGAAAGGTGTGGAGGCCGACCGTCTGAATATGGTTTTGAAGACATCCTATAAAATCAATAAAATGCTGAAGGTCGGCGCTTCTTTGTTTGCCAATCGCAGAACCAACAAGTCTAACCTTACAGACTCGGACGGCTTTTCCAGTCCGGTGTATTATTCGCGTAGGGCAAATCCCTATCAGACCCCTTTTGATGAGGATGGCAATTATATTTACGACATCGATATTCAGGGAAGGGGAGACTCGGACTTGAAGTTCAATGTGTTCGAAGAGCGGAACAATACTTCGTACGAGCAGACCACCAATGCTTTGTCGGCTATTTTTGATGTAGAACTCCGGTTTAATGATAAATTCAAGGCTACGTCACAAGTGGGATTGCAATTGGACGCCGTATCTAAGGAGTCGATTGCCGACCATGATACTTATGCTATGCGTAAGGACAAAGAACGTACTACGATGTCTTCTCTCGACAACCAGTCTTTCCTGCCGGACGGAGGCAAGCACACGGAGACGGCAAGCAGCAATTCTCAGGTGAACTGGAAGAGCCAGGCCGAATATCGCGACTCTTATAATGACATTCATGAATTTGAAATGATGGTCGGAACGGAAATCAGAAAAACCTGGTATAACTCTTTGACGAGTACGGGATATGGCTACGACCGTAAGACCTTGACCACCAAGCCTGTGATATTCCCGAATGAATCTTGGGCACGTTCGTATCCGTTGCACACCAAGTCCTATCAGGAAAATGCGTATGCCTCTTTCTTTTCAACGGCTTCTTACTCCTTGCTTCAACGCTATACGGTAGGAGGAAGTGTCCGCTTTGACGGTTCCGATATATTCGGGGTATCTAAGAAATACCGTTTTCTGCCGTTGTATTCGTTCAGCGGACTTTGGCGAATCAACAACGAGCCGTTTATGAAAAACTTTAAGAAGATCGATAATCTGGTGATCAGAGCTTCTTATGGCGTACAGGGAAATATCGATAAGAGCACTTCATCGTATGTAATGGGTAATTATAACAATACAAGCATGTTGCCGAATGTGACGGAAGAGATGATTGTATTGGGGTCTCCCCCCAATAAGCGCCTGCGTTGGGAAAAGACAAAGACAATGAATTTCGGTACGGACATTGCCTTATTCAACAATGCACTGAATATCACGGTGGATTATTACCGCCGTAAGGGTACGGACTTGATCGCCCTGCAAATGTTACCGCTCGAAACCGGTTTTTTGTCGACTTATGTCAACTGGGCGAGTATGCGCAATGACGGTTTCGAGGTGGCTTTGACTACCCGCAACATCAACCGCAACGGATTCACCTGGTTCACGAATTTCAATTTGGGATACAACCAGAATAAAGTCTTGCGCGAGACGGTACCGTCCAACCAGACGACACCCGGGCGCGAAGGTTATCCGGTAGGTGCGCTTTTTGCTTACAAATCGGCAGGGGTGGATGACGAAGGATATCCTTTGTTTTACAACAAAGAAGGTGAGAAGGTAACTGCTGTGGAACTGCTGAAGCTGAACAACGCAGGAGCCAGCACGCTGTCTGCCGAAGAGCAACGCAATCTGTATTCGTACATCGGATCGAGCGACCCGCTGTTCTCGGGCGGTTTTGTGAACACCTTCAATATCAAACGGTTTGAGGTGGTCATCAACTTTATCTTTAACCTGAAAATGTATTCAAGAGTGTCTCCTTCTTACACCCTGACAAGTTTTGACCGGGGAATGAATACGAACCGGGACATACTGAACAGATGGACACCGACGAATACCGATACGGATCTCCCGGCATTGCTGTCCGACACGAAGCGTAAGGCGGAATATTCACATTATGACATATTCTCCACTTATCAGATGATGGATACGTGGGTGAAGCGTTCGGATCATGTGAGATTGCAAAATCTCCGGGTCGGCTATAAACTTCCCGAAACCCTTATGCACACATTGGGTATCCGTTCGGCTACCGTTGCTCTCGAAGGCCGCAACCTGTTTGTTTTCGGTGCTAATTATAAGAATTTCCTGGATCCCGAAACCATGAGTAACCAGTTTGCACAGCCTATACCCAAGTCGTTTACTTTCAGTCTTAACGTGAATTTTTAACAGATTATGAAGATACTAAAGAATATAAAACTGTTGTGCGCCGTGCTTTGTATGGCGGCTTTATACAGTTGTGACAAATACCTGGATATACAACCGGTAGGAAAGGTGATTCCCCGCACCGCTGCAGAATTCAGGGCATTGCTGCTGCAGGCGTATAGTTCCGTGCCGTATGACAGAGGATTGGCCACTTTCCGTTCCGATGAAATGGTAATGGACGGCACGCTTGCTGCGGAAGATCTGAATACTTATAAGGATATCTGGATATGGAATGATGTAAGTCCGTCGGAAAATACGGCAGTATTCAGCTGGCGTTCGTTTTATCATACCTTGTTTATCGCCAATTATGTTATCGAATCAAAAGATATGATCGAGGAAGGCACTGCCGATGAGGTGAACCAGATGGTCGGGGAGTCTTATATGCTTCGCGCCTATATGCACTTTCTGTTAGTCAATTTGTATGGTGAACCTTACACCAATTGTGATCCGGCTACTACAAAAGCCATTCCGTTGAAATTGAATAGCGATACGGAGAACACCTTGTCCCGCAATACGGTTGCCGAGGTGTATGATTCTATCCTGTCCGATCTTGTGGAAGCTGAAAAATACCTGAATGTAGACCACTGGGATTTGGGGTATAACTATCGTTTCAATACGTTAAGTGTCAATGCCCTTCGTTCACGCGTGTACTTGTATATGGGCGAATGGGCAAAATCTCTCGAAGCATCACAAGCGGTTCTGCAGGTGAACAATCAGTTGGTGGATATGTCTTCATCCGATGTATTGCCGAGCGAATACAATTCTCCGGAGAACATCCTGGCGTTGGAGCAGGTGATGACTGCACAGTATGTACGTGCAGCAAAAGTAAGTACCGCCTTGTGGAGAATGTATACTTCGAATGATTTGCGCAGATCGAAATATTTCACTCAGGTAACCGTCTCCAATATTCTGGTTGCCAAAGGTGGAAGCAATCAGTATGCTTGTTCTTTCAGGGTGGGAGAGATTTATCTGAATGCAGCCGAGGCCGCATTGATGACGGGAGAGTCTGCCATGCCTGAAGCGCGGACCTATCTGTTGACGTTGGTAAAACAACGTTATAAAACTGCTGCCTATGCAGAAAAGGAGACAGCAATAAATGCGATGGGGCGTGATGAGCTGTTGCAGGAGATATACGACGAACGTACCCGTGAATTGGCTTTTGAAGGACATCGTTGGTTCGATTTGCGGCGGACAACCCGCCCGCGTTTGGAAAAGAAATTTAGCGGGACGACTTATGTTCTGGAAGAAAACGATTCCCGTTATACGATTCGCATACCGAGTGCGGCTAT
>CAVCAX010000360.1:16822-24426 GCA_963599995.1 Coprobacillus sp. CAG:698
AGCGAATCCGGAGCTGGCAAACTAAAAGAAAACATTTTTGTTATGATTGAGAATAAACCGTCTCAATCATAACAAGAGCCTGCTTGAATTTTCTTCAAGAAGTATTTTCAGTTTCTTTAAAGAGATTCTTCGGCATGGATTCTGGGAATTATTTCCGAACAAAATTGAAGCAGACTCCGGGAGTGTATCAGTGTATTTATCTATATGTTTAATTATTAAATGATTGTTTTATGAAGAAAGTATTACTGCTTGCTTTTTGTGCTGCGGCTATGCTGACAGCGCAAGCTCAGCCGACTGTAACCACCAGTTGGACAAAATCTCAGACAGGTATTCTTCCTGTTGCAAGTGTCAATAATAGTAACCCTGTAGCCGTTTCTGCACAAGGAGATATGTATGTAGCCGGTCTTTTTACCGAGAGTTTCACTTTTGCCGGTAAAGAGGTAGAGCCCGTTACTACCAGTTCTTATTTGTTGAAATATGGTGCGGACGGTACTGAGAAATGGGGAGTTTCCCTTGCCGGTGCGGCAACAATCGTGGCAGTGACCACCGATGATGCCGGTAATGTGTATATTGCCGGAAACTTTGCGGATGTATTGACTTTTGGCAGTACGGACGGCAATACTCAGGAGAAAGAGGGCGTTAAAATGGATGATGCTTTTATCTCTGATCAGGCTGCCGGCTTTGTGGCTAAGTATGATGCTAACGGTGTGCTGAAAGCTGTACAGAGCTTTGTGCCCGTAGCTTTGCCGGAATTGGTTGCTACCGGCATGTATTTCCCTGAGGCTGGCGATTATCGTTTTGACATAAACAAGATTGTGTGTGATAATGGAAAACTTTATGCTTCGGCTTCTTATAAAGGGGTAACGGAAAATAACGGTTTCTCTTTCAAAGGTGGTTATTACGACGTTGAAGGAGGCGGGTTCTGGTATGGTGATTTAGTTTCCGGTGCTGTCTTCTCTTTGAATGACCAATTGGAGGTTAGTGGAATTATAGCCAATATCGGTGTGACAGGAGGAAAAAGTATAGATCTGTCTTCCGTACACTCTGTTTCTTTTGCGGTTGCTGACGGTAAATTGTATTCCGGCTTTGTCGCTTCAGGTAATCAGACGTTAACGATCGGTTCTAAGGAGCAAGCATTTGAGTTATCTCAAGTGGATGGTGTTACTGAATATGGGCACATCCTGTCGGTTATTGATTTGGCCGATGGTACTTCTTCATTGACTAAAAAATACTCCACGACTCATAATGCTTCCGGAAACTATTGCTTTATCAAATCAATGCATGTAAAGGGAGATGCTTTGGTACTCGGTGGTACGTTTAATACAAAATTGGCTTTTGATCAAAATATAGATGCAACCTCTACTAATGATCTGTATGTGGCTGTTCTAAACAAAAGCACGTTGGATGTGGAGCGTGCCGTGGCTTCAAAAGTCAATGAAGGTGATTTGAATGTCAAAAATGAAGAATTGAGTGGAGTAACCGTTTGCGGTGATTTTGTTTATATGACAGGATACACTGCTGTTATTGCTTCTCATGCAGTTGAGACTCCTCTTGCTTTCTGGATTGATATCACTAACGGAACCATGATTCAGGCTAACCCTGCCAATCTTGTTACAGGTGTAGCTGCTTCCGGTACCAAACTGGCTGTTGCTCAAACTCAGGTTGTCAACGAAAAGTTGGAGAATATCTTCTCATTAAATGAAGTTAGCAATGCCACAGGCGTATCTTCTACGGAGCAGAAAGCAGGTGTCTCTGTTTATCCCAATCCGGTAGCGGATGCATTGAATTTCACGACTCCTTGTGATGTTACTGTCATCAACTTGATGGGAGTGACAGTTAAACAGGCCGAGAATGTCACGAGTTTGCCTGTCTCTGATTTGATAAGCGGACAATATATTGTCAGACTTACCACAAAAGATGGTACAAGTACTGCTAAGGTAATTAAGAAATAGAGTTTCATTAGAGTCTGTATAGAATCATTGGAAGGGTCACCTTATTTAATAAGGCGGCCCTTTTTTGTTGGTATTCTCACTCCTTAATTGAGAGAAAACCAAAAGCATCTATATCAGATGTATTACACATTTTTGGCGACATTGAGAAGCCTTGCACGTATGGATTTTCCATAATTCTTAATCTCACTCACAGTTTTATTGCAATATATTGTTCGAGGATTCGTTTTACTCTCAGTCTTTCGGCATAGTCCATCAGCAGGGTCAGGTTTCTGTCCGGTCGGGAAATATACTTGTTCACCACTTCGGAACAAACATCCATACCCACCTTGTTACGGTACTTCACTGCATCACATACACATCGTTCTTTATTATATATATGTATGCGATAGCCGCTTACAAGTTGCTCCTCGATGCCGATACCAAACATCGTATCTGTGATGTGATGTAGTTTTACATTTGGAAATATTGGCAATGTTATTTTTCGACCTCTCTTTACCGCTATATGGTATGCCTGAGGCAATGAGGTTGTAAGCTCATGTATGTTCCAGGCAGAGAAAAGGCACAGAACTCCGCCCGGGACAATTGTCTCCACGTCTATCATCGTATCTGCCAGTTGCTCAACAGTGGCATATACACCACGTTTGATGCGCACGGCATCACCACCACGCACACTGTCCAACAACTTGTAATATGCAGTCCGACCTTCCTCCTTTACCATGCCAGAGGAAATAAAACTGTTTCTGTATCTCTTGCCTTCCATATTTATGGTCTTTATCTTTTGTACAAATGTACTACATTTATTTCTGATTGTGGTATATTTGTACCAAAACATGCTTGTTTACTATGAAAATTCACATTATTTTTGACGGTATAGTCTTAAAAACGGGGCTTAATATCAGATAAGTTTGTTTAGTACATCCTCTAATGCTTATTCGCATGTGCTACAGTTCTTGCTTTTTTTCCTCCATTACTTTAACTACGAAGAAGGCATGCAGATAAAAAATATATCGACTTTAAGTTATACTATATTTTATAATGGTTGAATATAATTAAAGATTATATTAATATTATTGAATAATAAGTTTCATTATTTGAATAATATCTTTATATTTGCAAGCAAAATCAATATAAAACTCCAATTAAAGGAATGCATGATTTTGAATATTGCTGATAGCCGGTTCCGAATCGGGGATATAGAGGCTTGTTCTCTGTTTCTTTTGGAGAAAGACCATTCGCTGAACACATTTGTAACCCAATAATAAATATTGATATGGATGAATTGAAAAAACATTTACCACTACAATGCCCCGCATGTGAGTCTCCGCTGAAAGTAAGGCGTATGTTTTGCGGGGAATGCGGCACGGAGGTTTGTGGTAATTTCGAATTGCCTTTATTGGCGCGTCTGTCCGAGAAAGAACAGCGGTTTATTCTTGCCTTTGTAAAGTCGAGCGGTAGTTTGAAGGACATGGCTAAAAGCATGGGAGTCAGTTATCCTACTGTTCGGAATGTACTGGATGATTTGATTGATAAACTTATTAAAATGGAAGAAAATGAAAAATCAGAAAATTGAAAGAGTCGTAAATCCGTTTATTCGGATTGCAGGAATGCAGGCATTGTTATGGGGAGTGGTAGGATTGGTTGTTTCCACGTTATTGAGTGGGTTATCCGGTTATCATTATCACGGACTGTTGCACTTCGGTCCGGCTCCCAATCCGGCTTGGTGGTGCTTTGTGGCCGAACATCTGATTGTGTGGCTGGTTCCGGCAACCCTGTTCTATATAGGTGGAAAAATCCTCTCTCATTCCCAAATCCGTATGATAGATGTTTATGGCACCGTCCTGTTCGCTCAGTTGCCGTTGATTGTCATGAATCTGATCTATCTGTTACCTCCTATGCAAGCCATTGCACAATTGGATTCTACAATGGCTCCTGCTGAAATACTGGCTATCCCTAATCTGCATTGGGCTATCTTCTTGTCATTATTTGGCCTTCTGTTCATCCTATTTTCTCTTGTCTGGATGTTTCAGGCCCTCAAAGTATCCTGTAATCTGAAGCAGGGCCGGCTTTGGATTGTAGCCATTATCGGCATTTGGGGTGGCGATGCCCTTTGCCGTTTTCTGATCGGACTGTTTTATTGAGATGTTGCCAAAATCTTCTCATTAACAAAGAGGGTGTCAAAACATAGAAGACACCCCTCTTTATTATAAAGTAATTGTCACGGAACCGATACATTCCCTGCCCCTTAGTCGGTAGTTGTATGTATAGGTATTCACTGAATTATATAGGGTATAACCATATTGGTGCTGATTGAGAATATTCTTGATGTCCACCGAAACCCTTACGGCTTTCTTACTGTAGGCAACACTCATGTCCAGCAGATTCATTGTTTTGGTTACCTCTTCCGTCAGCTCGTTTTTTACAATGTCCGTGGAGGCATTGAATACAAAACCATCAAACGGCATGATTTTCAAAGACACCTGATGTTGCTGGCTCAGATAGTTGTTGTTTTGAAACTCTGAGCAGAGGAACGTTTTTGCGAATGTTCCCTTGTAATCCAGTTCGATGTATTTGCATGGCTGAGATGTCAGATACGGTGATAGTGTTCCGCTTTTCCACGTGTACTTTTGCCGGTTGTCATTTTGCAGAATCATCTGGCGTCTCCATAAGTAGCCTCCGTTTAATGAAATTTTGGTCTTGATAGGTTCAATGAACTTGGTAATGCCAAGCTGACCTGTAAAATTCCGCGTAGTATTGGGAGAGTAAATCTTCGACATTGTAATGAGAGAAGTGCTTGCTTCCTGATGGGTCAACAGATTATTTCTTTCCCGGCTGTACAGCATATCGGCATTAAAGAACCACATTTTCAGAGGTATCTTGTAGTCATAGTGCAACACTGCATTCAAACTTTTGTTGTCAGACAGGATGCCGGAGCCCGTTTTCACAGATATATCGTTGATCCGGACCGGGGATTTCAGGAAATCGAGTATGTCTCCAAATGTACGGGCATAGAATATGTTTGTACGGATCACTGAACGGGAGGTGATCTTGTAATTACAATAAACACTCGGACAGATAGAGTAATACCAGGAATCAGACGTTGTATTTCCGATATGGTTTCTTGTTGCAATGTAGTCTGTCCGTATAGGGACCTCCAACCGGAATACATATTTGTATTGAGGATGAGAATATTCATATTGAGGTGCCACAGCCATTTTGAGATTCTGCAGGGTCACATCATTGGTTTCATCGGAAGGATGCAGAACAGTCTGTATGTTGTCCATATAATAATCCAGTAATACAGGCAGATAGATGCGTGAGTTAAGATGCTTTTTGGAGACGGAAACAACATTTTCCGTCCGAAAACTTCTACCGTTGGCATTTTGCACTACGTCATTGTCCGTCTCTTCGCTAAGGGTTAGTTTTCCCATCGGTGCTCCTTGATACAGAAAAGAAGAAGTAACAGACCAACGCCAGCCTTTATGATGCCAAAGCGTAGAGAATTTGTCGTTTATACAAAATTCGCGCATCGTCTGCTTTTGGTTAAAGAGCACGCCGTTTTCTACAGTTGGCAATTCTGATGTCAGAAAAGAGCCTGTGCCCGACAGTGTATTATTCAGATAGGTTTTGGCAGAGTTGTTCTTGTACTCTAAAGAAAGGCTTGGGCGGTGTAACTTTGATGAGGGTGAGTATTCCTGAGCAATGACAATATTCTCTTCTGCATCTTCGAAACTTCTCGTCAGGCTATAATTGTATAGGCTTTTGGCATAACTGTATCCGATGTTCCCTTTTAGAGTGACATCTTGCTTTATCTTTTTCAGTATGTTGAATGACAACGATTTGTCGGTCGGTGAAGCATATCTGTCAACTTCAATCGGTGGAGTAGAGGCTGACAGGTTCTCCAACAGGTTTGATACTGACGAGACCGACTCTTTACTGTCCAAAAGATTGGTGCCTTCGTCTATTGCAAACTGATTGATATTCCCGGCTTTCAGTGAAGCCAGGACTTGCAGGTCAGACTTGAAAAGCATCCCTGCGGCATTGACTTCATACAAAGCATGTTCACCGATACCGAACGATGCCCCGTAAGAACCGACCGGCTTAAACTTCGCCTTGTTGCTCATGTTTACATTTATAGCTACGTTGTCTGAGAATACGTCTTTGTCGGCTTTGACTGCCTGATGGTTATTGAGCACCTGCACGGAGTTGACAAAAGAAGCCGGAATATTGGTGGTGGCTATGTTATACTTCCCGCCCAACAAGTCCATGCCGTTGATATAGAAGTTGGAAATATCCTTACCCAGATACTTGATGCGTCCCTTGTCGCCTATTTCAATGCCGGGGAGTTTCTTCATGGCATCTTTCAGGGTATAATCATTTTTCCCGGTATAGGAAGACAGGTTGTAAGACAAGGTATCTCCCCGCTGATATATGGCAGGAGCTTTGATTACCACCTCTTTGAGTACGGTGATTTTTTCCTTTAAGGAGAAATCACATTCCTGTGAGATGTTTTTGATCTCTTTCGTGGCTTTCTCGTATCCGATCGCTTCTGCGGTGACAATAATTTGTTTCGCTTCATTCTTTAGGGCAATCTTGTAATGCCCGTTTTCTTCTGTGCTTGCATACCCCAGGAGCGACTGGTTGGCACTTACTTGTACAATGGCCCCTTCCACAGCCGTACCTGTGGCGTCACGAACGATTCCTGTGATAACACTTTGGGTAAAAGCGTTGTTACAGCAACACATCAGAATGGATAAAAGAAACTGTCTCATGGCCAGCATCTGGAATTACTTTAATTCAAGTGGCACATATCCATTGGGACGTACTCTTAGCAGAACACCATTTATCATGGCACTGTGTCCGCCATCTTCATATTTTTGGATTGTCATCTCGCTAACAGACTCCGCAGGGATGTTTTCCATCGGGTTTTGCTCAAACTTATTCTTGGATTTGATAAACTGTTCCCTTGATGTTTTGACAGGGTTGGCATACGGTCTCATATTCATGGGAACATGCGTCTTGCGGAATGTAATAGCCTTGAACCGGTGTATGCCTTCTGAATCGGAAGCCTCCAAAATCAAGCCGGGAAGTCCGCACAATTTCCAAGGTCCGAAAGTGACCGGTATTTCCGTAGAATACCAGGCTGTCCAAGTTCGTCCTCCATATTCTCCCGTTGCTTTCCGGCAGGCATAACCGCAAATCGTGTCCATGCCTTCCGTCAAATTCCAAACTATCGGGTGGGCATTTTCTGTATAACTGTAGTGGTTGGGCGTGATGACACTGTAAACCGTCATCTTTCCTTTGGGCACATTTTGAGTAACAGTCTGGTCAAAAAACAAATCGTTTCTCATTTCTTGAGTCCTGTATTTTTGAATTTCAGCATCGGATGCTTTGCAGGCGATGACAGAATCGGCTTGAAATGCTGTGTAATCAGAAAAAAGGGCATTGTTCCGACCTATCTGCAGAATCGTAGGATTGGCATCCAATGCACCTTTTGCACTCTTTACTTGATACTCGTAAAGACATTCATACTCATCAACGTACGAGTCGGAAGCGGAGGTTTTCTGGCCGTATGATTCCGACACAAGGTAGAAAGCAACCAATGGTAATAGCAAATGTTTCATTTCCATCATGTTTAAATTGTTTAGAGATATG
>CAVCAX010000361.1:0-13877 GCA_963599995.1 Coprobacillus sp. CAG:698
ATGCGGAAATAGCTCAGTTGGTAGAGCATAACCTTGCCAAGGTTAGGGTCGCGAGTTCGAGTCTCGTTTTCCGCTCTCTTTGAAAGGATGCTCGAATGGTGGAATGGTAGACACGAAGGACTTAAAATCCTTTGGCCATTGCGGCTGTGCGGGTTCAAGTCCCGCTTCGAGTACGAGTATCCCTGATGAAAGCTCTGTAAATCTCTGATTTACGGAGCTTTTTGTTTTTCTGCGTTTACACTTACCCCACCTACCCCTATCACACACACACAGTCTCACTACTTCGAATGGCTCAGCTTTTATTCTTGGTGATTTGGTTCAAGCCGCCAACATTATGATTTCAAAAACATACCGGCAAAAGCGTTTCTCTGTGTTCCTCTGTGTACTCTGTGGTGATCTCTTTGGTTCTTGCCTTGATTCGTCAAAAGAAAGATGAATTTCTCCCCTTCTTTTTTAGTAACCTGTTCTTGTGAATTGTATTTATAATATAAATCGGACATTGAAAAATGTAAGAGGTTAAAAACACGGATAAAGATAATTAATTATAACCGGGTATTACCGGGAAAATGATTAAGGTAAAAGAAGCGAAGGTGACTGGTGGGTTATACCAGTATTTTGCTGGAAGGAGAGCGGGTATCTAATGTACATATAGTATGTAGCTACTCCTTTTGTCTTATTGTTTTTATCGTTGTCTAAAATATGTAATTTCTTTTGTTTAACTAAAAAATCTATTAATGAAAATGAAACATTACATTTCTTTAATTACTGTTTTTGTTCTGATGAGTGTACTGCCACTTTGGGGGCAATCGGGACAATCACTTGTACTGAATGGTACGGATCAATTGATGAAGGTCGCTTCTCACGATGATTTTAACATCTCGACAGAGGAGAGTTTTACGGTTGCGTGTTGGGTCAAGGTGAGTCGATGGGCAGCCGGTCAGCGGTTTGTTGCAAAACGGAGCATGACTGATACTCCAAAAAACGGATATGAATTATGGGGTGGACAAAGTGCGAGTCAGTTTTATGCAAACAATGCTCCAAGTGATGCCGGAAATCATGATAACTCGATGAGTGTGTGGTCTACAGAATCCGGTAGCTTGGATACCTGGGCACATGTTGCTTTTGTTGTAGATAGAGAAAATGGGAAAATGTATCTGTATCATAACGGAAAGCAGGTAGGAAGTTCTGCTGCAAAAAATATTGCTCCGTGGTATGTGGGAAATAATTATGATGTTACTGTGGGAGCGGGACAATCTTCAGTAACACAATATGCGTATCATTTGAAGGGTGAAATTGATAATCTCCGTTTTTGGAAAAGGGCGTTGTCTTTGGAGGAAATCAATACAGACAAGGCAGAGGAAGTGCCTGCGTCAGAGGGATTGATTGCTGCCTATGATTTTGAAAACATCAATGGATTAACCGTTCCGGATGTCAGTGGAAACGGACATGACGGAGTTCTTGTGAATTATCCGGTTGACGGCCCTTGTAAAGTAGCTTCTGCTTCTGTTGTGCAGGATCCTAATTTTACCGGACGTGGCAATGAGGATGAAGTGGTGCTGAAAGTCGTGTTGGATATGGAAGGGACGATACCGGTTCAGTGCGATAAACTTATCTTGAATATGGATGGAACTACCAATGTGCAGGATGTGAAAAACATTAAGGTGTATTCTACCGGAAACACAAATAGTTTTGATGCGCGTTATGCTGCTACTACCGCTACTTTATTAGGCAACTGTAGCCCCGCTTCCGGAGAGATAACTTGTGAACTTACAGGAGAATTGACTTCGGAAACCAATTATTTATGGGTTACATACGATATCGCTGATAATGCAATAGAAGGAAACAAAGTGGATGCAAATGTAGTTTCTATCACTACAGCGGATGAAACATATACTTTTACGGAAGGATCGGCTGAAGGAGAACGTACTATTTTATTGAAGCGTAAACTGCTGTTTGCACCGGGTGATGACGGTTCCAAGAATTATAGGATTCCAGCGATTATTACGGCTAAAGACGGTTCTTTGGTTGTTGCAACGGACAGACGAAAATACAATCAGAGTGACTTGCCCGAAGATATTGATGTGGTTATAAGAAGAAGTGAGGATGGAGGTATCACATGGTCTGAGCCGCTGACTATTGCGGAAGGAACAGGGGCACGTAAAGGCTTTGGGGATGCCGGCTTAGTACGTACAACGGAAGAAAACGGTCTTCTTTGTATTTTTGTAGGCGGTGAAGGCATTTTCAATAATTCCTCTCCGTCGAATCCTACCCGTACTTATGTTTGTAAAAGTACGGATAACGGTAAAACGTGGAGTGCGCCTCGTGACATTACCGGACAGCTTTATGGAACGGCATGTGCCACTGTTGGCAGACAAGGATGGTATGCTTCTTTCTGTGCTTCGGGCAATGGGTTGCTGACCAGAGAGGGACGAATTATGTTTGTAGCTGCCGTTCGTGAGAATTCGGCCAATACCCTTTCTAATTTTGTTTATTATTCGGATGATAACGGAGAAACATGGAATGTATCCCAACGGGCTAAATTAGGCGGTGACGAATCCAAGGTTACTGAGCTGAATGATGGTACGATTCTAATGAGTATTCGTCGCCAAGGTAAGGGTCCCCGTTATTATACGAAATCGACCGATGGAGGTATCACATGGGGAGAAGTATCAGAATGGACCGACATGCTTGAACCCAATTGCAATGGTGATATCATCCGATATACCTCTGTCAGTGATGGTTATGAGAAGAACCGTCTATTGCACAGTATTCCCAATGACGCAGTCAGCAGACGGAATGTCTCTGTCTTTGTGAGTTATGATGAGGGACAGACCTGGCCGGTCAAGAAGTCGATTTGCCCTACCGGCTCTGCCTATTCTTCATTGGCTGTTCTTCCTGACGGTACTATCGGAGCGTATGTAGAAGAAAATTATAATACGGATAATATGTCTCTCTATTATAATAATTTCTCTTTAGACTGGTTGACTGATGGAGCGGACACCTATTATGACGCCGGAGAAATGGAAGTTGCTAAATCTCCTACTTTCTCGGCTCCGGAAGGGGAATATGAATATTCCGTAACGATCGAACTGGCAACCGCCACTGAAGGGGCGTCTGTTTATTATACATTGGATAAGAGTACTCCAAGTAAACAATCCGCTTTGTATGAAGGAGCGATTGCAATCGAAGAGACAACTACTGTAAAGGCTATTGCCATAAAAGACGGTTTGGCCAACAGTGAGGTCGCAACCGCTACATATACGATCATTCGTCCGGGAGAGTATTGTATATGGGATGAAGATACTTATCCTCGAGGAGGAACAGATCGTGTGGTCCGCTCATTGAATGTAAGCGGGGCTTCCCAAGCCGGTATAGCTCACAACTTTGTGACAGTTGTTTCCGGAGTGAATGCTACGTCTCAAAGTAAAATAAATTTCGACAATACAGCCGACGTTTTAAATGCCACTATCGGTGATGAACTATCTTTGACAGTTTCTGATAATAATCTATTTTGGACACATTTCTACGTGTATGTAGATTATAATCAAAATGGTATTTTTGAATCGGATGAAGTTGTATCGTATTCACATTATAGCGATAATGGTACGGATTACTATGATAGTAAAGGAAATGTTGTAGAAGCAGGGGTTGTACAGAAGAAACTCCCAAGTTTCATAATTTCTGATAAAGCTAAATTAGGGGAAACACGTATCAGATTTAAAGCCGATTGGAACAGTTTGGATCCATGTGGGGCTTTAAAATTGGCCGAAAATAGAGGTACGATCTGTGACTTTACCATTAATATTCATGAGATAGTGAAGGCAAGTGTCTCTTTCGAACAAGTAGAAGGAGCCGTATTGCAGATAATGAATGGCGAAGAGGAGGTTTCTAACGGTGACCGTTTACCTTTGGGCACAGTCCTTTCGGTGAATGCCGAAACAGCTTCTGATGATTATGTAATACGTGCAATTCTGGTGAATGGTGAAAAAATAGAAAACAATACGTTTGTATTGACAGAAGATGTCACAGTCTCATTGGAAGTGATAAAGGGTAAACTTATAACTTATCAGGTGATAGGAGGCGGAATGATTTCGGTATCGGATGATGCATCAAATGAGATAGAGAGTGGAGCAGTTGTGGGCAAAGGATCGGTGGTGATCATAAAAGCAACTCCGGATGCAAATCATCATGTAGAGAGTGTTTTGATAAATGGGGAAGATAAGACAGAAGAATGTATGTCTGATGCCGGCTGTTCTTTGGAGGTAAATGAGAATTTGGATATTGTGGCGACATTTACGATTGATTCTTATTCATTGAATTATTCTTGTAATGAAGAGTTGGGAGAGATGATTGTGCAACGGGCGAATGGAGATATGGTAACTTCCGGGGATCTGATACCTTATAATGAAAGGGTGACCTTTACACTTCAACCGGCTGCTAAGTGTCATGTGGCAAGTATAGTGATTAATGATGAAGAGAAAAAGAATGAGGTGCTGGTTAATAAATCATTCTCATTGAATATAACTGAAGAGACAACTGTTCGGGTGGTGTATGAAGTCGAGAAATTCTTCCTGACTTTAGCAAATGATACACCGGAGAAAGGTAAGTTGATGGTTAAGAGAATGAGTGACGGTACCGAATTGGAGGATCAGAGTGAAATCATAAACGATGAAGAGTTGCTTATTGCCTGGTTACCTGAACCGAGATGCGAATTGGACCAATTATGGATAAAAGAGGGTGAGGATGAGGAATATGATTTAATTGCGGCCGGACTGTTGGAAGATTTGGGCGACAGCAAGGAATTTTCTTATCCGGTATTTGCAAGTGTCTCCCTCCGTGCAGTATTCAGTGGGGATGTTTCTGTTGCCAATACGGAATTTGCCAATATGGCGGTCTATGCCAAAGATGGCAATTTGGTTGTTGAAAATGGGAAAGTTGGTTGTGAAGTGTTTGTATATGATGTATTAGGTCAGGCAGTTAAGTCTTTCATTATTGAGAATACATTAGAAACAGTTCAATTGGGAACCTCTTCCTTGTATCTGGTAAAGGTGGTAGATGGTGCGGATTGCATTGTAAAAAAGGTAGGTAATATGTGAAATTGACACTAAAAAAAAGAACCGGTTGCACGGGTATGGCGTTTTTATTTGATTCAAACGCTGTCTCCGTACAACCGGTTCTTGGTTTTTGAGAAGTGGAGTTTAAGGCATCCTTCTATTTCTCATCGCTTTTCCGGATCTCCACACGGCGGATTTTACCACTGATTGTTTTCGGGAGTTCATCGACGAATTCAATGACACGCGGATATTTGTATGGTGCTGTCACTTTTTTCACATGGTTCTGAAGCTCCTTTATCAATTCTTCTCCTGCCCGTGCTTTATATGCCTTGGACAATACGATGGTAGCCTTCACTACTTGCCCTCGGATCTCATCGGGAACTCCGGTGATGGCGCATTCCACAACAGCCGGATGGGTCATTAACGCACTTTCCACCTCGAACGGGCCGATACGGTAACCGGAACTTTTTATGACATCATCGGCGCGGCCTACAAACCAGAGATAACCGTCCTCGTCTTTCCAGGCGACATCGCCGGTGTAGTAGATATCGTCGTGCCATGCTTCCCGGGTACGGGCAGCATCCCGGTAATACTCTTTGAAAAGTCCCAATGGCTTTCCTTTGCTGGTACGGATGACGATTTGCCCTTGTTCGCCGGCCT
The DNA here is from genome assembly GCA_963599995.1 of Coprobacillus sp. CAG:698. Classification (GTDB taxonomy): domain Bacteria; phylum Bacteroidota; class Bacteroidia; order Bacteroidales; family Bacteroidaceae; genus Bacteroides. The sequence continues at coordinate 5,715 of CAVCAX010000361.1, forward strand.
CTACCGAACGTCCGTCATGATCGATCAGATCCACATCATATTGCGGGTTGGGGACTCCCATGCTTCCCGGCTTCGGCTCCATCCATGGGAAAGTAGCTACGGTCAGTGTCGTCTCAGTCTGTCCGAACCCTTCCATCAGTTTGATGCCTGTCAGCTTCTTGAAGGTGTCGAATACGGCGGGATTCAGTGCTTCACCGGCAATGGTGCAATACTGCAATGAAGAAAGATCGTATTTGGTCAGGTCTTCATGGATAAGAAAACGGAAGATGGTAGGTGGCGCACAGAGAGACGTGACGTGGTAATCTTGTATCTTTGTCAGGATGTCACCCGGGGTGAATTTCTCATGGTCGTATACAAAAATGTTGGCTCCGGCAATCCATTGTCCGTAGAGCTTTCCCCATACGGCTTTTCCCCAGCCGGTATCGGCTATGGTGAGGTGGAGGCTTTTCTCGGTAAGATTGTGCCAAAAACTGCCTGTGACGATATGTCCTAACGGATAAGTGAAATCGTGTGCCACCATTTTGGGCTCACCGGTAGTGCCGGAGGTGAAATACATCAGGGAGATGTCATCGTTCGTATTCGGATGTTCCGGTTTTACGAATGGAGCTGCTGTTTGGATACCTTGATGAAAATCTTCAAATCCTTCAGGGATTTCGGGACCTACGCTCACAAGCTTGCTTACAGAAGGGCAGTCGGGCATGGCATCGGTGATATGGTCGGTAATCACTTTCTCTCCGGCGGCGACAATCACCTTGATGTCTGCGGCATTGCAGCGGTATATAATATCTTTTTTAGTCAACAAATGAGTAGCGGGGATAACCGTAGCTCCTAACTTGTGCAAGGCTATGATGCTGAACCAGAACTCATACCGCCGTTTCAGAATTAACATTACCATGTCACCGTGTCCTATTCCCAATGACTGGAAATAGGAGGCCGTGATATCCGTATAATGTTTCATATCGGCGAATGTGAACTGTATATGTTCGCCTTTATCGTTCGTCCACAGTAACGCAGGCTTATCCGGCTCTTCCGCAGCCCAGGCATCTACTACATCATATCCGAAGTTGAAGTTCTCGGGTACGTTAATCTTGAGATTTTTAATAAAATCCTCCTGTGAGGAGAATGTTGTCTGTGATAAGAATCTTTCTACCATAATAATATTACATGATGACGGCAAGGAAACGCACCTTTTTCCCATCGAGTGCTTTCATGCCGTGTGGAAGTTTTGAGTTGAAATAGAGACTGTCACCTTCGTTCAGTATCAGCTCTTTACCGTCGATATTAATCAGCATACGTCCCTCGAGTACCAGATTGAACTCCTGGCCGGTATGACTGTTGTAATGTATCGGTTCGTTATCCGGTTTCGGCTCGACGGTTACGATGAACGGGTCGGCATCCCGGTTCATAAATCCGGCGGCCAATGATTGATATCTGTATGCTTTGGTGCGTTCGATGCTTGTCCCTTTTCCGGCACGGGTTAAGAAGTAACTGCTCATTTTAGGCTCTTCGCCAAACATAAGTGCATCCAGGGCGATGTTGTATTTGCGCGCTATCTTTTGCAGCATGCTTACGGAGATGTCATATTCTCCTGTCTCTGTCAAACGGTATTCTTCGGCAGAAATATCACAATCGCGGGCGATGTCTTCTGCTGTAAGTTCCAGTACGTCGCGCAATCCGCGTAGGCGTTCGGCTATTTGCTTAATTTGGTCATCCATGTATTTAATGAATTAAATGTTATAATAGTTTGTCGGCCCAATTTCATACTCCCAACGTTTCTTGATTGTTTGAGGGCCTGTATTCTATTGGTGGTGTTATTTAGAAGCTTTCATCGCTTTTATTATTGCCGAGGTAAATCCGGCATGTTCCAATTCGTTGATGCCCTTAATGGTGATTCCGCCGGGAGTCGTCACTTTATCAATCTCAACGCTGGGATGTGTGTCTTTGTTCAGCAACAATTCAGCTCCACCTATCAGTGTTTGTGCAACCATTTTCATTCCGTCCTTAGGGGCGATTCCCATTTCGATGCCGGCCTGCATGGCAGCTTGCACATATTTCAGCACATAGGCAATACCGCATGAGGTCAGCGCTGTTGCCGCTGCTATTTTACTTTCCGGTATCATCATGGTCAGTCCCATCTCATCGAACATGTCTGTTAATAATTTCTTCTGTTTGTCTGAAGCATTACGGGCAGCCATGAGAGTCATGCTGGCGCGTTCGGCGATGGCTGTGTTGGGGATAACCCGGAAGATCGGCATCTCCGGTTCACCGCAAAAATGCGCTAAATCATCGAAACAGATGCCGGCTGCCAACGATACGAGTATCTGTGTACGCTTCAAACGGAGCGGTTCGAGTACCTCTTCAATCAACCAGGGTTTTACTGCAGCGATTACAATGTCGGCATTGTTGGCTGCTTCCAGATTGTCGTTTGTGGTCTTAATGTTGGGAAAGTCGGCTTTTAGCTTTTCCAATTTCCCGTTAGTCGGGTTGGATACGACAATTTCATCTCCTTGGACCAAATGCCCCTGCGCCAAACCGCGTGCAATGGCAGAACCCATATTTCCTGCACCAATGATAGCTACTTTCATAATTTGATGTTATTTAGTACGTTGGAGACAAAGGTAAATGTAAAAAGTGAAAATTCGAATAATTGTAGCAGGTATTTTTCTTACGGGATATAAGAATATTTTTTTGATTTCTGTTTGAAGTTGGTTTTACCTTATTTTTTGTGCATTTGTAGTTTTGTTTATTATTAGGAGCATGTAGTAGCTAAAGTGAAGTTGCAAACAAGCGAAAAGAAAACTGAAGAGGTCTGCAATAAGCAAAAAGAAACCTTATAAATGACTGTTTTGAGTTTATTATCTGATGGTTTGAGATAAGTATTCGAACCGGAAAAGAACTGGCATAAACGAAAGTCAATCAAAGAATGTAGGAATTCAAGCTGTTTCTAAGATTCAAACTGTTCTTGAAAAATCAAGCCCGTTTCTAAAGATAAATGAGGATATGCAAAACTTTCTTGTTGGCATACCCTCATTCTATTTTTAAAGTACTCTCTTGAATCTGGTGAGGAATTCATCCGCTTCCGCTTTGCTGAGACAGAGCGGGGGTAATAACCGGATAACATTTGTTCCGCTGGCTCCGGTGAATACTTTCTGTTCGTAGATGAGGCGGCTGCGGATTTCTTTTACAGGCTGTTCGAACTCCATACCAATCATAAGTCCGCATCCGCGCACTTCTTTGATCTGCGGAATCTTTTTCAGCTCTTCCAACAGGTAGGTACCGATATTGGCTGCATTTTCGATCAGATGCTCTTGTTCGATGACATCCATCACAGCAAGTGCAGCGGCACAAGCCAGGTGATTCCCTCCGAAAGTCGTTCCTAACATGCCATAAACAGGTTTGAACATCGGGCTGATGAGCACACCGGCCATCGGGAAACCGTTGGCGATACCTTTGGCTACTGTGATAATATCGGGTTTGATGCCTGCATATTGGTGTGCAAAGAATTTACCGCTACGCCCGTAACCGCTCTGAATCTCATCGAGAATGAGCACGGTACCATGTTCCGTACATGCCTTACGCAACTCTTGCAGAAACTCTGCAGTCGGTATTTTGATGCCGCCTACTCCCTGGATACCTTCGATGATAACAGCACAGACATCCCCTTTTGCCAGTTCGGCTTTCATGGCTTCCGTATCGTTCAGGGGAAGATAGGTGATATGCCCGTTCGCATTGATGGGGGCGATGATTTTGGGATTATCAGTCGCCTCTACAGCCAGTGAGGTACGTCCGTGGAAGGCTTTGGAGAAAGAGACCACTTTGGTCCGTCCAGTATGGAAAGAGGCCAGTTTCAAGGCATTCTCATTCGCTTCCGCGCCACTGTTGATCAAAAATAACGAATAATCGTCATACCCGGAGATCTTTCCCAGGCGGGCAGCCACTTCCTGTTGCAGCTTATTGATAACCGAGTTGGAGTAAAAACCGAGTTTTGCCACCTGGTTACTGATCATCTCTACATAGTGCGGATGGGCATGCCCGATGGAGATAACGGCATGGCCTCCGTAGAGGTCGAGATATTCTGTTCCGTTTTCATCCCATACGTGGCAACCTTTTCCTTTTACTATGTTTATGTCGAATAAAGGATATACGTCAAATAGGTTCATGATGATATTTACAATTTTACAATTAGACGATTGGAGTTACTTTTATTGATTTACGATTTACAATTGAAGTAACTCCAATCGTCTAATTGCAAATCGTCCAATCGTCAATCTAAAAAGCCGATGGCTTTAGCCGGAGACCTACCGTCTCTTCCAGATTGAACATCAGGTTCATATTGTGTACCGCCTGTCCGCTGGCACCTTTCAGCAAGTTGTCGATGCATGAGATAATAAGCAGTTTATCTCCATGCTTCTCCAAGTGTATCAGGCACTTATTGGTGTTGACCACTTGCTTGAGGTCGATGTTCTTGTCTACGATGTGCACAAATGAGTCTTTTGCATAATATTCCTCATACATGCGTACGATCTCCTCCAACGCCACTTTGGTTTTTACCACTAACGTGGCAAAGATTCCCCGCGGAAAGTCACCCCGATAGGGGATAAAATCAATTTCTGAGTTGAAGCTGTTTTGAAGCTGTTTCAACGATTGTTTGATTTCGGGTACATGTTGGTGCTCGAAGGCTTTGTACACGCTCATGTTGTTGTTACGCCAACTGAAATGACTGGTGGCGCCCGGCTTTACTCCCGCTCCTGTGCTTCCGGTGATAGCGTTTACCATTATATCGTCATTCAGCATCAGGTGTTTGGCCAACGGAAGAAGTCCTAATTGGATGCAGGTTGCAAAACATCCCGGATTGGCTACATGCTTGGCCGTGCAGGTGGCGCGACGGTTCAATTCCGGCAACCCGTAGATGAAGTCATGCTCCGGTGATGCGATGCGGTAATCCATGGAGAGATCGATGATTTTCAGATTCTCCGGTATATTGTGGCTTTCGATAAATTTCCTGGTATCGCCGTGGGCGGTACAGAAGAAGAGCACGTCGATATCTTCCAGAGGAAGTTCGTCGGTAAAAGTCAGATCGCATTCTCCGTACAGCCCTTCGTGCACATCGGTAATCTTATTACCGGCATTGCTGCTGCTGTTGATAAATACGATTTCTGTTTCGGGGTGATTGATAAGCAGGCGGATAAGTTCGCCTGCCGTATATCCGGCCCCACCAATAATTCCTGCTTTTATCATTATCGTAAGAGTTGAGAATTAAATTTCTTCGTCCTTGTGGTTGGCATAATAAACGCGCAGCGGAGTGGAAGTAACTTTGATAAAACCTTTTGCGTCTTCCGCAGTCCAGCCTTTCTGCATTTCGCCATATTCGCCGAATTTGGTCTTTACTAAATCATCTTTTGATTCTACACCTACGGTAGAGAAAGACAATGGGCGGAGTTCAAGAATGGCCGTACCGTTTACATTGCGTTGCGACTCCTGCAGCATGGCTTCGATGTCACGCATGACAGGTTCCAGGTATTGGCTTTCGTGGAGGAACATGCCATACCAGTTGGCTACCTGGTCTTTCCAGTATTGTTGCCATTTACTCAGTGTATACTTTTCGAGGAAACGGTGTGCACCGATAATCAGCATCGGAGCGGCAGCCTCAAAACCTACACGGCCTTTAATGCCGATGATTGTGTCGCCCACATGCATGTCGCGTCCAATACCGTAAGGAGCGCCAATCTCTTCCACTTTCTGGATGGCGGCAATTTTGTCTTCAAAAACTTCTCCGTTCACGGCATGAAGTTCTCCTCGTTTGAATTCAAGGCGCAGTTGTTCGGTGCCTTCTTTCTGTACCTGCTTCAAGTAGGCTGTTTCGGGTAGTCCCTGTGCCGAGTCGAGAATTTCACCACCACAGATGGAAGTACCCCACAATCCGACGTTATAGGAATATTTCAGCTTGGTAAAGTCTGCACTGAAACCGTTCTTGTTCAAATAGTCGATTTCTTCCTGGCGGCTCAGTGCCATGTCACGGGTCAGTGTGATGATTTCCACACCCGGAGCCAGTACAAGGAAAGTCATATCGAAACGGATTTGGTCGTTACCGGCGCCGGTGGAACCATGGGCGATGGCGTCCGCACCGATCTCGTTGGCATAACGTGCGATTGCCAATGCCTGGAATATACGTTCCGAACTGACGGAAATAGGATATGTGCCGTTGCGCAGTACGTTTCCGAATATCATGTATTTCAAGCTTTTTTCGTAGTATTCCTGAGTTACGTCCAGTGTAACGTATTTCACTGCCCCTAACTTGTATGCGTTTTCTTCATTTTGTTTCAACTGCTCATCGCTGAAACCACCCGTGTTGGCACAAGCTGCATACACCTCATAGCCCTTTTCCTTGGTCAGATACATTACGGTAAACGAGGTATCCAATCCCCCGCTGAATGCAACTACCACTTTCTTTTTCTGTTCCATGATCTTAATAATTAGTTAATGCGCCGGTTGGCCTGTTGCCGATTCGGTGCATTATATTATTTAAATTCTTTTCTTTCTCTATTAATTGGCATATTGGTACAGAGACCGATTGTCACATTATTCCTCTCCTTTATGTTTCTCCGGGTCGTAAAGCATTGCCGTACAAATGCAGAATTTCCGGTTTTTGGCTACCAGTATATCATGGTTGATACAGCCTTCGCAGCCGCGCCAGAAAGCTTCGTCATCGGTCAGCTCATTGAACGTAACGGGCACATAACCGAGTTCCGTATTCATTTTCATAACGGCGGCACCGCTGGTCAGACTGAATATTTTAGCCCATGGCCAGCGTAGGCGGGCAAGCTTGAAAGAAGCTTGTTTGATGCGTTTTGCCAGTCCCAAGCCGCGATAGTCGGGGTGTACGATCAGTCCGGATGTTGCTACGTATTGTTTGTTACCCCATGATTCTATGTAAGTGAATCCTGCAAACCTATCTCCTTCAAGGGCGATAATGGCTTTCCCTTCTTTCATCTTGGTTGCAACGTATTCGTGCGTACGTTCAGCAATTCCTGTTCCACGCACTTTCGCTGCATTTCTGATTGTCTCCAAAATAGTGTCAACGTAAACCTCATGTGAGGCGTCGGCTACCATCACATCTATTTTTTGAGTCTCCATTTCTTTAATAAGTGTCGAGTATATAAATAAGTATCGGGTATATAGTTATCTGTTTATTGTACATTCGGAATAATAAGCGACAGGAAGTTTCGTACCATTTGGGGCTCGACGCCTTCACGCAGCACCAGCATAATGGTATCGTCACCGGCAATTGTTCCCAGTATATCGCCGAATTCACGGTTGTCGATATCATAAGCCATGCTGCTGGCGTATCCGGGGCGTGTCTTTATTACAGCTATGTTGCCGGAGAATTGGAGGGAGACGAAGCCATTGTTCATTAACATATCAGTGGCGCTTTGGTCTCCAACACGTTTATACATGATGTCATTAGGTAATACATATACATATTTACCGTTCATGCTGGCTGCTTTGGCTACTTTCAATTGCTTCAAATCACGTGAAAGAGTGGCCTGTGTCAGTTCAAAACCTTCGGCTGCAAGAGCCTGCAACAACTCCTCCTGTGAACCTATCTCTTTACTCGAGATAATCATTTTGATAGCGTCTAATCGGTTTGTTTTCTTCTTCATCTTGTATAATTATTCTAAGAATGATGCAAAAATATGCAATAAATTGGAAAATGATGCATAAAACCCCACTTTTTTACTATTTTTATACATAAATATAGGGCTCATCCAGAAAGGGTTTTGGTGGGGGAGATGCTGGAGGGGTTGTCATAATAGCATGGATAGAGAGGGTATGAAAAAGTAGCTTGTTGATGAAAGCAGTTAACGATATAACGACTATAGAATGAAGAAAAAATTGGTAGTGTGTTTTATGTATATTGGTAATGGACTTCTGTATATAAGAATTATAGAAGCCTTCTAACAGCAAGAAATAAAATGTGCCGGCAAAAGGGTGTCTTTTTTTGCCGGCACATTTATAGGTATGCTCGGCATGAGTTTATTCTAATGGGTGCAAGTCCCTAACGAGCCCTAATAGCGGGAATCGTATAGCCAATAGCAAGGGTGTCCACCGCGAGGTGGAATCTGAAAGAAGCTGGCGGCAAACATCTGACCTAACGTACAGAAA
>CAVCAX010000362.1:0-1365 GCA_963599995.1 Coprobacillus sp. CAG:698
GAGTTTATCCGGGCAGCAATCATTATCCCGGAGGACAAATGACGCTTCCTGCCGAAAATTGGAAATTCTACTATCAGATTCCACAAAGGGAAATTGATGAGAATGAATCCTTAACGGCAGCCGATCAAAATCCGCTATCCTAATGACCCGATGTAGAATGACCTATAATAAAAGTATTTGGAATATGAAGAAATATATATTGATAGCAATGGTATGTGCCGGACTGTTTTCGGCATGTAACAACGAACTGGAAAAAGGAGATTATGAATATCCTTTCGATTCGACCCAACTGGCGATCGTGAAAACTGGTGACGTGTTGACGGATTACGGCATCAGCATGAAAATAGAGATGCAGGTAGAAAGTAACAACGGCCTGGATACTGTCATGCAACAGGGTATCGTAGTCTCCGAGACCGAAAGCATCGACTTGATCAATGGAATTGTGGCCCCGGCTGCATCCAGAAAGATAGAGAAACAGACACTGACAATAGAAGGACTGACTTCCGGGAAGACGTATTATTATTGTGCCTACGCTCAAAATCAAGACGGAGTTGCCTACGGAGAGAAAAAACAGATAACCATGGGCAAGCCTTGGGAAAGAGCAGCCGTATTATTGGCGGATTTCCAGACTCCCGCCTTTTTAAACATGGTTATGTCCGCCCAGTTTGGAAAAGATGATGGAGTAGAACCTGCAAACTTTGGGGTATTGCCTATCATAAACGGGGCTCCATTTGCACTGGTAATGTGGTCATTGGACAATGATACCGGAGACCCTTTGGATACGGATGATGTGATTTTCATCAAAGCGGACTTTACAGACGGAGCATCACCGGAATTCACATATCTCCCATATAGTTTTGCAGCCAAACCACTGCAAGAAAAAGATATATACTTTGACTCGTATGAGGTGATTGTATCAGAAGCACCTTTCGAAACCGTAGAGCAGGCGAATGCAGCTAAAGTCTACTTTTCGGAAACGTTGACTGCAGAGACGGTCAACACCATGCATACCGTTAAGTTACCGGACTTTGAAAACAAAGTTTGCTACATCGGAATCAGACATAAGACGGAAGAAAGCGGATATGCCTTGATGATTTCACATTTAGAAGCAAGCGCGCTATTTGCACCTATAGAATAGAGCATTGGGGCGTTTGTAACTATCCTGAATTCGATATCAAGAATGATACCTTTTGTTTCTCTTTCTTTCGGAGAGGAAAGTCTTGTTAATAGAACCACCCTTGTTGCAGACATTTGCGGCAAGGGTGATTCCCGTACTTTAGGTATTCGGTAATATTTTACCGTTAAAAAGTCACAACCACCGTTTCGTTGGCATGAAACCGGAAGTGACGGCATAGCACGTTATAT
>CAVCAX010000362.1:1512-6320 GCA_963599995.1 Coprobacillus sp. CAG:698
TCCCTACAGCCTTGTCTTATAATAAAAAACAGTTTATGAAAGTAGCACAGAAACAATTAATTCTCTTTTTCTCTCTATTATTCTCATCTATTTCATTGGGAGTATGGGGCATACCTGCCCATCCAAAGCCTGCAATAATAAAACAAGCAGACGGATCCGTCTTGACACTGTATCTGCATGGTGATGAATTTAGCCATTGTATGGAAACAGAAGATGGATACACAATAGTGCAAAATGGCACCGGAGATTATGTTTATGCTGTGTATGACGGGAAAGACCAATTGCTTGCAAGCAAACATTTGGCAAAAGATCTCTCTTTCCGTTCGCAAGCTGAAATGGCTTTTCTTTCGACGGTGCCTAAAGGTTTATACGCTTCAACTGCCACCACGACAAGGAGCGCCAAAGTAGAAGCTAACAAACAATACATCACTGAAGGATTGCTTACCAAACAACGAAAAATGCCTTCCGATTTTAAAGGAGTCATCATCCTGGCACAGTTCGAAGATAAACACTTTTCATCTTCTAACATAAACGAAGAGATGACTTCCATGATCAACAGCCAGAACTACAATGAGAATGGAGCGACAGGAAGTGTACGGGATTATTTCTATGACAATTCATTGGGGAATTTTGATCCGCAGTTCACAATCGTCGGTCCCGTCACCTTAGATTATCCTCAAAAATATGCACAAGGGGCAGACAACGGACAGGAATTGGTAAGGAATGCTTGTGAAAAGGCAGCTCCTTGGGTCGATTTTTCACAGTTTGACTTGGATGGAGACGGAAAGGTTGACATGGTTTATGTCATTTTTGCCGGTCACGGAGCAAATGTCTCCGGAAATGATGCCAATTTAATCTGGCCGCATGCCTATGAATTAGGTAGCTGGCAAATTCAACTAAACGGAGTATATTGTAACCGTTATGCCTGCTCTACAGAACTTCAAGGGGGAATGAACAGTACGACACGTGACGGTATCGGCACCATTTGCCATGAATTCGGTCATGTACTGGGACTTCCGGATTTTTATGATACAGATTATGAAAAAAACGGCTCGGCTCCTCATCCGGACACCTGGTCTGTCATGGCCTCTGGAAGCTATCTGAACAATTCTTATACTCCTTGCGGCTATTCTGCATTCGAACGTTATGCACTGGGATGGGCAACTCCGGTTTTATTAAACGAAAAAGCTACATATACGTTAGAGGCGGTCAATGTATCAAACAAATCCTATCGCATAAACTCAGCCGTGAATAAAGAATTTTTCATCTTAGAAAACAGGCAGCAGACCGGATGGGACAAATATCTTCCGGGACATGGGATGTTGGTTTTCCGGGTGGACTCAACCAACGCCCGTGTCTGGGAATATAATACAATAAATAATAATCCGGATCATGTATATTATGAATTACTGCGCGCAGACAACCCCAACAACACCGGTTTGGGCAATCCCTTTCCCGGATTATTGAATGTAACCGCCATTTCCGATGACACATCACCGGGATTACGGTCGTGGACCGGGGTGAAAACCGGAGTTAAAATAACAGATATAAGCGAGAATCAAGGAATTATTTCGTTCTATCTGGATAAGCCAACCATCATGAGCCTGATAGAGAACTTTGAAAATTGTTCTAAATCAGAATGGGCAAGCAGCGAAGTGAAAGGCGAATATTCTTCTTGGAAACTAAACAATGCCATTGTTGCAGAAAACATCTCTTCTCAAGCCGGAAACGGTAATAAAGCAGCCTTGGTAAAAAGAGGAATAATCGAAATGACGTCTGATGTCTCCGGTGAAATCAAATCAATAAGTTTTTATATTGCCATGCAAACCTCTGTAGCCACTTACAAAGTGGAATATTCAATGGATAAAGGGCAAACATGGAATAGAACCGATGAAAATAACTATACGATAAACAGCACCCAGAAAGAATTTCATAGTTATGAGATAGACAAGGAAGGCACATTCAGACTACGCATCACCGTTGTCTCACCTGCCGCTGCTTATATAGACGACATAACAATCAATAAAACAACTGTTTCCGACTCATTCGAGCAAATCAAGAACGATGAAAAGGCAAGTCCATATATTAATAATGGTGTTCTGTATTACTACATCAATGGTAAGGATGATAAGAAAATAACCGTATATGATATGTCCGGCAGAATAATTTCTGTTGTTGAGGGAAGTGAAGGCTGGAATACTTTGCCTATATCCGGAGTTTCCCGGAGTTTAATATTGTTGCAGCAAGGAGGTAGGATCTATAAAATTCATATCCAATAAATTGCAGGAATTGTCGTTTTATATTGTGTGTAAAAAGAAGGAATAGATAATTAATGTAAGTATTGGGCATCTATCACCCCCCAATCACATCATTCCTTCTTTCAATATTCCTACCAGAATAGGTTTCAAGCCACCGACAAAACACTCCACAGCAATTACCATCAATATCAATCCCATCAAACGCATCATTACATTATTACCGGTCTCCCCCAAGATCTTAACCAAACGGGTAGAAGCACGGAGAATAAGAAAAGTGATGAAGTAAATCAGCGCAATCATCCCGATCAAAACACCCTTCATCTCGAATGTATGAGCATCCTGCATAAGTACAATGGCATTGGCTATCGCACCCGGACCGCACAACATAGGGATGGCCAAAGGGGTAATTGAAATATCATCGGCATAGGTTTTAATCTCCTCATCTTTCAGTTTCATGGGCGTATACCTGGCCTGCAACATATCAAAGCCAATCTTAAAAATTATAACTCCACCTGCTATACGGAAGCCGTTGGTGGATATTCCGAAAAACTTAAATAAGAACTGTCCTGCAAAGACAAAAACCATCAAAGTGATAAAAGAGACTATTGTAGCACGCCTTACCACAGATTGCCGCTCTTCTTCTGTCATCCCCTGCGTCATCGTAAGAAACACAGGCATGGTGCCCAAGGGGTTTGTCAATGTGAAAAAGGAAGTAAAACAAAGTAAAGCAAAAGGTAATATCGTATTATCCATAGCAGTTATAACTTTATGTGTTATTTTGAGATACAAAAGTACGACTTATTCACAAATACTACAATATTTGCATCAACTCTTTCAAGTCTTTCAAAAGATAAGTAGGCTTAAAGGGAAATTCGCTGCGGCCGGACACATTGTAAAAGGCATGATGCATCCCCACCCCATTGGCTCCTACCATATCGGCTTCCCAACTGTCGCCTATCATCAATGAATCGCGCAGCTCGGATTGAGTAGCAGAAAGAGCAAAGTGAAACAACTGCGGAGCAGGCTTCAAAAGCCCGATATCATCCGAAAGAATCACCTTCTTAAAATAATGGTCTATCCCCGCAGAACGCATCTTACGGGATTGGAGTTCACGAAAACCGTTCGACAGGATAAAAAGATTATAGCGGGAGGACAAGAAATCAAGAACCTCTTTCGCATGGGGCATCAGCCGGCTCTTGGTAGGAATAACGGAAAAGAAGCCCTCCGAATATGCTTTCGCCAAAGCAGGATCGCCAGCGCCTACTGCCTCAAGAGGGTACAGAAAGCGTTGGCGATTAAGCTCCTCTTTTGTGATCTGACCGTTACCGTATTCTATCCAAAGTTCTGTATTCCGCTGTTGATAAAGCGAATAGAAGTGTTCGAAAGAATCAAAGAAAGCATCCAGCCCGTACTTATCATACATTTCTTCAAATGTATCGCGCGCATTTGCTGAAAATGCCCATAACGTATCGTCTAAATCAAAAAAGAGATTTTTATATTTCATTATTTAACCTGGATAACCAAATATTTCGATACACTCCAGAACTCTTTCGGATCTGTTATCTTCAAAGTAAGCTGTCCTTTGTCATCCTTCACCAATTCGTAAGAGCCGGCCGGATGAGTAGTCAGCAACTCGGCACGTTTTGAGTACAATTTAATCTCTTTGGTGGTACGGATATCGATCTGAGTGAAATAATCTTTATTGAAATCAGCATTCTTCAAGACGTCTCCACTCTGAAGAATCTTCTGCGACTTCAACTCTGCTTTTGTGCCAAATACAAACCAGGCAGCATTAATAGCTTTATCCTGTTCGGCCACGGTTTTGGCTTTGGCTTCATTCTCTGCTTCAAGAGACTCCTTGTCTGCTGACAATCCGCTAACAGCGGCATCCAGTTCCTGAATACGGATATTCTTAGATGCAAGTTCGGCTTGCAGTTCTTCAATGCGTTGCTGCTTGGTAACCAGCTCCTGTGTCAAAGATTCCACTGCCTTTTTCAACTGTGCAGAATTGTTCTTACTATTCTTCAACATAGCCTGCAACTTGGCAATCTGTACTTTGTTCTCTTCCATTTGCTTGGTGATAAACTCAATATCAGAAGCAATCCGCTGTTTGGCCGTTGCCGAGTTCTCGGTTATTGTGCCACGCTGCAAATCCACACGGCTCTCTGCGTCATTAATCTGACGGAAACCTTCTTGAATCTCATTAAATGTTCCCATCATCTCGTCCAACTCAGCATTACGCTGTGTCAATTCTATCAATAAGGAGTCATTCTCTGCTTTAAGATCTTTACTACCACCTTTAAAGCCATCACACGAAGCCAACATGGCTGCGCATACAATTAAAATTGCTAACTTTTTCATACGTTTACGTTTTACGTTTTTTAATGAAGTTATTTAATCGTCTATTCCTGCAATTACAATCACGATCTCTCCACGGGGTTCCGTTTCGGTAAAGTGTTCTATCAATTCACTCAAACTGCCACGAATGGTTTCCTCGTGAAGTTTGGATATCTCTCTGGATACGCTTGCCAAGCGTTCCGCCCCGAAATA
>CAVCAX010000363.1:0-4717 GCA_963599995.1 Coprobacillus sp. CAG:698
CAATTAGGGTTTATCTTTGTGGCGTTCGTATCGTATGAATTTAATTTTTATATTTGCGTGCGTTTATAATAATTCTGTGGAGGAAAATATGAAAAACATGATTATCAATAAAAAGCTTTGGATCCTTTTCTTTTGTTTATGGAGGAGCTTTTTGTCGATAAGTGCTTTGAGCAATGATTATTCTTTTAGGACGTTGACCGTACTGAATGGGCTTTCAAATAATTCGGTGAAAGCTATTTATCAAGATTCACTTGGTTTCATTTGGGTTGGGACGAAGAATGGACTTAACCGGTTTGACGGATATGAATCAAAGACTTATTTTAATCATAATGAGGAATTTGTCGGTCAGTCCAACGATGTGATAAATATTACTCCCGACCATTTCGGCAACATGTGGATTGGTACATTTAACGGTGTGATGCTGTTCAATCCGTATACCGGAAAATTTAAAGACCTGTCGTTATCTTATCAGGGAGAACTTCCCAGAGGAGTTGTGATTAACATTTGGATGGAAAATGATTCTACTGTCTGGGTAGCAACAAAATCCGGTTTGTATTTTTTGAAAGGTAACGCAAGTACGTGTATTGAATCTTTTAGAGGAAAATATATCAACGCGATGGCTGCTATCGGAGAGCATACTTTGCTACTTGATGTAGTGCAACAAGGCTTGATGGAATTTGATACACGTACAAAGACTATTATTCCTTATAAGGACAAAGAAAAACGTCCCGTTCTCTCTAAGATAATGCGCGATTCCAGACAAAGAATATGGTGTGCGGCCGATTTGGGGAATCTCTTTATTGCGGATTCCGGAGAACATGCTCTGAAACGGGTAGATACCGGTACTTTGAAATGGGGGCTTAAGCAGGCGCAAGTTCATGATTTATTGGAGTATAATGACTCTATCTTATTGCTGGCAACAGATAACGGATTGTATGCCTTGGATGTCAGCCAGACTTTTTCTGTTTATCCGGTGTCCGGCTTGTTTCCTGCAGAGTTTGCAAAAGTGAACAGACAAATGTGTCTGTTTAAAGACAGACAGGAATCTTTGTGGGTCGGTACTTTTAATGAAGGAGCCATGCTTTTCAATTCTAAACACACGAAGTTCCGGTCTTATTTGTTGAGTTCGGCAAACCGGAAAGAGCCACTTCGCGTAGTGGGAAAATTGGTTGAATATAAAAAGCAGATATGGGTGGGATGTAATACTGGGATTTTTGTTATCGACCTTGTGTCCGGTAGGTGGCATCCTGTCAATTTGGACAATCAATTGGAGATTGATTCGAATTCGGAGATTTATAATGTTTATCAGTTGGCGGAGAATCTCATTTTGTTTTATCTGTTGAATCAGGGAACCTTCGTCTTGAACTTAGACACACAGAAAGTGTCGCGTTATGATATTGGGTTACCGGCCTCTTCTCAGATACGGGCTGTAACCAGAGATATGGATGGAAAACTGTGGATAGCGCAGGACGAACTGTCAATGTATGATCCGGTCAGCCGGAGAAGTTCTATTGATTTGTCGACAAATTATGACGGCACTACCCGTTTCATGTTTACCCAAGACATTCTTCCTGTCGATAGGGGAGATGTGCTGGTAGGCACACGCACCCGTGGCATTTGGCGGTTTAGGCGTAACCCGGCGGATGAACTCAAATATTTTAAAGGTGAGCCTTGGGGAGGAAAGGAGCTTGAAAACAAGAACATAAGCGTGCTTTATGAGGATAGTGAGGGAAATATATGGGTGGGCACCTATGATTCAGGATTGTATATGTATGATTTGAAGAGCGATAAAGTGCTTCACTATTTTACGCAAGACAGGATTGCGCATAATACAATTTATGATATTATACAGGATAAGGAAACTGGTACGATGTGGATAGCTACATTGATGGGGATATCTCGTATAGCTAAAGACAGGCGGGTCTTGAATTATACCTATAAAAACGGTTTCCCAATTCAAGAACTTACGGGACATTCATTTTTGAAGGCATCCAATGGAAATATTTTTGTAGGAGGTAGAAATGGGGTTGTAGAACTGTTGCTGGATGAGTTGTATAGCATTTCCGGCATGACCTTGCAACCGCGGATTTCCCAGGTTGAAACTCTTAATTCAGTAATGGGGGGAAATCATCTTTCGTTTGATAATGCCGGAGATTTTAAAGGCATTGAACTCAGCTACGGGAACTCTTCCGTACAGATTAAATTTTCGGCTATGGATTATCTCTTTCCAGAGGGGGTGAAGTATGCTTATTGTTTGAAAGGGGCCGAAAAAGAGTGGAACTATGTCAGCCGGAACGAGGCTATTTACTCTAACTTGCCTGCCGGAATGTACACCTTCCAGCTGAAGGCCTGTGGCAGCAACGGAGTATGGGGAGATGTGGTGACAAGTATGCCATTGATTGTAAATCCTCCAATCTGGTTGACAGTATGGGCCAAAATGCTGTATATCCTTTTGGTTCTCTTTATGATTTATCTTATTCTGCGATACTCTTACATGAAGAAGACGGCTAAATATAGGTTGAAGATAGAGGAAATCAAGAAGGAGAATATCGAGCGTGATTATAAGATGAAAATAGAATTGTTCACTAATTTTTCTCATGAACTGCGTACGCCTTTAACATTGATAAAAGGGCCGGCGGAAGACATTCTGCATGATGAGGCATTACCCGGAAAGTTTGTTTATTCCGTGAAACAGATTTTGAAGAATTCCAATCGGTTGCTTCTTTTGGTGAATCAGTTAATGGACTTCAGGAAGATGGAACATGGAGTCATGCAACTGAATCTGTCCAATGTGAATATGGTCTCTTTTATGACGGAACGCATAGATAGCTTTTCCGAATTACTGCAAAAGAGAGGAATCGTAATTCGTTATACGAATGATTATTATGGAAATGATTGGTGGATAGATGCCGACTTGATGGAGAAAGCTCTTTTTAATCTTTTATCCAACGCAATAAAACATTCCAAGGACGGGAGCGTGATCAAGGTCGTGTCTTCGGTTCGTGGAAATGAACTGTTGCTGTCGGTTCAAGATTATGGAGAAGGAATATCTCCGGAGAATATAGATAAAATATTCGACCCGTTTTTTCAAGTGAAACAAGGAAGCATGGCCAACCTGTTTGGCAGTGGAATCGGGCTTAATCTTGCTAAATATGTGGTGAGTTTGCATCACGGTAGAATATGGGCAGAGAGCATCGTGGGGCAAGGAGCTACTTTTTTCATCGGGTTGCATTTAGGGAAAGAGCAATATGCGTCGGACGATGTGGCGTATGTGGAAGAAAATTCCGTGGATAAGACTTCTACAATCGAGAAAGAGAGCTTGAAGCCTATCAGTGAACCTTGTGACGATGAAATGAATCCGAATGATACGAATGAAGCGCCTTTGGTATTGATTGCGGAAGATGATGAAGACTTGCGGAAGTATTTGGTTTTACAATTGTCGGCTTCGTATAAAGTGATTGAGGCTGCAGATGGAAAAAATGCTTTGATTTTGACCTTGGAGAGGGTTCCGGATATCATTGTCAGTGATATAATGATGCCGGAGATGAATGGACTTGAATTCTGTGAACATGTAAAATCGGATTCGAAGTTAGCTCACATCCCATTTGTCATGCTCACAGCCAAAGTGCTGGACGAGCATATACGGGAAGGATACAGAGTACTTGCCGATGATTATATCTTGAAACCTTTCAGCACCGCTGTTTTGAAAGCCAAAATTCAGAGCATAATCAGAAACAGGGAAAAGCTCCGAAAACTGTTCACGGAGAAAATATCGGCTATTGAGGTTGCCATGCCGGAGATTGCAGCGGTAGATCCTTTTATGGATAGATTGATAGAGTTGATCAAAGAGAAAGCTTCCGACTCGGAATTGCAGGTAAGTGATCTCTATGAAGAGATGGGTTATGGCAGGGTGCAGTTCTTTCGGAAGATAAAAGCAGTTTCCGGTATCTCACCCAATAAGTTGATTGTAAATATACGGATGAAGATGGCTGCCGAGATGCTTCGTGAAAACCAATATACCATATCGGAGATTGCTTACCAGACTGGATTCTCCGATCCGTCTTATTTCTCGAGGGTTTTTAAATCCGTATATCAGATTACTCCCAAAGAGTACCAGAAAAAAAGTTCATTTTAGGGGGGTGTTTAAGAGTCGGTTTTATTTTTGTTCAAAAGTATATTCAGTTTCTTTTGAGTTTATTTCCGAGCAGTTTTTTCGTTTTCTGTCACCACATAGCCCTCTCGCTTCTCAGGTGGATACGGGTTGTTCGGTGTTTCTTTCACGGAGTTTCATGTGTATTCTGCTTTTTCATGGTGTGATGAGGCTTTTATACGAAAATACCAGTTATGATATTATTTTACCGTTTTGCCTGTTATTTTGTGGTGTGAAACGATTCTACAGAGGATTGATACTATTTTCCTGGTATTATCAGTTCGCAGCCGATATATTTGCAGCAAATTATGTGACCTTAAAAACAGACTGTGTATGGAGAGAGTAGAAAGTTAACCTTGGTACTATTGGGGAAAGTATTATTTTTCCCTGAAAGGATATCAATGTCTTTAGTCGATGTATTATAGTTAAACAAATCATTTATCAAAATTAAACTTCAGGTATGCAAAAACACATTTTGCTGACAAATTTCAGATTCATTTGGATGACTGCCCTATTATTGGTCTGTCATGTGGCTTTTGCACAGATAAAGGTTACCGGTGTAGTAAC
>CAVCAX010000363.1:4727-23722 GCA_963599995.1 Coprobacillus sp. CAG:698
AACCCATAATAGGTGCAAATGTCCTGGTAAAAGAAACGTCCATGGGGGCTATTACGGATTTGGACGGTCATTTTATTGTAAATGCTCCGGACAATGGCTCGTTGGTTGTTTCTTATATCGGATATCTGACAAGAACCGTTAAGATTTCCGGAAAGAATAGTATCAAAGTGGTATTAAGCGAAGACAGTAAGGCTTTAGACGAAGTAATCGTTATCGGTTATGGTAGTGTAAAAAAGCAGAACTTAACCTCATCGGTATCCAAAATGACCGATGAAGCGGTAAAAGAGCGTCCTGTAGCTACACTGGGAGAGGCATTAGCCGGTAATTTGGCCGGTGTCCGTGCTCAAAGTACGAGCGGTACTCCCGGAGAAGAACTTCAGATTCGTATTCGTGGTGTAAACACGATTAATGGAAGCAGTGATCCGTTGTATGTTATAGATGGTGTGCCATACGAAAGCATGAGTGATATCAATCCGGCAGATGTGGCTTCTATTCAGGTGCTCAAAGATGCTTCGGCTACTTCTATTTATGGTGCCCGCGGTGCAAATGGTGTTATTCTGATCGAGACCAAGCGGGGAAGTGATAAACCCTCTGTTACATTTGACGGCTTTTACGGCTTACAGGATCCGGAGAAATATGTAAGCATGATGGATGCCAAAGAGTGGCTTGCTTTCAATATTTGGAAAAGGAATAACGACCATCTGCGTAGTGGCGGTTCCATGAGCGATCCGATGAGTGCGCGTGCCGATGCAAACAAGATTCCGGATTCCTGGTTAGACCCGGATCTGGTAACGACAGACTGGCAGAAGGCTATAACCCGGGTTGCTCCCGTACAGAGTTATCAAATGTCGGCATCCGGAAAACACAAGATGGGGACTATTTATTTCTCCGGTGGTTATTATGACCAGAAAGGTGTGATAAAAGAGACCTATTATAATCGTATTAACTTCCGGTTGAACGGGACATTGAATATTTCCGAACATCTAAAGGCAGGAGCGAACATCTCTGCATCCCGTAGCAAGCAGGACAACAAAGAAGCTCAAGGAAAGGAAACCGTCATTCAGCATGCTTTGATGCAGGCTCCTATTGTTAAATTGGATGAGGCCACACGTGATTGGGGATATCCCAATTTGGGTATTACCGTATATCCTAATCCGTTGGAACGTTTGAAGGAAACGCTGGATCAAACAGTACAGAATAAAGCAGCGGTATCAGCCTGGGTCGAAATCGATTTTATGAAAGGCCTTGTATTCAAGTCGCAGTATAATTACAGCTATGATGGCAGGGTATACGAATATTATGTTCCGGGCAACGTGACTTACAACAACAATAACGTGACTCTTGGAAAGAGTAATTCTCAAAGCAGTAATAGTTGGTCTGTTCAGAATACTTTGACTTATGATGCATTGCTGGGTAATAGACATGCGTTGAACATCATGCTTGGACAGAGTGCCGATGCAACCGATAAGTATCGCATCGATGCTGAAGCTACCGGATGGCCCTTAGAGAATATATCAACATTGAATGTTGCTACTTTGGCCAAGAAAGCTTCTACGGAAAGGTATCAAGTGCGTACCGCTTCTTTCTTCGGACGCGTCAGTTATAACTACAAGGAGAAATATTTGTTGAATGCGACAGTGCGCAATGACGGGTCTTCGCGTTTTGGAAAAAACAACCGTTGGGGGTGGTTCCCTTCTTTCTCTGCCGGATGGAAGTTGAATGAAGAGTCGTTCTTGAGCCCTGCCAAATGGATCTCCTTATTGAAATTGAGAGCCTCTTGGGGTAAATCGGGTAACGACCGTATCGGGTATTACGATTATTTGTCGGTCCTGACCACTGATAATTCGGCATTCGGCAATGCGCTGCAAGCAGGTATGGCTCCTAAAAATTTGAAGAATGAAGACTTGAAGTGGGAAAGTACGTCCAGTCTTGACTTCGGATTAGATTTCTCTGCTTTCAACAATCGTTTGCAATTTAATTTTGATTATTATATCAATAAAACTGATAATCTGCTTTTTAATCTGCCGATTGTCATGACCAGCGGATATGATAGAATCCGTACCAATTTGGGGGCTATTCAGAATAAAGGATGGGAATTGGACATAACAAGTCATAACCTGACAGGAACTTTTAAATGGTCCACTTCTTTAAATCTCTCCGGAAATAAGAATAAAGTATTGGATATGGGGGGAATCGACAGCTTTACGGATTCAATGTGGGATGGTAAATTTATCACCCGCGTCGGTGGACCGGTGTCTCAATTCTATTGCTATCGTACGGACGGTATTCTGACGGCAGATGATTTTGCCAAGAAAGAAGATGGAACTCCGGATGAGAACAAACCCTTGGTGCCTGTGTATAAAGGCCAGCGAATCGGTAATGTGAAGCTGGTCGATCAGCCTACTAAACTGATTGATGGAAAATGGGTAGGCGACGGAGTGATTACAGAAGACGATTTAGTACCTTATGGAAATAATATACCTGATGTGATTTATGGTATAACCAACCGCTTCTCTTATAAGAATTTCGAGTTGAGTGTCTTGATTCAAGGGCAGATCGGCGGCGACGTTATGTTCTTGGGCCAGCGTTCGTTGGATTACGGTTCCCCCGGTGTCAATCAGTTCTCTCATTGGGTACGTTGCTGGAAACCCGATTATCAGGCTGTGTATGGAGATCGCGGCGATCCTACTCCGTATTTCTTGGGGGTAGATATGTCATGGGACGGTACAACGCCGAACATTTATAACCGCAACGCAACGTATGAGAACAATTCCGATTTGCGAATTTATGATACCACTTATTTAAGAATTAAAAATATTACCCTGTCATACACCTTGCCTGCCGATTTATTGAAGAAATCTTTTCTGAAGAGGGCTAAAGTATATGTTTCGTTGGATAATGTAGCCACTTTTGACAATTATCCGGGGGTATCTCCCGAAACAAACAGTTATGGTAATTCTACAACAAGAGCTGGGGTGGATTATAGCACTTATCCGATGAGTAGGAAATATACCTTGGGTGTAAATCTTGTATTCTAACTCTATAAAAACAGTGAAAGATGAAACAAATAACATTTATAGTATTGTTATCGTTGTCGTTTGTATTGGGAGGTTGTAATGCCTTTCTGGATATAACTCCGCAATCGAACTATACAGTGGAAGAAGGTTATAAAAAAGAATCGGATTTCGAGCAGGCTATTTCGGCTGTCTACGGGAAACAACAACTTTTGTATAATACCAACTCCTGTTGGTTTATGTATATCAACCATCGCAGCGATGATTCGCGGAATGCAAATAACGTGGGACGGTTTGTTGATTCTCCTAACGAGAGTATCTGGACTACTGCATGGAAAACTTACTGGTCGATGATCGACCGTTGCAATTTGATTCTGGATAAAATCGATCAAGCGGAATTTACGAATGAAGAAAGACGCGAATATATTAAAGGAGAAGCCTATATTTTACGCGCTTATGCTTATTGGAGCTTGGGTTGGCAGTTGATCACCACTACGACCTCTTTGGCCGAGATTCGCAAGATTCCGCGTTCTACTCAGGAGGCTACTTTGGGACAGGCCATATCCGACTACAAAGAAGCTATCAGATTACTGCCGGAAGAGTGGGGGGCTGACGACATAGGGCGCGCTACCCGGTATGCCGCTGCCGGAATGTTGGGACGTTTGTATATGTTTCAAAGGAATTTTGAAGAGGCACGGACTTATCTGAAAATGGTAGTAGACCAGGAACCCGTGCGTTATAAAATGGAAGCGAAATATGAAGATTGTTTCATCGATTCCAAAGATAACGGGAAAGAGCGTGTTTGGGAAGTTCAGTTTATCGGTGGGCAGATTGGGGAAGGAACTTCATTTATTACCGGTTTTATTCCGGAAAAACTGACATTGCCCAATACGGCTTATGTAGCTCCTTTTACCGGTTATAGCGGAAATATGAGAGCATCGGAAAACCTATGGGATGCTTATGAAACGTCTCCTAAGGTCGATAAACGTAAAGCACTTTCTGTCGTTACCAATGTGAAGATTAACGGCACGTATGATACCCAGTCTAAGCTGGTTTACAAATATTGCAAATGGGATGCTTATACGCCGAAAGAGAAAACCGACTGGGCCAACAATCTTCCTATCTTGCGTTATACGGATGTGAAGATGATGTATGCCGAAGCATTGAATGAACTGGGATATGTGGCCGATGTCGACAGTGAGCCGTTCAGAATTCTGAATGAGGTGCGTGCGCGTGCCGGATTGGATGCGTTGACGCCCGTCGAACTGTATGATAAGGATACATTCCGTGACGCCATAATCCGGGAGAGGAGAGTGGAATTTGCTTTTGAAGGACTGCGTTGGTGTGATTTGATCCGTTGGGGGATTGCGGTCACTACCATGAACGAACATTTTAAGCATCGCGATGAAGGTTCCGGACAGTATACGGTTCAGGATTATCAGCTGCTTTTGCCGATTCCTTTTTCTGAGATGGCAGCTTATAATGATGTGAGTGTTATGTGGCAAAATGAAGGTTATTAATGTATTATCAATAAAAAACAGTGATTATGAAAAAACATTTAGTAGCGTCTTTGATTATTGCAATGGCTTGTAGCAATCAGTTGGAGGCAAAGAACGTCTATGTAAAATTGAGTAGCGATACAGAGGCTTGGAGTCATATTGTCCAGGATGCCGATAATGTAGTTGTTGAAGTTACGGATGGAAAATTTAACGGCATATTGGGCAACATTACTACTCAGGATAGAGTATGGGTTGCCAAAGGTGTCTATCAGGTGACAGGTTCTATCAACTTGAATGAAGGTCGTGCGGGAGTACATATTTACGGTGGTTTCAATGGGAACGAGACGACTTTGGAACAGCGTATATTGAAAGATCTGGATGGAAACGGTATTGTAGAACCATGGGAATTTGAGAATGAAACCAAATTTCAAGGAAATACGGATACGGATCCCAGTTACCGTATACTTACCATGAATGCCGAAGGAGATTTGGCAGACGGTATTACGATCTGTGATAATACGAATGTAAATGATCATGGAGCAGGAGTTTACTTGAAGAACAATGCGGTCCTAAGTAACTGTATCGTTCGTAATATAAAAACGGCTGCCAGCAAAAACAGTGCGGTGAACGGAACCGGAGTTTTTGTGGATGGTGCCGGCTCTATCAAGAATTGCCTGATTGAGAATTGCGAGAATCAGAACGAGGACGCCGACGGGTCTACTTATGGAGGTGGAGTAAACATACAGGGAGACAAAAGTATAATCAGTAATTCGGTTATACGGAATAATCATGTGATTTCCAACAAAAACGCATTGGGAGGCGGAATATTTCTGAATAAGAATGCGGTAGCGGAAAACTGTGTGATCTATAATAACTCCGCTGATTTTCGTGGAGGCGGTATTTATATCCATACCGGCGGTGGAAAGTTGATCAACGTTACGGTAACCAGAAACATGGGTGCTAAAGCAGGGGGCGGTCTCTTTGCCAATGGAAAGTCTACCATTTATAACACCGTATTTTGGGGCAATGTGAATGAGCAGGGCAATGCGAACAATATCAATCTGAACCAGGCCGGATTTGCAGAGACATTTGCTTATTGCGGAATACAGGGAGCTGGTATCTGGATGGAAAATAAGAATCTGAATGAGAATCCGGTTTCTTACCAGTTAATTGAAAGCAATGATTTCACAGAGGAAGTGACAGAAGGACTCGCTCCCCGTTTTATCCGTCCGACAGAAGAGGCCGGCATCGGATATGAGTTTCTTGAAGGAACATTAGAGGCTATTGCCAAAGCGAATTGGGGGCTTCAGACAACATCGGATTTGGTTGACAAAGGTGTTAACACCGTTTCCGATTACACATTCTCCGCTACGGATATTTGTGGCAATGCGCGTCCGGTCGGCGATAAATATGATTTGGGAGCCTACGAGCTTGGCAGCGGTGCCACCGGTATTACTCCTGCCCAAAAAGAACAGAGCCGTTTTACTTTGGTTGCCAATGGTAACGGTATTGCCGTGTATGGAATAGAAGAAACAGCAAAGGTGAATGTTTACAATGTTTCGGGTATGCTGGTCAAATCGGCACAGTTGGGCAATGGCGAGACTATTTCCCTCATCGAGCATGGAGTTTATTTCTTGTCGGTTTCTGACGGTGAAGTGACACAATCGGGTAAAATCCTGTTTTAGTTAAAATCTAAAGAGAGGGTGTCGGGATGACATGGAAAGGGTCTTGACACACTCTCCTTTTCCGGTAATTTTATAAGTGAACTAATGAAAAATATTTCTGTTTGGCTGTGTGCTTTGCTGTTTATGGTAAGTGCTGAAAGTAAGGCACAGTCTATGATCTCGGGGGCTACCTATGAAAAGAGATGTGAAGCCATGATTCAGTACATGGCGAAGGGTACATCTCCTTCCGGAGGCGATCCCAAGTATACAGGTCCTTATTATTTTGCACGTTTGTATTTGAATTACGACAAGTCGAGGGCTATCAACAATCTGGAAGCCATATATGATAAATACATAGCGGATCCTGATTTGTATTATAACTCTACGGGCTCCGGAGTCGAGTTTTATGCTCATGCTACGTTGCACGGCTATTTATTGACCAAGGATAATATGCCGGAGTCTTTGAAAGCAAAAATAAAGACGTTTCTTCAATTGGGTGACTATAATTCTAAAGGCATTACTCTGAATTTGGATATGATGCGTTATACGGTCGGTTTTATGGCTACCGAACAGTGGAGTGACTTTACAGACCGATACGGGCGTACAGCGCAACAGATCAGGGATTATAACCGTCCCCGTATCTTGAATTGGCTGAACAAGTTTTTTCATAATAACTGCAGTGAGGCAGATGCATTCATCTATCTTTCAACCAACATGATGTATGTGCGCATGTTGGCCGAGTTTTGTCAGGATGACGAGATCCGTCAAAAGGCGAATGTCGTGTATCAACAGATGATTGCCGGACTGCTTTCGGCTTGGAATCAGGGACTGTACGTAGCCAATCCGCCCCGTTGCAAAGGTTGGAACCAACTGTATACGGGTGCTCGTGCTTCCAATTCGAACATAACGGCGCTTGCTTGGCTGTACTTCGGCAACCGGGACAATAAATACCTTTTTATTCCGGGACTGACAGTAACCAATAATACGGCAAGTATGAATTTCTGGTTGGCTTATAAACGGAATGTAACTCCCGATCCAGCCATATTGCAGGCATACGGTTCGAAGGAATATCCGTATGTGTATACGAGCTATATCAATGACATTGGGGTGAATGCTTCCAATAAAGATGTATTGAACTGGAAACGGTTCAAATATACCTATCAGAGTGTTAATTACGGATTGGCAACGCAAACAGAGATACCTTATGCTTTGTCAAAGGCGACTTCTTGTTATGCCTACAAAGAGACCAAACGCACTTACCTGGCTTGGCAAAGCGATGTGGCAGAAAGTGTCTTTTCGGTTTGCCAAGACAATCCGGCCCGCCCTACGGACAATACGAATGCGAACATCGAGGGATATGGAGAGAATCCTTATCACAGGGTAATGCAGTATGAGAAAGCTGCTGTCGGAGTATATAATGTTCCCACTTCTTATATTCAGGGAAAGCGTTATCGGATTTATGTCCCTTTCACTAAAAAGGGAATCAAGGAGCGCATTGAGGCAGACGGTTGGATATTTTGCCATACGGGAACAATGCTTTTTGCATTTAAGACATTGGAGCCAGCTACATGGGAGAATACCGATTTTGTTGTGGAGAATCACGATGTACTGACATTGGAAGACACTTCTTGCCGGAAAGGAGCCTGGGTATTGGAGACCTCAGAGATAGAACCGGAATACAAAGCGGATACCCGGAGTGAAGAACTGGAACTGTTCAAGAACGCGATACTTGCAAAAACGAAAATAGAAAAGCAGGACTACAGCAGTGACAAGCCGGCGGTGAAGTATACTTCTTTGAGTGGAGATGTTCTGCAGTTGCAGTTCTTTCCTCCTACAGAAGCCTATCAAGGCAACTATAAAGTAAACGGTGTTCCATTGGTGCTTTCCGACGAGTATTTGTTCAGCAGTCCTTATGTTCAGCAGAAAAACAATGCTGACGAACTTTTCATATATAAAAACGGAGCATTGGAGAAGACGATCCGGTGGAACGATGCTACGGTCGGTATAGAACGTATCAAGGAAGAAGCAAGTTATAGCCTTTTCCCGAATCCGGTAAAGGATGACTTCCAGCTCTCTTTTTCACAAGAGGAACGGCCGGAGCGGGTGGCTATTGTAAACTCTTCCGGACAAGTGGTGAGACATTGGAACATTCAGCATGAATACGGACAGAAAGTAACTCTTTCTGCAACGGGATTATATAGAGGTTTTTACTTCCTCCGTGTCGATAATGGCAGAAATGTATGTATGCTGAAATTTTTAAAGATTTGATTATATAGTTTAGTTATGAAGAAGAATATTATTTTCTTTGCATTGGTAATCTTAGGGTTGACATCGTGTTCAAGGCAAGAAGTGAGTTATTTTGATAACTTCCCGGAAGGTTCCGATCCGGTAGAAGTAGGAACCAAGATAACGTATCGCTTTTTGTCTCAGGGACATTCGCAATATGGTAGTCCTTTACGTATTAACGAACCGCGTACCCAAATCACTTATCCGGATGTCTGTACCTGGTTGGGTGGATTATGGTTTGCAAAAGAATGTGGAAATACAGAATTGACACGACGGTTGGCCGAACGTTTCGAACCCTTGTTTACTACCGAGGCTTATCTTCAGCCGAAACCGAATCATGTGGATAACAATGTGTTCGGCGCTTTGCCATTGGAACTTTATCTGCAGACCGGCGATGAGCGTTACAGGAAAATGGGGCTGATGTATGCCGATTCACAATGGCAATTGCCGGCTGATTGGACCCTCGAACATCAGGATACATGCAAAAGTAGTATGTATGGTGACTTTGTGGATGCGGACATCTGCTTGCCCCAACAAAAAGAGTGGGCGGACAAAGGGTATTCCTGGCAGACACGTTTTTGGTTGGATGATATGTTTATGATTACCGCCGTACAGGCGCAAGCCTATAGGGTGACTAAGGAGCGGAAGTATATAGATCGTGTCGCACGTGAGATGGTACTCTATCTGGATTCTATCCAACAGCCTTCCGGGCTGTTTTACCATGCACCGACGGCCCGTTTTTGCTGGGGACGTGGGAACGGATGGATGGCTGTGGGAATGGCTGAATTACTTCGTGTCCTTCCGGAAGATAATCCCGACAGAGGAGCTATCATGGATGGATATCTTAAAATGATGACACGGCTGAAAGAGATGCAGGACGAGAAAGGAATGTGGAAACAGGTAGTGGACGATGCCTCTATGTGGGAAGAAACTTCCGGTACGGGCATGTTTGCTTACGCTATGATAGTAGGTGTGAAAAAGGGCTGGCTTGATAAAAAGGAATACGGACCGGTAGCCCGGAATGCTTGGATAGCGTTGACCTCTTTTGTGAATCAGGTGGGAGATGTAGAGGCAGTATGCGAAGGCACGATGCTGGGAAATACGAGTGAACATTACCGGAACCGTAAACCGCTGACCGGCGATCTGCACGGACAGGCACCGGCTCTGTGGTGCGCTTATGCGCTGATAGCTGATAAAATTTGAGAGGAATGAGATATATTGTTATTGGCTTTGTTGTATGGTTGTGCTGGGCATTTGATGTCCATGCACAACCATATTGTATTTCTGCCGACCGTCCGGTCGTGACGTTCGAAAAAGAAAATCCGCTTTCTTTGTCTATCTATAATTGGCCGAGAACACTGGTCAGTTATCCGGTATTGTTCTCTTTCAATGCCAATGTCGAAGAGCAGCTGGAGCTGATGGATGTTCGGACGGGAGAACCCGTAGCCTTTCAGCTTTCGGATAAGAAATATGACAGGGGCAGGCTTCGCTCTGCGCGTATTCACTTCTTTGCTTCCATGCCCAGCGGGGGAGGCTTTAAGTATAACCTGCGTACGGGTAGCCGGAAAGCAAGAGTCGAATCACCGGTTCATATCACCAAGGAAGTCGGTTACTGGGTTCTTGGTAATGCTGGTTTCAATGTAACTGTGCCTGTCTCTGCTGCAATCAACGGAAATGTAGCTCCCGCTCCGGTTATTTCCGTATCCAACGGAACCGCTTCAACGGGCAACAATAAATTATATTCCGCCCATAAGAAAATATTGTCGATAGAAACTTCGGAAGTAGAGAGCGGGGAATTGTTTGCAGAGTACCGTATCGTTTATCTTCTGGAAGGGGGAGCGGAATATAGGACGTCTGTCAAGGTTGTGCAAGGATATCCGTTTGTAATCTTCGATGAGGAGATGAAAGGCCTGGAAAAGCAGGACGAAGTTTGGGTAGACATGGAATGGACGCACTTCCGCCCGACGCATAAGTATGCCAACTGGGACCGGCAGAAAGATGTTGCTGTTGCCGATGGAGTACCTATCGAGCAGCCGCTTTATACCAGCTACTGTCAGGAAGATCCGCACTGGACCGGTTCGGGATGGATAGAGCAGGTAGATAAAGAGATGGTATACCGCCTGTTGCCTTTCGGAGGAAACTCGACCAGGGAGCAGGTACCGGTGATGACCTTTTGGGAAAGTGGAAGCAATGCCAATGAACTGGGGGTGTTTGTGTATGACCACAACCGTTGGGATGATGGTCGATACGGTATCTGGCAACCGACTCCGGATCTGTCCGTTTACTTCAGATATACCGATGGAATACTTTATTTTAAGTACCCGCTACAGACCGGAACGCGATCTACTGCCATCGCATTGACCCGGATTGCCGATACCCGTCCCGAAGTGGAGGCTTTTAATGGTTGCATTGACGAGATTGCAGCCGGTGGAGGAAAAGACCGTTCGGCCGAGATGGTGTTCCGGTATACGATGATGCTTCACCGGCAATATGCCCTGTTGAATCTGGACCGGGTGAAAGAATGGATATTGGAATATCCCAAGGAATTGAAACGTCCTGAAAACCCTTTTGTGAAAAGGCCGAAAGAAACCACTGCCGATAAGTTTTACAAGCAGATGGTCACTTCTCCGATGGCATATTATATGACCGGAATGAACAGCTTTCCGGGCATTCACTCCATCTCACACCGTCCTGTTTATTCCCAATGGGTACAGGATTATCTGACTTGCTATAAAGAACTGTCTGACGAACAGCGTAAAAACGTGGAAGCCCTTTTCTTGCTGGCAGGGTATGTCAACATGCTCGAACCGATGAATGCCATCCGTACTTCATTGGCCGGCACCGCCAATATGGCTGCTGACGGGTGGGCAGTGACCGGGCAGACTGCTTTTCTTTTTCCGGAACATCCGATGGCAAGAGAGTGGGCCGATTTTTTTGAAAAGACACTTGAAATCTATGGCTTGTTTTACACTCGTCCGGCGGTCGGAACATACGGCTCCCAAGGCGGGCGTTGGGTAGAAAGTCTGGGCGTTTACAACTGGGCGTATCTGCGGCCTACCGTACATTCGAATATCGCATTGGAATTGGCTGACGGCAAGAATAGGTTTGCCGATTCTTACATGGCGGCAAGAGCTCGTTGGATGGTGGATATGGTAACGTCCGGAAGGTGTTATCCGCCTCATGGAGCGCATGGAGGTGGCCGATTGGTACCCCGTTATGCACCGGTTTACGAACTGGGAAACTGGTTACAGAATTACGATCCGCTGGTTGCCGAAAACTTGAGATGGCTTGGAACGATGGGAGAGGACGTGGAAGAAAAAGCCAATGATACGAAATGGGTGGATGTACATAAAGACATGCATCAGACAACAGATACGGGTACCAATCCTCATTTGAAGAGTTGCAAGTATACCGGACATGGAATCGTGCTTCGTGCCGGAGTGGATTCCGATGAGGAGCTCTCCATTCATCTGAATCAAGTGGATAAAGGACCTAATTACCGCTGGGGGCACCAAGGGCAAGGCAATGCAGGAGGTATCTATTTTTATGCACAGGATAAGGTATATACCGGACATGAAAACGAAGCAGTGGGAGACCATACCCAGAACAATACGGACGGTGTAACTAATTTCGGTGTAATGAAAAACGGTACTTTCTGCAATATCGGCATGAACGAACTGGTCGCTCCGTTATATGATCTGAACATTGCTCAAATGGCTGAGGTGCGTTCTGTGGAAGGAGAAAACTCCTTCGCATGGCCGGAATATGTCTCCCGCAGCATTTTGTTGGTGGGTACCGATTATTTCCTTATTTACGACCGGACAGGGACCAACTGGAGGGCTTTTAACCGTTTCTCGTGGTTTACCCGGAAAGAAGACGAGTTTCCGAAGATCGTATTTGTGGATAAGGTACGTCCGGAATATTGGACGAAGGCAGAAACCGGTAATTCTAAAGGTTTTTACCGGGACGGCGTCGGTTCTTTGCTGACCCTGGTTACCCATAAAAAAACGTCGGTGAACGTCACGGAAGGCCAACTTTCGATGCCGGCATTATTGGACGGAAATGATATCTATGAATTTGTTCCGGACAAAAAGCGGAGTCCTAAGGGGGTGGTGCATATCGTGACGGATAAAAGCCGGGATATCGTTTTCAGAAATGGTGATCCGGTTGTGTGGCATTCGGATTCCACCGCTTTCAGAGGTGAAGCAGGAGTGGTCCGCCGGATGAAGAACGGTGATTTGCAATTGGCATTGTTTAAAGGCAACAGCATCTCTGCAGACGGTTTGGAGATCGTTCTGACGGGAGAAACGGAAACAGCTGTTGCACTGACACGGCTGGTTAACGGCGACTGTAGGGGGAAGTTTAAATCGAACGGTAGGGCAGTTCTGGCTTTGAAAGGACTGACCGGTGGAAAACTTTATATAGACGGGATACCTTATAAAGGCGACCTGTCTGGAGTGAAGTTACCGGAGGGAGAACATCATCTTGAATATACAGCCGGAGAACCGGCGCCGATGCCGGTGAGAGTCACGGACGTTGTTTATGCGAAGAATGGCAACCTGGTTTATTTGTCCAACTTCCGGCCCGGAACGAAAGTCCGTATGGAACTTTCAAAAGATGGCGGCAAGCACTGGGAGTTATCAGGTACAACCACCAGAGACAAGTATATGCTTCCTGAGTTGGCAGATGGAAAGTATCATGTACGCGCTGTGGCGGTCAACGGTAAGAAGAAGGCAGACACAGCCTGTGAATATCCGGTTTATGTAAGCAGGCATCCGGCTCATTATCCGGAGGGATTGAAGCTCAGACTCGATTCCAATCGGGTCGCTCTCTCTTGGGGACAGGTTTTGGGAACTGAAATCTATCGGGTGTACAGACGAAAATCGGGTGATAAGAATTTCCGGAAGGTCTATGAAGGAAAAGCGACCTCTTTTATCGACAGCCGGCTTCAGGGAGTGGTTCCTGCATATCGTTTGCCCGGTAGTTTGGACAATGCCGAAGCGGACAGGAGTCAGGTGGTCGTATACGAATATTCCGTTACCGCTGTCAATGGCCGGGGAGAGAGTGAAATGTCTCCTGTAGTGGATACCGATCCTGCTTCCTGGAGAAACTGGTATCCGGTAACTGATTTGAAATTCAAACGCCGTTCTTCCTTTTGGATGGAACCTTATGTGCCGGCCGATGCTGTCCCTGATGAGCATTATCCGGATTAGAGGATAAAAGGGAGCGCCGGGAGAATGGCAGAATATGATTGTTAACGAAACCACCCTTGTCACAGATGTCTGTAACAAGGGTGGTCCTCGGAATAACAGGTATGCCGGATTCAGCCCTACTTAACCATTACTTTCGTATTGTCTTTTCCATTACGTACGATGTAGAAACCGGCGGGAAGCGGAACAAGTGTTCCGTTTCTAACTGTTTCCTTTAGTATCAGACATCCTTGTCCGTCGAACACCTCGGCTACACACTCTTTCCCCTCAACGGCAATACCTCCGGTCATACCGGTGAATGTAGTTTCCGGAGTATCTTTCATCTCTTTAACGGCAACATCACCCGTTTCGATTTTCAGGGTGAAGTCGACGATGGCACCGCCATTGCCGGCAATCGTATTCCCTTGTTCGGTTCTACCGCAGGGATTGATATCGTTCCAGTCTATTTTGAAGCGGATACGGTAGTCGCCTTCCGGAAGATTTTTCGGCAGAATGAAGCGTGGGAGAGGGCCGTTGGCTCCAACCTTACTTATCTTCTGTTCTCCTAAACTGTTTGTGCCGGAATCACTTCCGTCTTCCGAATAGAATGTATATGAAACCAATTCACCTTCATTGTCACCGTCGGCATTGAGAGTCATGTCGAACTCCTTATCTTTATTATAGTCTATATATATATATGCATGCATCCATTCAAAGCGCCATATCGTACTTGCATTTAGCGTGGCACCGGCTTGGGCTCTAATCACTTCATCGGTTTTATCAATATACACGTTACGGGGCACTGATGCTGTCTGTATTTGGCTACTGGTAAACGGATCAATGCCGCCGGTCACAGATACAGAGGTCAGGTAACGGTCGTGAATGGTTCTTAAGTTGGGAGTGCAATAAGCCGGATAGATGAAATCGGCTGTTGCCATTTTGCTGTTGACCATGTTTTCCTTAACGGCAATTGCCTTGATGGTGACTGATGACGAAACTAAGATAGCGTCGGCGTACACTTCAGATTCCTCGGTGGGGGTTGTCCCATCCAGCGTATAGTGGATTGTTGCATCCGGAGTAGCGCATGCAATGGTTACCTCAACTGTTTCCCCCTCTTCCAGGCGGGCATCGGTCGGGGTAAAGACGGGAGTCTCCACTTGTTCCAGTATTTCACCGGGAGGAGTATATATGTCTTTGCCGTCGGTTAACCATTTCAGAGAGAAATTCATGAAATAGAGCGAACAGGCGCCGTCCGGATTTTCTTCTACGTATGCTCCGATTGTACCGTCGGGAAGGATGGTGAGAGACGAATATACAGAGTTGTACGGGCAGATGGATTTTACGGTGGGCCATGTCTCTCCTTCATCGTAACTGATGAATATGCTTACATTCCGTCGGGAAGGGTCATTGGGGATGGAGTGCAGCAGGCGGTCTTTGTTGAACCCCTTGTCTGTCGCTGTATAGCGGATGATGTCGCCGTTGCAGGCATTGGTGTTGATTTCGCTCCAGGTTGATTGGGACGCCCAAGTCTCTCCGCCATCAGTAGAGATGTTGTAACCGCGGTAACCGCTTTGGCGGCTGCTCATTAACACACGGCCGTCATTCAGTTCCACCACTTTAGCTTCATCTCCATTGCTGAATGCACGTTCCGAAACTTTCCAAGTAATACCGTTGTCGTCCGAATAAACGGTGTAGTTGTGCAATTGGTTTCCGGCACCCATGGCTGCCACAAACAGGATGCGGCCGGCATGTTCACCGCGGGTCAGGCATAATCCGTTTCCGGAACCGAAGAATGAATGGGTAAATGATTTGCGTACGGCATCATCGCAATTGCTTCCCCACAACAGGTCCGTAATCTCTTTAGGTTCTTCCCAAGTACGTCCTTTATCATGGCTGACCGTGATATACGACCATTGAGGGTCTGCTTCGGAAGAGGCCCAGAGTCCGTTTCCACCAACAAATCCGCATACTACATCCCCGTTGGCTGCCTCTACGATAACTGCATCGCCATACCCTTTTTTGCGTCCTTTTCCTTCGGCAATGGTTACAGGCTCACTCCAGGTGAAACCGCCGTCAGTGCTGAAACGCGACACGATGTCGATGTCTTCCGGAAGGTCTGTTTCGTTGTATTTCCGTTTATCGGTAACGGCCAATAACGTACCGTCCGAGAGTTGCAGCAATGCCGGTATACGCCAGTTCTTCGATCCATAATCACCCGGAGCAAACAGCAGGCGGCGTTTCAGCAATATTTCACGGCTTCCGGTTGGAGCGGGGTTTTCGATTTTGAAAGTTTGGCCTTCAGTAGTTATCTCATGCAGTTCTGCATCTATTTTCGAACCTTCGTTGGCTGTTTCCGATACTTCGGCGCATATCCACAGATAGGTGGTGCCGGATTGGATGGTAGCCCCTTCAAATTCGCATGTCATATCACCCTCGGCCGGAGCGAATTCTCCCAACAGGACAGCATCTTGGGCTGTGCGTTCATCGAATTTGTTTGCAGATGTTTTATAGATTTTTATTTTTGCGATATCTGCTAAGTCGGTAGTCCCGTTCAAATTCATTTTTACGGAGTGTAGTGCCTGGGTAATGCCTATTCCTCCCATGGTTACGGTCGCTTTAAGAATCTGGTCGTATGGATTCCCGCATCCGGTGAACTTGGTGTTCTGCGTAAGGGCAGCAGAGGTGATTTCCGGAAGCTCGGTTGTAAAGCCTACCAATGTGCCGGTATGTCCGTTTCCACTGATATCTGTTACTTTCAATCCTGTAATATCCTGAAAATCATAGGCCGCTACCAGACCGTCCGTTTCGGGACCTACTTCGGCAGTGGCATCTGCTGTGATTTCTGCTGCCGAAAGTGCACGTTTATAGAAGTGTAGGCCTGCTATGGAGCCGTTGAGGAAATAGTTGGGCGTATTCTCTTCCGAGAATCCGGCGCCGACAAGAACGTCATAGGTATTGTTACATTCCCAAGGGGCAATGGACTTATTGCCACTGTTGGCCACTGCTGTGCCATTGTGGTATTCGTACATGATGCCTGCTGTGCGGTCGATGACGAAGGCAACGTGGTGCCACTCATTGGCATAGCCCGGTATCGTTGAATATACGGATACGGAATTATTGTGGTCTCCTGTGTTGTTGGGGCTGTTGACTGCAAAGAATTGAGTACTGGTGCCATTTCCCCATAATTCGTACCCCGACTTGATGGTGGCATTGTTTTTTACACGCTTCACGACGAAACGGGCGTCTGCTTCCAATACGTTTCGTTTCACCCAAAATGAGACGGTGAACGATTCAGTGGTCGTCACATTGAAATCGGCATGGTGAGGAATCAGCATATACTGATCGGTACCGTTAAACTCGATAGAGGAACTGGGGGCATTGTCTTCTGCCGCGGCCCATGGAGAACCGGTGGCAGAATTTGCTGTCTGGCTATAGACCAGGGCGGTTGGCAGTAACGCGGTAAGCGCCACTAAGGCAAACATTTTCTTTAAATTCATAATAGTAATATTAAATTCATAAAACAGAATATCAGAGTGTTGTCAAAGGTCTACGAAACGGTTGTTGACAGTATTTCATAGAATTAATATTTATAATACAGTTAAAGGCTAAGGGTTACTAAACATGAATAAAAATAAAAAGGGGGGGAGGTGCTGTCATTGAGTGTCTGTGTAGGTAGTGGAGTACCTGTGTGTGGAATATATACTTCCGATTCACGAATGAACAAACCTTTCAGATGTTAAAATAGGAAGCGCATATTGTGAAATACTCTGCTTTAATTCTTAAATAGTGTTGTAAAACATACTTTTTGGCTTGGATTATTTGCAGGTATCACTAAAAGCCGTACCTTTGCAACGTGTTTTTCATAGTATTAGATTTAAGGTTAACAAAGGTTGGAGCAAGGCGTTGCTCCTTTTTTTATGTCTATACCTCTCGTAACTTTCCCCGTTTTTGCTAACTTTGCATGATTTTTCGCATGATTTTAAAAACAGAAGAATGATAGTTTGTATTGCCGAAAAGCCCTCTGTGGCACGTGATATTGCAGATATTTTAGGAGCCAGAACCCGAAAAGAAGGGTATATCGAAGGAAACGGATACCAGGTGACCTGGACATTCGGTCATCTTTGCACCTTGAAGGAGCCGCATGAGTATACTCCCGGATGGAAATCATGGAGTTTGGGAAGTCTTCCTATGATTCCGCCGCGTTTTGGCATAAAACTGATAGAGAATCCTACTTACGAGAAGCAGTTCCACATCATCGAAGGGTTGATGCAGCAGGCAGACGAGATTATCAACTGCGGTGATGCCGGTCAGGAAGGAGAACTGATCCAGCGCTGGGTGATGCAAAAGGCGGGAGCACGCTGTCCGGTGAAGCGTCTTTGGATCTCTTCGCTGACGGAAGAGGCGATAAAAGAGGGATTTGCGAAGTTGAAAGACCAGTCGGACTTCCAGTCGTTGTACGAAGCCGGACTCTCCCGGGCAATGGGAGATTGGCTGTTGGGAATGAACGCCACCCGGCTGTATACCATTAAATACGGGCAGAACAAGCAGGTGCTTTCCATCGGCCGTGTGCAGACTCCTACGCTGGCGCTGATTGTGAACCGACAACTGGAGATCGAGAACTTCAAGCCGGAGCCTTATTGGGAATTGAAAACGGTCTATCGTGAAACTACATTCTCGGCAACAAAAGGGAAATTCACTTCCAAAGAAGAGGGACTGAAGTTTCTGGAAACGGTGAGACAATCGGATTTTGTGGTGACGGATGTCTCTGCCAAAAAAGGGGTGGAGTATGCTCCCCGCCTGTTCGACCTTACTTCGCTGCAGGTGGAGTGCAATAAGAAGTTTGCCTATTCCGCCGATGAGACCCTGAAGCTGATCCAGTCTCTTTATGAAAAGAAAGTGACCACCTATCCGCGTGTAGATACTACTTTCCTGAGTGATGATATTTATCCGAAGTGTCCGGCCATTCTGAAAGGTTTGAGAGACTACGCGGCTTTGACCGCACCGCTGGAGGGTGCCAAGCTCCCGAAATCCAAAAAAGTATTCGACAGTTCGAAAGTGACCGATCACCACGCTATCATCCCTACCGGAGTATATCCGCAGAATCTGACGGACATGGAACGCCGTGTGTTCGATTTGATTGCCCGCCGTTTTATTGCGGTGTTTTATCCCGACTGCAAGGTGTCTACTACCACAGTATTGGGTGAGGTGGATAAAATCGAGTTTAAGGTGACCGGCAAACAGATTCTCGAACCGGGCTGGCGGGTTGTTTTTGCCAAAGAGCAGGTAGAGGAGAAAGAGGGAGATGAAGAGCGGGTACTGCCCGCTTTCGTGAAAGGGGAGAGC
>CAVCAX010000363.1:23732-27066 GCA_963599995.1 Coprobacillus sp. CAG:698
TATACGGAAGCCACCTTGCTGCGTGCCATGGAGACGGCCGGTAAACTGGTGGATAACGATGAATTGCGCGATGCTTTGAAAGAAAACGGTATCGGTCGTCCGTCAACACGCGCTGCCATTATCGAAACCCTGTTCAAGCGAAACTATATCCGTAAGGAGAAAAAGAACCTGATAGCCACTCCTACGGGGGTGGAGCTGATACAGCTTATTCATGAGGAACTCCTGAAGTCTGCCGAACTGACCGGTATCTGGGAGAAGAAACTCCGTGAGATAGAAAAGAAGACCTATGATGTCCGGCAGTTTCTGGAGGAGCTGAAGCAGATGGTAACGGAGATTGTGACAAGTGTATTGTCCGATAATACCAACCGGCGTATCACCATTCAAGAAGCTGTGGTACAGGCAGAAGAGGGGAAAACGAAGAAAGAACCTAAAAAACGTATCCGTAAGCCGGCAGCTCCGAAAGAGAAGAAGACGGAAGAGAAGAGCACGGGGAAGGCAGGGCAAAGCGCGGAAAAGGCAGGGCTAAGTACTGAAACGGCAGCAGGACAAGGTGCGGAAAAGACGGAAGAGAAGAGTACGGAAAAGGCAACAGGTGCCGGAGTGGTCGCAGCACCGGCTGCCGGTGAAACGGATCTCTTGGTCGGTCGGCCGTGTCCGGTATGCGGTAAGGGCACCATTATCAAAGGTAAGACGGCTTATGGCTGTTCCGAATGGAGAAACGGGTGCACTTTCAGGAAGCCTTTCGACTAAGAGGTTGCTCAATGATAATAGAATATAAACTCTGTCAACCCTGCTTATAAGCAACCATACTGACAAGTTAGATTAAAGAGAGTAATCAATCTAAAACGTTAAACTACACACAACTCTGCCGGCTTTTTAACAGGGCGGACGATTAAAAAGCATTCATTCCGGAAAAACCTTTAAGAGTTTGGTCTGTTTCACAGTTGTGAGACGTGCTTCTCACGACTGTGTGACGTTCGTCTCATGATTGTGAGACGCTCGTCTCTCAATTGTGAAGTGTGTAAAAGAAAGGCACGGTTTACAGAAAGTCTTGGTATCAGATAAGTCCGGCAGAAGTTCGGAACCGCCTTGGAACAAACCCAAAATCACCTTGGAATAACTTTGGAACCACCTTGGGACAAGCCCTGAACAAGCAAAAAGAGAAATCCTATAAAAATTCAAAACAGCTTCTTACAATAAACCTCTTTTTTTTCTGTTTATATACTCAGATTATGTGCCGCAAACTCATCTATATACTTCTACTCTTCCTACTGGCCTCCTGTGGTGCAGGACGCAGTTTGAAGAGAGCCGAGCAAAGTTATGCCCGCGGCGAATACTTTGATGCGGCCAAATATTACCGCAAAGCCTATGCGGCCACCCCCCCGAAGCAGCGCAAACAGCGTGGAGAAATCGCTTACAAGATGGCCGGCTGTTATCGTCTCATCAATTATAACGTGCGTGCCAAGGGAGCTTACATGAATGCCATCCGTTATAACTACTCGGATTCGGCCGCTCATTTCTATCTGGCAGAGAGTTTGCGGAAGAACGGTGAATATAAACCGGCTGTTGCCGCCTACGAGACCTACCTCCAGTACCGCCCGAATGACACATTGGCATTGAATGGCCTGCAATCCTGTACTTTGGCGCAGGACTGGAAAGAGCACCCCACGCGTCACATCGTGAAGCGGGAACCTATTTTTTTCTCCCGCCGCAGCGATTATTCCCCGATGTATGCCGGAGATGATGCCGATATTATCTATTTTACTTCCACCCGGAATGAAGCGAAAGGCAATGACCTGAATGGCATTACTGGCATGAAGAGTGCCGATATATTCTCGTCCAAACGGGATGAGAAGAAGAACTGGCAAAAGCCCGAACCGCTGGAGTCAGAAGTGAACAGTGAGTTTGAAGATGGCGCCTGTGCATTCTCCGCAGATGGCAAGACGATGTATTTCACCCGGTGCCGGACATCGCCCGAAGCGCCGGTGTATGCCGAGATATATGCCTCTACACGCACCGGTGCCAGTTGGGGAGCGCCTACCAAATGCGCCATCCTGAATGACTCTCTCTCTTCAGTGGCTCATCCGGCCATGTCTCCAGTGGGAGATTTCCTTTATTTTGTATCCGATATGCCCGGTGGATTCGGCGGGCTCGATCTGTGGCGCATCAATGTGGTGAAAGACGGCTTCGGATATGTGGACAATCTGGGGCCCGATATCAATACGGCTGGTGACGAGATGTTTCCTACGTTCGGTCCGAAAGGGGAGTTGTACTTCTCTTCGAACGGGCATCCCGGCATGGGAGGACTTGATATCTTCTGTGCCGTGTTCGACTCTGTGTCCGGACGGTGGAAGGTGGAGAATATGCGTTCGCCCATTAACTCAGCCGGAGATGATTTCGGCATGACCTACGAGCCGGGGCGGCAACGCGGCTTTTTCTCCTCCAACCGGGGGGATGCACGCGGATGGGATCATCTTTACAGCTTTGAGTTGCCGGAAGTGAACCACACCCTTACCGGCTGGGTGTATGATAAGGAGGGTGATGCCTTGCCGGAAGCCCTGGTGACCATTGTGGGTGACGACGGTACTTATCTGAAAATAGATGTAAAGAAAGACGGGTCGTTTGTGCAACGTCTCACCCCCGGACAGCATTATGTGATGTTGGCCTCCTGCCGTGGTTACCTGAACGGAAAGCAGGAACTCGTAACGGATACGGCCCAGGTAGACCGTAACTATGAAGTGGAATTCCCATTGGCATCCATCACCCGTCCGGTGCTCATCGAGAATATTTTCTACGAGTTCGACCGGGCAGACCTTACCCCGGAATCGACTACTGCCCTTGATGAGCTGATCGCTCTGCTGAACGATAACCCAAATATAACCATCGAGCTTGCTGCCCATTGCGACTATAAAGGAAATGATGCTTATAACGAGCGTCTTTCGCAGAGGCGTGCGGAATCAGTTGTCCGTTATTTGATAAAGGGGGGCATCTCCGAAGAGCGCCTTACCGCCAAGGGATACGGAGAGAGTAAACCGAAAGTTGCAAACAAGTCGGTGCTGAAGAAAGCTCCTTTCCTGAAAGAGGGGGATGTGCTGACGGAGGAGTTCATCAAGACGCTTACTCCGGAGCAGCAGGAGATCTGCAATGCCATTAACCGCCGCACCGAGTTCCAGGTACAGCGTACTACTTATGGATTATATAAATAGATTTCTACTGGAAAAAGAATTAGGTGGGGTGCGTTGAATTAGTTGGTAGTTAGACCTTGTGATTTAAATTATAGTAAAACGATAAAAACTGACTATCTATGAAAACCTGTATCTATTTACTGATAATT
>CAVCAX010000364.1:0-8361 GCA_963599995.1 Coprobacillus sp. CAG:698
TCTTAAGATAATTAGAAAGCAAAATATGAAAACAATAGTCTTTACGATAGTTAATTGTTGGTATTAGTTCCTTTTAGGAATGCTCAATATGGAAATGCGGACGATTTTTAGAATCAGCCTTATCTATTGTTTCAATAAATGGATTCTGCATAAACTAAAATATCATATTGACATTTTGTAAAAGTACTCTTGCCTTTCGGAGAAGTCCTGCCGTATACTTCCGTAATAGTATCCTTTTATTTGCCCAAAGTGTATATGTAGTACATTGAAGGATGTACACTCTTATATGATCGAAAATATTATTTGATAAATACGGAAGATCTGTTTTCCGTCTCCCCGAATTTTCTTATGTTTGTTCCTTGTAAAGAAGGAACATCATGGCTCAGCAATTTTTATACAATGAATTTCCGTTATTTCTGAAGCGGTATTTCCCTTATAAGGTACAGAAGATCTCTCTGAATGCAGGTTTTACCTGTCCTAACCGTGACGGTACTAAAGGGCAGGGAGGATGTACTTATTGCAATAACCAGACTTTTAATCCGGAATATTGCCGGACAGAGAAAACGGTTAAAGTACAGTTGGAAGAAGGAAAGCGCTTCTTTGCCCATAAATATCCGGAGATGAAATTCCTCGCTTATTTTCAGGCTTATACCAATACTTATGCCGAACTGGAGAGTCTGAAACGAAAATATGAAGAGGCGTTGAGTGTTGATGATGTTGTCGGGCTTGTGATCGGTACACGGCCGGATTGTATGCCGGATGAACTTCTCCGGTATCTCGAAAGCCTCAGCCGGCAGACATTTCTTTTAGTGGAATATGGCATCGAGACAACTTGTGATGAAACACTGAAACGTATCAACCGGGGACATACCTATGCGGATACGGTGGAAACGGTGCAACGTACGGCTGCCAGAGGAATTCTGACCGGTGGACATGTTATTCTCGGGCTTCCGGGAGAGTCTTATGATGACATGGTGTCGCAAGCCGGAGTACTTTCCGAATTGCCGCTTACTACTCTGAAGATGCACCAGCTCCAATTGATCCGTGGCACCCGCATGGCTTATGAGTATGAGCAGAACCCTGCCGGTTTCCATCTGTTTGATGATGTGAATGAATACATTGAGCTTGTGATAGATTATATCGAACACTTGCGACCGGACATTGTGCCGGAACGCTTTGTCTCCCAATCTCCCCGTGAATTGCTGATAGCTCCCGACTGGGGATTGAAAAATTACGAATTTACTGCCCGTGTTCAAAAAAGAATGAAAGAAAGAGGGGCGTATCAAGGGAGGATGTATAAATTTTCAGAAAAAAAAGGTATATTTGCAGGACATAAAAAATAGTGATCAGTGAATGGTTAAATCACTGTTTGCCATTACTGAATAATTAATAATAAGATGGAACAGAAGACAAGAATAAAAGGTAATGTTCACTATGTGGGCGTGAATGATCGTAACAAACATCTTTTTGAGGGGATGTGGCCGTTGCCATACGGAGTTTCGTATAACTCTTATCTGATTGATGATGAAATGGTGGCTTTGGTGGATACGGTAGACATCTGCTATTTTGAAGTGTTTCTTCATAAAATAAAGAAAATAATCGGTGAACGGCCTATCAACTATCTGATAATAAATCACATGGAACCGGATCATTCCGGATCTATCCGTTTGATAAAGCAGCATTATCCCGATATTGTCATTGTCGGTAACAAACAG
Organism: Coprobacillus sp. CAG:698; assembly: GCA_963599995.1. Classification (GTDB taxonomy): domain Bacteria; phylum Bacteroidota; class Bacteroidia; order Bacteroidales; family Bacteroidaceae; genus Bacteroides. The sequence goes on from CAVCAX010000364.1 coordinate 1,716, forward strand.
ACTTTTGGAATGATAGAGGGCTTTTATGGCGTGACTGGCGAACAGTATCCGGTGAAAGACGGTGACTTCCTTGCTTTAGGAAAACATAAACTCCGTTTTTACCTTACTCCGATGGTACACTGGCCCGAAACGATGATGACCTTTGATGAAACGGACGGAATTCTTTTCTCAGGAGACGCTTTCGGCTGTTTTGGTACGGTAGACGGCGGATTTATTGATACTCGTATCAATACCGATCGTTATTGGGATGAAATGGTGCGCTATTACTCCAATATCGTAGGAAAATACGGCAGCCCGGTACAGAAGGCATTACAGAAATTAGGCAGTCTGCCTATCTCTGCCATCTGTTCTACTCATGGACCGGTATGGACGGAAAACATTCCGAAGGTAGTAGGTATTTATGATAAGTTGAGTCGCTATGCAGCCGATGAGGGAGTGGTAATCGCTTACGGAACCATGTATGGCAATACCGAACAGATGGCGGAAGCCATTGCCGCCGAACTGTCGGCGCAGGGTGTCCGGAATATTGTCATGCACAATGTCAGCAAAAGCAATCCGTCTTATATTCTGGCAGATATATTCAAGTACAAAGGACTTATTATCGGTTCGCCGACCTATAGTAATCAGATATATCCGGAAATTGAGTCTTTGCTCTCCAAAATACTTGTCCGCGAATTGAAAGGACGCTATTTAGGGCTTTTCGGCTCTTTCACTTGGGCGGGTGCTGCGGTGAGACGTATGGGGGAATTTGCCGAAAAGAGTAAGTTCGAGGTAGTAGGCGATCCGGTAGAGATGAAACAAGCGATGAAAGACATTACCTATGAGCAGTGTGAAAATCTGGCTCGTGCGATGGCCGAACGTCTGAAAAAGGACAGAGAGGCAACTGATAATTGATAACGAAGAAACTAAGAGCCTGTTTCATTTTAGCTTGAGCTTTGTTTTTGAGAATATTTTTCTGCTTTTGGAGGATAGCGGGTTATCTCTATCTGATGAGGGAGAAGAGAGAAATAATCGGAGATAAGTTCAAGATAAGTTGATAAAACCTCTATATAGCAGCTATGTTGTTATTTGGGGGCACTCCACCGGAACAGTGGTCGGGACTTTTAAGAGGAAAATTCAAATAGGCTCTAATACATAGAATCAACCTATTTATTAATCTAATAAAATTAAGAACAATGAGATTAATCATTCAGCCGGACTATCAGTCCGTATCTCAGTGGGCAGCGCACTATGTTGCTGCTAAAATCAAAGCTGCTAATCCTACAGCAGAAAAACCGTTCGTTTTGGGATGTCCTACCGGTTCTTCTCCTTTGGGCATGTACAAAGGCTTAATCGACCTGAACAAAAAAGGTCTCGTATCTTTCGAGAACGTTGTTACTTTCAATATGGACGAATATGTAGGTTTGCCGAAAGAACATCCGGAAAGCTATTATTCTTTTATGTGGAATAATTTCTTCAGCCATATCGATATCAAACCGGAAAATACCAATATACTGAATGGTAATGCCGCTGATCTGGATGCTGAATGTGCACGTTATGAAGAGAAGATCAAATCTTATGGAGGCATCGACCTTTTCATGGGAGGAATCGGTCCGGACGGACATATTGCTTTCAATGAACCGGGCTCTTCCCTGTCTTCACGTACCCGTCAGAAAACACTGACTACGGATACGATCATCGCTAACTCACGTTTCTTTGATAATGATATTAACAAAGTACCGAAAACGGCTTTGACAGTGGGTGTGGGAACTGTGCTTTCTGCCAAGGAAGTGATGATTATCGTAAATGGCCACAACAAAGCCCGTGCTTTGTACCATGCAGTGGAAGGTGCCGTTACTCAGATGTGGACAATCAGTGCACTGCAGATGCATGAAAAGGGTATCATCGTTTGTGATGATGCGGCTACGGTAGAACTGAAAGTAGGAACGTATCGTTATTTCAAGGATATTGAAGCTGGTCATCTGGACCCGGAATCATTGGTTAAATAATCAGGAGTTGTTGATTAAATAATCAGGTATATAGAGAAAATAACGGGGAGTTGGATGTAACTGCCTCTCAATCGGTGTAGCACGGCTTGTTGGACCGGTTGAGGTTGATTTTAAAATAAAAGGCTGCGCTTTGTGATTAATCACTGCGCAGCCTTTTATCGTCTCTGTCTTTATTCTTGGGAATTCGGTTCAAGCACCCAAACATTATGATTTCAGAAACATACCGGCCAAAATGTTACTCTGTGTTCCTCTGTGTACTCTGTGGTGATTTTATCTTTTAAATTTCCTCTCAGTGTTTTTCTCCTCTTTCCTTGGGTGGATAATCTCCGGAGTCTCTTAAATCTCTTCCAATACTCCTTTCCCCTGGCGGACAATCTCCGGGGGTTCTTCCGTACAGTTTACTATTGTCGACGGTTCTATTCCTCCTATTCCTCCATCGATAACGAGATCTACCACTTCTCCGAATTTTTCGTCAATCAGTTCAGGATCAGTCATGTATTCCAAATCCTCATCAGCTTCGTGGGGAAGCGTTGTTGTCATGATAGGTGCATCGAGCAACCGTGCAATTTCACGGATGATATGATTGTCGGGCATACGGATACCCACCTCTTTTCTATTTCGGAAAATCTTAGGCAGTTTATTTGTCCCGTTCAAAATAAAGGTGAAAGGTCCGGGAAGATTTCTTTTCATCAGCTTAAAAGTATTGTTGTCTACTTTTGCGTATTCACTGATACTGCTTAAGTCATAACAAATAATGGAGAGATTATTTTTTCGCGGGTCGATGTCCTTGATGTGGCAAATGCGTTCAATGGCACGTTCCTTTAATCCATGACATCCGATGGCGTACATCGTATCAGTAGGATAAATAATAAGTCCCCCCTCATTTAATATATCCACAACTTCTTGCAAGTCTTGCGGATTGTTATTCTTTTCGTAAAGTTTTAGCAGCATGATGGTGGATTTTAATGATTAATTGACTAATCCTTATTTCAATTTCTTCTTTAAGAAATCCAACGCCTTTTCGGCGGCTTTTTCTTTGACTGCCTCTTTCAACTCTTCTTTATTGCCAGTGGCGGCAGAGTCCAGTCCGAGTTTCTTTCCTATTTCGCTGACAGCTTTGTCTGCCACGGCTTCTACAGCCTGGTTCGCCATACTTTTGGTATCGATAGATACTTTGGGTGAGGTAAACGAACCGCCGATTTTCAGATCGAGGGTTGTCAGCTTGGATAGGTTGCCTGCAGAAGCCGGGAGTTTGATTTTGCCGGAATAGTCGATCGTCTGATCCAATCCCGTGCTACCGGAAAGATTCATGACATAATCTCCGAGCTTGATATCGAACGGCTGTGTAGTCACTCTTCCGTTTTCGATGGTGAAGTCCAGTGTCATGTCTTTCACTTTCATATCTTTCAGATCGGGTTTATTCACCGATTCAGCTATCTGGTCTATGACTTTAACGCCGCTCAAGCTGAGATCTTTCGTAGAAAGACTACCATTGCCTTGCATTGTTTCCAGTACAGGACTCATGGAGGCATCCAGCACGGTTTGTACTTTCATACTGCCGGAGAAGTTTCCTTTCAGATTCTCGAAGATCGGTGCAAGTTGCTGTACCATATCCAGTTCTTTGTATACTTGTGCAAAGCTCAGGGCATTCAGTTTGAAACCGGCATTTATTTCCGGCTTTGTCACATCGGCGGTAGAGTAGTATCCGTTCATGACTACGTTTCCTCCCATCGTATTCATGGATAGATTTTTCATGTCTACCTTACCGTCTTTCACGATCAGTTTTCCATTCATGTCTGTGAAAGCCATCTTGTCGAACAGTACTTCTTTCAAATTGGCATCCATTTGGAAGTCGATGTTACGGGGCACTTCGATAATGCTTGCTGCTGCCTCCGGTGTTGTTTCTTCTTGTGCGGTACTGTCGGCGGCCGCTGTCATGAAGTCGTTCAGGTTGAGGTGGTTGGACCGGATGTTAAGCGTACCTTTCAGAGTCGTGCCTTTCAGCGCATAACCCAGGTAGTTCTCGAAACGGCTGTCGGCGGTGAGGTCGTTTTGGCCGATGTTGACGGTCGTCTCGCTCAGTTGCAGGTATTTCGGTGTAAAGGTGAAGAGTGATTTGTGGATATCTACATCCGGTATGTCTTTCATCTTTAACTTCATGTCTGTAAGCCCGATCGTACCTGAAGCCTGTACACGGTCGTACTGCTCTTTCTCGATATATGACAATCGTCCGGCAATCTGCATGTCTGCGTTGATTGTACCGTTCAGTTCCATATCATCCAATGGATATACTTGTTTTATCATACCCAGATTGAGCACTCCTTTGGCTGCTGCACGGAAGTCCGGATCGCTGACAGGTGTTTTTACGTCAGCGGTCAGGCTGAAGGGGTTATCGGCAAGCCGGAAACTGAACGGTTGGATATTGACGGTGGTCAGATCGATGGAACCGCCCGGATTCTTGACTTCGGCATTGATGTTTATCTGGTCTACTCCTGCCGGGAGAGACGGATAGCGGAACATGGCATTTTTCACAACCATGGCTATATCAAACTGCGGGACGATGCTGTCGCCCACCATTGTACCTTTTGCGTTGGCGGTGAGGGTAGCGGTACCGTCTGTTTTCAGTCCGTCAAAATCTTTTGCATAGATGGCAGGGATCAGCGAAAGGATTTCTTTGAATCCTACCTCATTGGTGTTCAGCTTGAGATCCATGTCGATGGCGGGGTCTTTTAATTCCACCCAGCCATCGATGCCTGCTTTGATGGCATTTAACCGGAACTCATTATCTTTCAAGGTAAATTTGTTATTTGCCAGATCGGCATCCACATCCATTTTAGCATAGATGTTGGCATTAGAGAGGAAAGGTATTCCGCCCATCTTATAAGTCAGCGCTTCCGTTTCGGCCTCCAGTTTCAAGGTGGTACGGTCACTGCCTAAATCGCCCGAACAGAGTGCGTTGAGGTTACGGATGTCGGCATACATATCACTCTGCCGGTCATTGTAAATCAGGTTCATGTTCTTTATCACGAACCGTTGCAGTTGTATCTTAAAAGGTGAATCGTCCGTAGCCTCTTCTGCTGTATCGGTAGAGGTACTGTCCGGTTTCATCACATCCCAGTTGGGGCGTCCGTCTGCAAGGACAATAGCGTGCAGGCGTGTATCCTCGATTTGTATTTTGGAGATATCGTATCCGCTGTCTCCAAAAAGTGACAGAAGATCGATGGCGGCAACCACTTCGCCTGCTTGAACAAGCGTATCGTTTTCAAATTCGCCTACTCCCCGCAACCAGAAATCACTGAGTGTAATAGATGCTTTGGGGAAGTTACGGAACAGGCTAATGTCGAGACTGCGGAAGTCAAACTGCGCATTGAGCATTTTGTTTCCTTCGGTTTTTACAATGCTTTCTATTTTACCACGGAAAGCAAAAGGAAGAATAAGCATCAGCAGTAGGAGTACTCCCAATGCAATAGCTGTAATTTTCAGACCTTTTTTCATTTTGTAGGTTTTATGATTAATATGTTATTGAGATAGCAAAACTAATGAAAAGTTTTCTATTTATCAGTTGGTGGCTGATGAATTTAAACTTATTTTCTACACTAAGTTACTCTACACTAAGTTACTATTGTGATGAAATGATTATTCTCATTTTATTATGTTACTTTTTATCATCCTTATACCCATCGCTTTCCGTACCTCCCCGTGCTGAAGCTGCCTTTTTGTTGAGCTCTTCGGCGATACGCCATTGGATGGCGGCTTCTACCTCCTTGCCGGCTTTCAGCAGGGCATCACCGAAAAGTTCATGCGCCTTGGCGTGTTCCGGCTTCAGTGTAGTCGCTTTATCGAGATCGGCGATTGCTCCTTCTGTCTTTTCGGCTTTCAGGCGGAGTTTCCCCCGGTTATAAAAGGCTTTGAAGCTGGTAGGGCTGATGCGTATGGCTGTATTGAAACAATTTTCGGCATCGAACCATTCTTTGTTGTTGAATAAGGTGATTCCTTTCCGGATCCAGGCATCCGTATAATCCGGATAGAGCTCCAGCGCTTTGTCATAGTTTGCCAGTGCGGCACGCGCATCGTGTGCCTGCGTGATACATTCGTTTCCCATCAACAGGTATTCGCGGGCGTATTTTTTCAGATATTCCTGCTGGGAGCGCATTTGCTCTTTCAGTTGTCGGTTTTGTTCGCGCAGTGTGTTGATTACTTCCAGTTTCCGGCGGATAAATCTTCGGGGAATCGGTTTCTCTATGTCATACCGTGAATGGATGGCGCGAAAGAACTGTTCCAGACACTCTTCCATATCCCCACGGTCGAATGCCCGGACGGCCGCTACATATTGCACATCGGCTTGCGCTTGCTTCAAGGCTTTGTCTATCGCTTGCCGGTTGTTGAAACGTTGGGCGAAGTTTACGATTTCCTGACGTACGAAAATATCGGAACGGTTGATCGGCTTCTTCAACTGGATACCCTCCAGCGAAGTGCAACGGCTGAGTGCTACATAGGCTTGTCCGCCGGCAAAGACGCCGCCCGTGAAGTCGATGACCACCCGGCTGAAAGTCAGTCCCTGACTTTTGTGTACCGTAATGGCCCATGCCAGCCGGATAGGATATTGGGTGAAAGTGCCCAACACTTCCTCTTCTATCTCTTTTTTCTCTTCGTTGTAT
>CAVCAX010000364.1:8499-21814 GCA_963599995.1 Coprobacillus sp. CAG:698
TGGTGCCGTTTACCCAACGGCGGTCGTAATCATTTTTGATGAAAATGATCTGTGCACCCGGTTTTAATACCAGATCTTTGGAAGTAGGCAGGCTGCTTTCCGGAAAGTCTCCTTCGATTTCTCCCTCAAAGGTGACCGGGTCGCCGGGGAGTTCCGCCAGCTTTTTATCATTAATATAATCTACATTATCTCTTCGGGTGGCAAGGGTGATGTACATATCTTCCTCGTTCTGTTCTATCTGCGTGCCGTAGCGTGTGTTCAGCAGTTGCAGATCGGCTGCACCGGCAGTGTTGTTGCGGATATGGTCGAGTACGCTTACAAATACCGGATCGGTCTGTCGGTATACCTTTTGCAATTCGATGGAGACGAGGTCTATTTCACTGAATACACGGGCGGAGAAGAAATAAGGAGTGGGATAGAAGCGGTTCAGAATCTCCCGTTCGTCATTTTTTACAACCGGTTCCAACTGAAACACATCCCCGACAAGCAGGATCTGTTTTCCGCCGAACGGTTCGCGCAGATTGCGGGAGTAGACGCGCAGGATGCGGTCTACCGCATCTATGATATCTGCACGTACCATCGAAATCTCGTCTATGATGACCAACTCGATCTGCTCGAGCAGCTTGCGGTGCGGCTTGGTATACTTGAAAAACTCATGAATGCGTCCGCGTTGAAGGCTCAGGTTTGGATCGTCTGGCAGGATGGGATAAAATGGGAGTTTGAAGAAGCTGTGCATCGTGCTCCCTCCGGCATTGATTGCGGCAATACCGGTAGGAGCGAGAACGACATATTTCTTTTTCGTATTGGCGCAGACATACCGTAGGAATGTGGATTTACCCGTGCCGGCCTTTCCTGTCAGAAAGACGGACTGCCGGGTGTATTGGATGAGGTTCAGCGCATCCTGAAATTCTTTGTTGTCGGTGTCTACGGTCATAGGGAAGTTTCTTTCCGGGGTTAAATTATTCCGAAGTGTTTCAGTGCTTTGGCTATTCCGTCATCGTCAACGGAAGCTGTCACATAGTCTGCCGTCTGTTTCACCTCCTCTTTGGCATTGCCCATGGCTACACCGATGGCGGCATGACGCAACATACTGACATCATTGCCACCGTCACCGAATGACATTGTCTCTTCCAGTTTAAAACCAAAGCGGGCTATAATTTCATCGATGCCTTTCTGCTTTGTATTCCCTTTTGCCGTGATGTCTGCAAAAGCCGGAAACCAACGGCCGGACTCGCAATTGGGAATTTGCGGCTGTATCTCAACTTCCTCTTCTGCGGTGATAAATGGAGTCATCTGGAAGATTTCTTCTTGCACGGCCTTTTCGAAAGTCGTCACGGGAATCTCGTCTACATGCAGGAAATCATAAAAGATGTCATGAACCAGTTTGTTGGGTTGGCATACGGATATCGCATGTTCTCCAACAAATATGCAGGGATATCCTTTCTGTTCGCAAGCCTGTGCCAGTGCCCGTACATCTCCGGCGGGGATAGGGCTTTTGTAAATTACTTCATTGCCTACGAAACAGTAGGCGCCGTTCATCGTAATGTAACCGTCTATCAGTCCGCGGTCCTGTATATTCGCCAGGTTGTTGATAATCGCCTTGGGACGTCCTGTGGCAATAAAGATTTTGATGCCTTTCTTGTGGGCAGCGGTCAGTGCCTCGATGGTAGATGCCGGAATGGCATGAGTTTCAAAACTCACCAATGTTCCGTCAATATCAAAAAACAGGGCTTTTGTCATATAATGTCTTTTAGAGTGCACAAAAGTACAAAAAAGAAATCAAGACCGGTTTGATTTATGATGTATCATCTACCACAATTGTGGTATTTTTGTGCTTCTTAAAGTAATTTTCTCTCTTCTGCTTTCATTTTGCGACAGATGAATTGTACTTTTGCGGGCAGATAACCGCAAAAAAATGGAATGTAAGATGAAATACAATTTTGATGAAATAATCGATCGTCGCGGAACGGATTGCATAAAATGGGATGCCGTCGGCGAACGATGGGGGCGAAACGATTTGCTTCCTCTGTGGGTGGCAGATATGGATTTTCGTACACCTCCGTTTGTGATAGATGCACTGAAAAAACGTTTGGAACACGAAATCCTGGGATATACTTTTGCTTGCGAAGAGTGGTATACTTCCATTATAAATTGGCTGCAACAGCGTTACCAGTGGAAAGTGACCCGTGAGATGCTTACTTTTGTGCCCGGTATTGTACGTGGGTTGGCGTTTGCCATACAGTGTTTTACGGAAAAAGGGGATAAGGTTATGGTAATGCCGCCGGTGTATCATCCTTTCTTTCTGGTGACGGAGAAGAATCGGCGCGAAGTGGTTTACAGTCCGCTGGTGCTTCGGGACGGTCAGTATCATATTGATTTCGAACGCTTCCGCAAGGATGTGCAAGGGTGCAAAATGCTTATTTTGAGTAATCCTCATAATCCGGGCGGACGTGTATGGACGGCTGAAGAACTGGAACAGATAGCAGAGATTTGTTATGAAAGCGGTACGCTGGTCATCTCCGATGAAATTCATGCCGATTTGACATTACCACCATACAAGCATTCTACTTTTGCATTGGTATCGGACAAGGCGCGTCGGAATTCCCTTGTGTTCATGTCTCCCAGCAAAGCATTCAATATGCCGGGATTGGCAAGCTCGTATTGTATTATTGAGAATGACGGGATACGTCATCGTTTTCAGGAATATATGGAGGCCAGTGAACTTAACGAGGGACATTTGTTCGCTTATCTCAGTGTGGCCGCTGCCTATACTAACGGAACCGAATGGCTCGATCAGGTGATTGCCTATATTCAGGCTAACATCGATTTTACCGAAAAATATCTACGGGATTATATTCCGGGTATTCACATGATCCGTCCGCAGGCTTCTTACCTCATATTTCTCGATTGCCGGGCTTTGGGATTAAGCCAGAAAGAGTTGGTCGATCTGTTTGTGGACGGTGCACATCTGGCACTCAATAACGGTACTACTTTCGGAAAAGAAGGTGAAGGATTTATGCGACTTAATGTAGCTTGTCCGCGCAGCGTGCTCGAAAAGGCGCTGGGACAGTTGCGTGAAGCCTGTAACAGATGATCCACTTTATACAATACATAACAAGATTGAAAATCTGATGGATAAGAACAGTTTTGAAGCGCAACTTCTGCATACTCCTTTTGATAAAGAAGATGCTTATCATTCTCTTTCGATGCCGGTATACAACACGGCAGCTTATGAATTCGATACGGCAGAAGCCATGGAAGAGGCCTTTTGCGGCCGTACGGCCGATCATGCCTATTCGCGGATAACCAATCCTACTGTTCAGTATTTCGAGAAGCGCATTCAGGCAATCACAGGTGCGCTGAGTGTGACGGCCTTGAATTCCGGTATGGCGGCTGTCAGCAATGTTTTCATTACATTGGCCCGATCCGGTGCGAATATTGTCACTTCTCCTCACTTGTTTGGCAATACTTATTCTTTCTTTAAAAATACTTTAGCGGCATTCGGAGTCGAAACCCGTTTTTGTGACCTGACGAATCCGGAGGAAGTGCGTGAACAGGTGGATGAAAACACTTGCGCGATTTTTCTTGAAGTCATCACCAATCCTCAACTTGAGGTTGCCGATTTGAAAGTGCTTGCCGGTATTGCCCATCAGGTGGGAGCGCCTTTGGTGGCAGATACAACTGTTATTCCTTTTCATATATTCCATGCCCGTGAATTCGGGGTGGATATTGAGGTTGTCTCCAGTACTAAATATATTTCCGGCGGAGCGACCAGCCTGGGTGGTCTTGTTCTCGATTATGGCACACTGGATTGGAGCCGTTCTGCGAAACTGAACCCGATGGCGGCACAATTCGGCAAATCTGCTTTTACTGCCAAACTTCGTAAAGAAATTCATCGTAATTTAGGGGCTTACATGACTCCGCAGGTTGCTTATATGCAGAGTCTTGGCTTGGAGACAATGGAGGTTCGTTATGCGCGGCAGGCGTCTACATGTCTGGAACTGGCAAAACGTTTGCAGGATCTCCCTCAGATAGAATCGGTTAATTATACCGGACTCGCATCCAATCCTTTTTATCGGTTGAGTACGGAACAGTTCGGACCCTATCCCGGAGCGATGCTGACATTCGATCTCGCTTCGCGTGAAGCCTGTTACCGTTTTATGAATCATCTGCAACTCATTCGCAGGGCAACCAACCTGTTTGATAATAAAACGCTTGCCATTCATCCTGCCAGTACTATTTATGGTACCTTTACCGAAGAACAGAGGCAAAGTATGGATATCAGCCAGAAGACAATCCGTCTTTCTGTCGGCCTTGAAGATGCTGACGATTTGTTGGCTGATATTAGCCAGGCATTAACAAAGGATTGAGGCACCGGTTCGTAAATAAGCTTTTAGCGTTTTACGGAGAGTGCGTCAAAATAAGAACGGGTCTTCAGAAAAGTTACGGATTGTAACAGAGAGGTATAAAAGAGCTGTATCATTACTCCAAACAGAGTTTGATACGGCTCTTTCTCTTTTCTTATTCTGTAATAAACGTTAATGGCGTGCTCTTTTTTACTTTCTATTGCTGCTTTAGGCGTAAAAAACAATACATTTCGTGAGAAAATAGAGAAGGAGTGTTATCATTAAATTGAAATATAGGAAAAAAATCATGTGGCAAAAGGTTGTAATTTTGTTAGTTGTACTTTGGGGAATCTTGCTGCCTGCGAGTGCTCAAAGTCATAAGGAAAATTTAAAAACTGCCGAGCAGTTGTATAAGTTTATTGTTGCGGGACAGGGAGATAGTGTACATGTGCGTATGAACGATACCATTCGTAAGAAAGTGGCTCCGGTGGTGTTTAGTGACAGTTTTTGGCAGTTGGAGAAACAGATGGGAAAGTTTAAGTCTCGTGGAAAATGGAAAATAGAAACGGCAGAAGGGATTACTTTATATTATTGTGATGTGCGTTTCGAGAAGAATACCATGCGGTTCACTGTCGTATTCGATGGAGACGGTAAGGCAAGTACGCTTACTTTTACTTTGGCTACTTCTGTCGTAGATGCCAAGCCTTTGAAATTCAATAAAAAGAAGTTGGAAGAGAAGAATGTAGAGATTTCTACTGATACTTTCCGCTTACCCGGCACATTGACTCTGCCTAAGGGGGCTTCCCGGCTTCCCGTACTGATTCTTGTGCATGGTTCCGGACCGAATGACCGTGACGAGACAATGGGCTCCAATAAGCCTTTTCGCGATATAGCTTGGGGATTGGCCGGACAAGGTATAGCTGTTTTGCGTTACGATAAGCGTACTAAGGTGTATGGTAGGGCGGCATACCCACCGGGAGTGGAGGCAACCTTCGATAATGAAGTGATAGATGATGTGATTTCGGCTGTCCGATTGGTGAAATCGATGCCGGAGATTGACTCAACGAGGGTTTATGTGTTAGGACATAGTTTGGGTGGAATGTTAGTACCGCGTATTGCACAACGGGTCGGTGAAGGGCGTCTGGCCGGTATTATCAGTTTGGCCGGTCCGGTGCGGAAGATGGAGCAGCTATTGACCGAGCAGATAACGTATATCTCTTCCCTTTCGGGTACACAGTCGGATGTGAAAGCAGCGGTAGAGCAGGTGATGAATTCGCTTCCGGAGTCATACCGGAAAATGGAAATAGCATATCAACCGGTTGAGACGGCCCGGATGTTGAAACTTCCTTTCCTTGTGTTGCAAGGTGAACGCGACTATCAAGTGACAATGCAGGATTTCGGAATGTGGCGCTTTGGATTATATCGCAATCCGAATGTGCTTTTTAAGTCGTATCCTAAATTGAATCATGCCTTGCAGGAGGGGAGCGGTAAATCCACTCCTTTTGAATATATGCATTTCAGCCCTGTGCCGGAGTACGTCATAAAGGATATTGCCGATTTTATAAACGGAGTGTTTGAACAGTAAATAAATTTGAATAGACTCTTATATTTAGTTGCGCTTTAGTTATTGTTAACTATAAAAATTAGTTTATGAACTAAAAAGTCTCGTTATTTGCCTTAAATATTGGTACAGATATGAAAGGATTAACAGCTAAAGAAGAAGAGATCATGGGTTTTTTCTGGAAGAAAGGCCCTCTGTTTGTGAAAGAAATGCTGGCTTTCTATGATGAGCCGAAACCGCATTTCAATACATTGTCTACTATTGTCCGGGGGTTGGAAGATAAAGGATTCCTCGCTCATAAAACTTATGGGAATACCTATCAGTACTATGCAGCGGTCAGTGAGGAAGACTTTCATAAGGGTACGCTGAAGAATGTCATCCGTAAGTATTTCAATAATTCTTATCTCAGCGCTATCTCTTCATTAGTCAGTGAGGAAGACATCTCGCTCGATGATCTTAAACAGCTTATACGTGAAGTGGAGAATGCACATAACAAGAAGTAACATGTGCCATAAAAGAAAAAACTTATGGGAGTCTTTTTCGTCTATATATTGAAGTCATCTGTTTGCCTGGCGTTATTCTATCTTTTTTATAGATTGTTGCTGAGTAAAGAAACTTTTCATCGCTTTAATCGGATCGCTTTATTGGGAATCCTTTTTTTGTCGTTGCTCATGCCATTGCTTGAGGTGACTGTTGCACAACCTACGGAGATGACGCATACCATGATGACTTTAGAGCAGCTTCTTATCATGGCTGGTTTCTACTCTCAGGATGTTGCGGTTGCTGCTCCGGTTGAGGTTAAGGATACCACCTTATCCGGCATTCAGATAGCTTTTATTATTTATCTTGCCGGTATCGTGTTCTTCACATGCCGTAATGTTTATTCGCTTGCCCGTTTGCTGCTGTTGCTCCGTTCGGGTAGAAAGGAGATGTTTCACTCCGGTATCCGGCTCGTTATACATGATAGAAAAATAGCTCCTTTCAGTTGGATGAAATATATCGTTATTTCTGAGGCCGATCTTGAAGAGAATGGACGGGAGATACTCATTCACGAAACTGCACATATCAGAAATCATCACTCCATCGATCTGTTGGTGGCAGATCTTTGTATCTTTTTTCAATGGTTTAATCCTGCATCATGGTTATTGAAACAAGAACTGCAGAATATTCATGAATACGAAGCGGATGAGACGGTAATCAAGGAAGGTGTTGACGCAAAGCAATATCAATTATTATTAATAAAAAAAGCTGTCGGCACAAGGCTCTACTCTATGGCCAACAGCTTTAATCACAGTACACTTAAAAAACGTATCACTATGATGTTAAAAGAAAAATCAAATCCGTGGGCACGTTTGAAGTATTTGTATGTACTTCCGTTAGCAGCTATTACCATAACTGCTTTTGCCCGTCCCGAAATTTCTCAAAAAGCAGAAGAAATTTCAGCTGTCAAAGTTAATGATTTGGCGGTAATTGTAGAAACAAAAACGGTGGAAAATGTTGCTGCCGAGGTAAGCAAAGTGATAAATTCACTCGATGTTCCGGAGATTCCTGCAGTAAAGGACACGGCAGATGTGACGAAAAAGAGGAATGCCGGAAAATCGTCTGAGGGCGGTGTCTTTTGGGTAGCAGAAAAAATGCCTGAATATCCGGGTGGCAATAGTGCGCTGATGGAATATTTGCGGGAGAATATGAGTTATCCTGCAATAGCTAAAGAAAAGGGTACGCAAGGTCGTGTTATCGTGCGGTTTGTTGTCAACAAGAAAGGGAAGATTGTTTCTCCAGAGGTAGCCCGGAGCGTTGATCCTTATTTGGACGAAGAGGCTATCCGGCTTATAAAGAGCATGCCGGATTGGACACCTGGAAGGCAAGGCGGTAAAGTGGTAGATGTGGTGTACACACTTCCGGTATCTTTCCGGCTTGATGGTGGCAGTTCAATAGATGGCGATACCGCTTCTTCTGAAGAGAATGCAGGCGGACCGCTTATCATAGTCGACGGTAAGGAAATTGCCCGAAATACCTTCAATGCGATTGATCCGAACTGGATAAAATCAATCACTGTCTTGAAAGATGCATCGGCAACAGCCATCTATGGCTCTCGTGCAAAAGAGGGGGCTATTGTCATAACTCTGTTGACTAAGGAAGAATATCAGGCCAGACAGAATGAAAAAGCAGTAGGTGATAAGGCTATTCAGGATAAACCGGATTCCAATGATTCAAAAAACGTCAGTGGTGTGCATGCACCGGGTACATCCGGTAATGAAAATTTGGTGACTGGAAAAGTGTGTGATGTGAATGGCAATCCGGTTATCGGAGCCTGTGTGCAAATTGAAGGAACAACAACAGGGAGTGTTACCGATCTTAACGGGACTTTTAAGTTGGGTGCTCTGAAAGGTGCTGTTCTTTCTGTCAGCTATGTCGGCATGCAAACGGAAAAAATTAAAGTAAAGAATGCCGATCCGCTGACTATTACTTTAAAAGCTGATTAAAATACTCTAATTCTCTCTCTCTTAATTGTTTTAGCAAGGGGCGTTCTGAGGAAAGGCGCTCCTTGCTTTTTTTAGAGCCGCAAAGACTTATATTACAAAGATTTATGCTTGTCTTCACTGAATTTCTACTGCTCCCTTTTTAACCATCATCCTTTATGAATGATTGCATCTTTTGTGGAAGAACCATTGCAATCATTCTCTCTTTTATTGCATTCTTTATGAATGATATCCCATGTCTTGCAGCATTTGCATGATTTCTTCTTCTTGGTCAGGGTGAAACCACTGTATCTCTTCATCCCGTTTGAACCAGGTCATCTGTTTACGTGAATAAATACGTGAATTTTGCTTTATCTTTTCAATGGCAAAAGGGAGTTCCCAAATTCCGTCCAAATAGTTGAAGATCTCTTTGTATCCTACCGTATTGAGTGAGTTGAGTGAGCGATAGGGATATACCTTCCGTGCTTCTTCAAGCAATCCTTCTTCCATCATTACGTCTACCCGGCGATTGATACGGTCATAAAGTTCGGCCCGATCGCGTGTCAATCCTATTTTTAGGATACGGAAAGGACGCTCTTTCCTTTTTTGTGTTCGGAAAGAGGTATAGGTCTTCCCTGTCATATAACAGATTTCGAGGGCATGGACTACCCGTTTGGGATTCTTTAAATCAACGATTTTGTAATATTCCGGGTCGAGCAGTTTTAGCTCGGAACAGAGATTCTCAAGTCCCTCGGCTTCGTATTTTTGCAGCAGCATCTCCCGTGTTTCTGCATCCACAGTAGGGATGTCATCAATACCTTTGCATATAGCATCCACATACATCATTGAACCTCCTGTGAGAATGACTACTTCATGTTCTTGAAATAACTTTTCGAGAATAGCCATTGCTTCCTCTTCGTAACGTGCCGCACTATAATAATCGGTGAGTTTTAGCGTCCCTACCAGATAATGAGGCACCCGTTTCAGTTGCTCCGGAGTAGGGGCGGCAGTACCTATTTTAAGGTCCGCATAAATCTGTCTGGAATCGGCAGAGACAATACTTGTATGAAAATGTTCCGCTAAACGGAGGCTTAACTCCGTCTTTCCAACTCCGGTAGGGCCAATAAGGACGATAAGGGTAGGAGAGGGCATAAAGGGATTTACGATTAGACGATTTACTATTTACGATTGGAGAATCTCGTTACAATTAACAGATTGGGAATCTCGTTACAATTAACAGATTGAGAATCTTGTTACAATTAACAGATTGAAATTCTTGTTACAATTAGCCGAAGGTCTTGCTTTATTTATGCTTCCGTAAGGAGAGATAATAAGCGATTACAAGATCGGAGAGATGAGTACTCGATAGCTCTTTGGGCGTATAATCCGGTTCACGATTAGATGATTGGCTATTTGGAAGAGCTGTATTTCCACTCGTAAATAGTAAATCGTCTAATCGTAAATCCGATATTATTGGAACTTAAAATCTCTCTTCGTCAAAAGATCCTGTCTCCGTTGCACCGCCACCCATATCAAAACCATCGGCATCAAAGTCCTCAAGGTCGAAATCTTGGTCACCGTAGAAATTTTCATCCAGATCCAATGAACCGCCGGTAGCGGCCATTTCCTCAAAATCCATGGTCTGTTTCGGTGCATCTCCTGCTTTCTTTGTACACTTGGCACCTTTCATCTCTTTTCCGGTGATGATTTCAGACAGTTCTATGAAGAAGCAACGCTCTGTCATGTAGTCGAAGACGTAGAGCAGTTTTTGTTTTTCATCTTCAATCAGTTCGTTGAGAGTGGTATCTTTCATGACCCAACTGTCCATTTCCGGACTATCATCCATCTCTTCCAATGTGATCTCTTTCTCTTTTTCCCAGTCATCGTCACAAAGGAAAAAGGAGGTCATCTGATCGTCGGTATACCCGGTCGATTTTAATATCGCTTCATGGAAGTCATAAAAAGTAGCTTCCGGATCAATTTGTATTTCTCTGATGAAATTATCCACTTCATCAGATATGATGGTAAATCTGTATATCATAATGATAATATTTTAAAATTTCAATATATATATGTGTCAATAAACAGATTTGTTATTTAATGATTCCCCGTTCTGAGTTGCGTATAAAACTGATAATATATTCTATTTCCGGACTCATCTCTATCTCTGCTTCCACCTTTGTAAGAGCATCGGAGATATTTAAACCGCTTTGGTAGATGATGCGGTAAGCGTTGTGGATTCTTTCAATTGTCTCATTGGAGAATCCACGGCGGCGAAGGCCAATGATATTGATTCCGCAGTAAGCGATGGGTTCGCGTCCGGCAATGATATAAGGGGGGATGTTTTTACTGAAACGTGATCCGCCCTGAATCATAACATATCCGCCTACGCGGCAGAATTGGTGCATTAATACGGCGCCGCTGATAATGGCATTATCATCGATGATAATTTCTCCTGCCATTTTGGTTGCGTTACCGATAATACAGCCGTTGCCAATGATGGCATCGTGGGCAACATGCACGCCTTCCATCAGCAGATTATTACTGCCAACGATTGTTTTTCCTTTGGCTGCTCGCGAATGAGGTTGTTGTCTCCGATTTCGGCAGTACTTTCTTCTCCACGGAATTTGAGATCTTGTGGAATAGCACCGATAACGGCACCCGGAAAAATAGTGTTTCCGTTGCCGATACGTGAACCGTATAAGATATTGGCATTGGGCATAATTTTGTTATTATCGCCGATCACCACATTCTTATCGATGTAAACGAAAGGGCCGATCTCTACGTTTTCCCCGATTTTTGCTTCAGGGTGAATATACGCTAAGGGACTTATCATAATTTATTTGTTTTTTACTATTTGAGCCATAAATTCCGCTTCACATACTACCTTTTCACCTACGAAAGCGTAACCTTTCATGGTGGATATGCCTCGCCGAATAGGAGCTAACAATTCTACCCGAAAGATCAGGGTGTCTCCCGGCACTACTTTCTGGCGGAATTTCACACCGTCTATTTTCATGAAATAGGTAGAATAGCGGTGAGGCTCGTCTACTGAATTGAGTACGAGCAATCCTCCGATCTGTGCCATTGCTTCTATCTGAAGCACTCCCGGCATTACCGGTTCTTCTGGGAAGTGACCTTGGAAGAAAGGCTCGTTGGATGTGATATTCTTGACACCTACGATATAGTTGGCGCCAATTTCAATCACTTTATCCACCAACTGGAATGGATAGCGGTGAGGAAGCAGTTCGCGGATGCGGTTTACATCCATGATAGGTGCTTCGTTGCAGTTGTATATGGGAGCCTGTATTTCGTGCAAACGAATTTCTTTACGCATCTGACGGGCAAACTTGTTGTTGATCGTATGTCCCGGGCGGGTTGCAATGATGCGGCCTTTGATGGGTTTTCCGATAAGGGCAAGGTCACCGATGACATCGAGCAACTTGTGGCGGGCGCACTCATTGGGCCATACCAACGGTTTGTGGTTAATATATCCCAATTGGTTGGCATCCATGTGGGGAACTCCCATGACATCCGCCAACTTGTCGTAACTTTCTTGAGACATCTTACGCTCATAGATAACAATGGCATTGTCTAAGTCACCTCCTTTGATCAGTCCGGCCGATAGCAACGGTTCGATTTCACGGACAAATACGAATGTACGGCTGGCAGCTACTTCATCTTTAAATTTACTCATATCTTCCAGGGTTGCAAACTGGTTGGGGATAATCGTAGAATCGTAGGATACCAATACGTTCAGACTGAAATTTTCGTCCGGCAATACGATGATGGACGAACCGGTCTTCTCATCGCGAAATTCGATTTTCGATTTGATTATA
Organism: Coprobacillus sp. CAG:698; assembly: GCA_963599995.1. GTDB lineage: Bacteria > Bacteroidota > Bacteroidia > Bacteroidales > Bacteroidaceae > Bacteroides. The sequence goes on from CAVCAX010000364.1 coordinate 20,708, forward strand.
TAAAAATCCTTGACGGCATTTTGCTCTTCTATGCCGGCCTTTTCTATCTCTTGTACGTAATATTGTGCACTACCGTCCAGAATAGGAAACTCCGGACCGTTTACTTGAATGAGGCAGTTGTCTATACCTAAGGCATAAAGAGCGGCCATTCCATGTTCAACGGTGCTTACTTTTACTCCATTTTTGGCTAACACAGTACCACGTGTCGTCTCCGTCACGTTGTCTGCCACAGCATCAATGACCGGTTGTCCCTCCAGATCGATACGTTGAATTTTGTATCCGTGGTTTTCGGGCGCTGGGTTAAATGTTACTGTCAGATCAAGACCAGTGTGAAGACCTTTTCCTCTCAGTGAAAAGCTATCCTTCAGAGTTTTTTGTTTCAGCATTGGTTACTTATTTATTAGTTGTTGTTTTAATTCTTCAAGCTCTTTGCGCAGATTACGCAGCTCTTGTTGCATATCCGGTAAGTTTTTATGTACGACGGCAGCTTTGAAGTACTGTTTCGGATCCATTGGAGGAGTACCGATTAGCTGGCTTTCGGATTTGATGCTGCCCGGTACACCGGATTGTGCTCCGAGATTCACCTTATCACCTATTTTGATATGACCGGCAATGCCTACTTGCCCGCCGAACATACACCATTCTCCTATTTTAGTAGAACCGGCAATTCCTACTTGGGCTGCCATAACCGTATGTGAACCTACTTCGTCATTGTGTGCCACTTGAACAAGGTTATCCAGTTTTACGCCACTGTGAACGATTGTTGCTCCCATTGTTGCACGGTCAACGCAGGTGTTGGCGCCAATGTCAACCTTGTCTTCAAGAATGACAATGCCGATTTGAGGAATCTTTTCGTAACCTTGCGGAGTCGGTGCGAATCCAAAACCGTCTGCTCCGATTACTGCCCCTGAGTGTAAGATACATTCATTGCCTATGCGGCAATCGTGGTAGACCGTTACGTTGGAATAAAGAAGGCAGTTATTACCGACCTTCACATTGTCTCCTACATAGGTGTGAGGATAGACGAGAGTATTATCTCCGATAACCGTGTTTTCGCCGATGTAGGCAAATGCTCCGATGTATACATTTTCACCGATACGTGCAGTG
>CAVCAX010000365.1:0-5377 GCA_963599995.1 Coprobacillus sp. CAG:698
CCCGGTGACACATACCACGTGCTTCGGACTTGGGGAAGAGACATTATGAGTGCAGCAAACTCCTTCGGGCTTGGAGGTATAGCCGTACAATTGCCCGACACCCTGCTACGCATGGGAGTCAATATAGAAGAAACTACAGACATTATAGATTCGACGCGCTATACACTTGTTTGTAAGGGACCGGTACGTTCAATCTTCAAATTGGATTTTTACGGGTGGCAGGTGAGTGATTCCAAAGTCGATGTACACGAAACGATGACCATCTGGGCTGGGAAATACGGTTATGAAAATGAAATAACGATTTCCTCCCTACCCGAAAACGCAGTGTTAGTAACCGGAATCGTCGGGAATTTTAACGATATGCCGCAACGGTTAGAGACTTATGAGCAAAAAGCTGTGTCTATGAGTACACATGACAAACAGACTTATAATAAAGAATGGTACATGGGGATGAGTCTTATCATGCCGACAGGCAACTATTCTGAAGTCTTTAATACCCCTGACAAAGGTTCTGATATTCTAAAAACATGGTGTGTAAAAATGAAGCCTGACAAAGAAGGGAAATACCGGTTCAATGCCTACGCAGCATGGGAATTAGCAGATGAGCATTTTAAGGAGAGGGATTATTATATGAATATGATCGATGAATACGCCCGGAATATCGTAAATCCCGTTCTTGTAGAAATATCAAAATAATCTTCAGGTAATCAGATCGTTTTCAAACCCAAAGAGAAAAAAATCTCTTATTTACAGAACCACCCCTGCTACAGGTAATCTGTAACAGGGGTGATTTCTATGTTCCAAGTGTCTTAACTCTTCTTATTTATATTCACTATTTACTTTATTCCTCATCCATCAAGATTTCCAGAATCTGGCAAGCCGCCTTGGCTACCGGAGTACCCGGACCAAAGATAGCAGCCACTCCTGCCTTATAGAGGAAATCGTAATCCTGAGCCGGAATGACACCGCCGGCAATCACTACAATATCCTCACGTCCCAGCTTCCTCAACTCTTCAATGATCTGTGGAATCAGTGTTTTGTGTCCGGCTGCCAATGACGAAACACCAACTGCATGGACATCATTCTCAACGGCTTCACGGGCTGCTTCGGCGGGAGTCTGGAACAACGGTCCCATATCCACATCGAAACCACAGTCGGCATAGCCGGTTGCTACCACTTTGGCGCCACGGTCGTGTCCGTCCTGCCCCATTTTTGCAATCATGATACGAGGTTGACGCCCCTCTTTCTTTGCAAACTTCTCAGTGAGTTCACAAGCACGCTTGAAATCTCTATCGTTTTTACTTTCTGATGAATACACGCCTGATATAGTTCTGATTACTGCTTTATAACGTCCTACAACTTTCTCGCAAGCATAAGAGATCTCTCCCAATGTGGCACGTACGCGGGCGGCTTCTACTGCCAATTCGAGCAAGTTGCCCTCTTTGGTTTCCACACATTTGGTAATAGCGGCAAGCGCCTTATCAACCTCTGCCTGGTTCCGCCCTTCTTTCAGCCGCTTCAGATTCTCAATCTGTTCGGTACGAACGGCCGTATTGTCGATCTCTAAAATATCGATCGGCGCTTCTTTCTCCAGACGGTACTTGTTCACACCCACAATTGTCTGCGAACCGGAGTCGATGCGGGCCTGCGTACGGGCAGCCGCTTCTTCGATACGCATCTTAGGAATACCGGTTTCGATGGCCTTTGCCATACCGCCCAGTTTTTCAATCTCCTGAATATGCTCCCAAGCACTGTGAGCCAGTTCATTCGTCAGCGTCTCCACGTAATAAGAACCTCCCCAAGGGTCAACGTTCTTACAAACATACGTCTCTTCCTGAATATAAATCTGAGTATTACGGGCAATACGCGCTGAAAAGTCTGTCGGCAAAGCGATGGCCTCGTCAAGCGCATTCGTATGCAAGGATTGAGTATGTCCCAATGCGGCAGCCATTGCTTCGATACAAGTACGTCCTACATTATTGAACGGGTCCTGTTCTGTCAGTGACCAGCCGGATGTCTGAGAGTGAGTACGCAAAGCTAATGACTTCGGATTTTTCGGGTTGAACTGTTTCACGATCTTGGCCCATAGCATACGGGCGGCACGCATTTTGGCTATTTCCATAAAGTGATTGGTACCGATGGCCCAGAAGAAAGAAAGACGCGGAGCAAAAGCATCGATGTCGATTCCGGCAGCCACACCCGCACGAAGATATTCCAGACCGTCTGCCAAAGTATAGGCCAACTCGATATCTGCCGTGGCACCGGCTTCCTGCATGTGATAACCGGAAATGGAAATAGAATTGAACTTCGGCATCTTCTGTGAAGTATACTCAAAAATATCAGAGATAATCTTCATGGAGAATGCAGGCGGATAAATATACGTATTACGCACCATGAACTCCTTCAGAATATCATTCTGAATAGTTCCTGCCATCTCTTCCAGTTTGGCACCCTGCTCGAGCCCTGCATTGATATAGAAAGCAAGCACCGGAAGCACAGCACCGTTCATGGTCATGGATACTGACATCTTGTTCAAAGGGATGCCATCGAACAGCACTTTCATATTCTCAAGCGAACAGATGGACACACCGGCTTTGCCGACATCACCCACTACCCGTTCGTGATCGGGGTCGTAGCCGCGGTGAGTAGCCAAGTCGAATGCCACGGACAACCCTTTCTGTCCGGAGGCCAAGTTGCGACGGTAGAAAGCATTCGATTCCTCGGCAGTAGAGAATCCGGCATATTGGCGGATGGTCCAGGGACGCAGCGTATACATCACCGAATACGGACCGCGCAGATAAGGAGGAATACCGGCCGCATAGTCCAGATGTTCCATTCCTTCCAGATCTTCTTTTGTATAAACAGGCTTCACGCAGATATGTTCCGGAGTCTTCCAGTTGGCTTCGATTCCGTTTGCCTTTTGCCATTCAGCACCATTGGCGGGCTGAAATGCTGCGTATATATCTAAGTTTTTGAAATCTTTTCTCATGTTGTTTTTTACGATTTGGCGATTTACGATTCAGGATTGAAATCACTTTAGCAATTTGGCATTAAACTCCTTCAAAGTATCAAGCACGTTGACACGTACGTGGATGAAATTCTCGATACCGGCCGCTTTCAATTCGTCCATGCAGGCAGGAGCACCGGCCACTATAAACATTGCACGGCCATTCACCGCCTTAAATGCAGGAATAGCATATTCGGCATATTCATCGTCGCTGGAGCAAAGTACCACGATGTCGGCCTTGGCTGCCATAGCTGCCTCCACACCCTCTTCGATGGTCTTGAAACCTAAATTATCGACTACTTCATATCCGGCACAAGCCAGGAAGTTGCATGAATACTGCGCACGTGCCTGACGCATAGCCAGATTGCCGATAGTCAACATGAATGCCTTCGGGCGTTTGCCGGACGCTTCAGTCTCCAGGCGCAATGCCTCGAATTCGCTGGCAGCGCGGTCAAAGTTCAAGGTAGCCACCTCTTTTTCGCATGTATGGTGTCCGCCGCAACAACCGTTTGCCTCTACCGGTCTTTTATCGCCCGCTTTCTCGTTAAAGTTCGGATACTGATTGGTTCCCAACAGTATTTCACGGCGTTGGGCCACCGCTTTGTGACGGTTTTTATTGCTTTCGTTTACAGCAGCCTGTACGGTACCGGCCTTCAGGGCTGCGTAGAAACCGCCTTCATCTTCAACGGCCAGGAAAAGTTCCCACGCCTGTTTGGCGATGGATACCGTCAGATTCTCAATATAATACGAACCGGCAGCCGGATCCACCACTTTGTCAAAATGTGATTCTTCTTTCAATAACAACTGCTGATTACGCGCCAGACGTTCAGAGAACTCATCCGGTGTTTCATAAGCTTTGTCAAACGGTACTACGGTCATCGAATCGACTCCTCCCAAAGCGGCACTCATAGCCTCGGTCTGCGTACGCAGCAAATTAACATGGGCATCAAACAGGGTCAGATTAAAAGTGGAAGTTTCCGCATGAATCCTCATCTTCGCAGCACAGCGGCATTCTCCGTTCGGACCTTTGTTTTCACAGTCGCGCAGGCATTCGGGTTGGTAGGATGCTACGATATTCGCCCACAACATACGGGCAGCACGGAATTTGGCAATTTCAAGGAAGTAGTTGGAACTGATACCGAAATTAAATTTTATCTTCTTCGCTACCAGGGCGGCAGGCAATCCGGCTTCAGTCAGCTGGTTCATGTATTCATTTCCCCAGGCAAGTGCATAACCCAGTTCCTGAGAGATATAAGCACCGGCATTGTTCAATGAAAGCGCATTTACATTCAACACCCGGTAGAAAGGCAGCGGCTGGACCGCTTCGAGCAAGGCCTTTGCCGTCTGAATCATGTCTCCTTTTTCCTTTCCACGAGACAGCATCTTATCAAAATAATCAAAGTTGATAGAACCTTGCAGTTTCTTTACATCATAGTCCTTCTTTTGAAAATAAGCCACCAGAAGATTAGCCAATTCTACTACATGACCCTGACAGGTAGAGAAATTGAGTTCTATGCACTCCACGCAGATATCGTTCAGTAAAGTTTCGATATACTCAGCATTGAGATCTTTCCCTTTCATACGGAAAGAAAGAGAATCGATTCCCTTATTCAGTATATCCAATGCTTTGGCATTCGCCTCTTTCGGAGACTCCACTCTAATTTCCTGACGGACAAACCATTCGTTATTGTTCTTTTTGGTTCCCCTCAAATAAGGAAACTCTCCGGGGAGCGCATCGGTTGTCTTCAGTCCTTCAAGGTCCTCCATCCGATAGAAAGGTTTCACCTTGAATCCTTCGTTTGTCTTCCAAACGAGTTTCTTCTCAAAATCAGCGCCTTTGAGGTCGGCTGTCACTTTCTCCATCCACTGTTCTGTAGATACCGGAGGAAAATCCGAGAAGAGTTTTTCTTTACTGTCTGCCATAGTTTATTACAATTTAAAAACAAGATTAGTATTATCTTTAGAACCTGTTGTTTAAATTTTCTTCAAAAAGCATTTTCAGTTTCTTTTAAGTTCATTTCCGGTCTGTTTTCCTTTTTCTGCCGTCACATAGCCCACTATGTTCCTCATAAAAATGAAAAAATATCCTCATAAATAACTCTCAAAAGAATTCCGAACAAAATTTAAACAGGCTCTTAATCTTAAGAATCTTTCCAAGTGTCGTTTTCTGTTAGACAAAGATATTAAAATTGTTCTAATAAGGTACTTTTTTTAGAGAAAATTCGCATAGAGAAGTAACAGGATGTCATCAATAATTCAAAAAAAAGAAAAGAGAAAAAATATTTGATTACCTCCGCTGTTATGAGTAATTTTGCCACAATTTTAATAAAAAACTACTATGGATTGGATACAAAATTTATTGTGGGATTC
>CAVCAX010000366.1:0-3141 GCA_963599995.1 Coprobacillus sp. CAG:698
CTATAAAAGACGCTATCTCTTTTAGCGTTAAGCGTTCTTGTAGCTGGGGGCATCGCTGCATCAATGTGATATACCTCTGTTCCGGTGTATCATAGAAGCTATACAACCTTTGTGCTATTTCTGAAAACATTGTTTCCGCTATATTCCTACCCAAACGTTGTGTATTCATATCGGTTTCCCAAAAATCATTCAATTCTCCGAATGATAGCAGATAGACAGTGCAATCTGTTGAAGCCTGAATATTTATAGAGGTTCCCTTACTCTGTACCATTGCCGGATAGTCACAAACAAAGTCATGTTCAAAACTGTATCCGATAATCCATTCATTGCCAGCAGTGTCTATACGAGAAAGACGGAAAAAACCAGTTGCTACATATCCAATGTGTCTTACTTTGTCACCTTGTCGAAGAAAGTAGTCATCCTTATCAAATGACTTTAGAACTCCCTTTTCAAGGAACTGTTTTTCCAAGATGGAGCAATCTATAGGGATGTTATTTGAGTTGAAAGTATCCATTTTCCATTATTCTACCAACAAAGATACCCTACTTTATTGGAAAACTGTGAATAATCCGAACTTTGTTATTTTTCAAAAGGATAAATTCTACATCCTGACGGATTAATCATATTTTTGTAACCCAATTAATTAGCTATACTTGACACAGAAAACCTACAATCACTCATTGATAGCAGTGAAGGCTATAATGTGGAATTTAAGGTTCGTGTTCCTTCAAAGGAACGACTAAAAAGCATATATTATAGATGATAAGCCTTTTGAAGGTCCGCTATATCAGCAGTATTTGCAGGCAATGGCATGGCTTGAAAGTAAAGATGGCATAGTAAGTTCAACATTGGCTTGATAGCAAAAAACTTTCTACCACTACAAATTTACCAAGCAAATTATTTGCATGTTTCCGATAAGTAACATATATTTGTTTCCAAATAGTAACAACACGTAAAATGAAAGGGAAAAATATTACTGGAGAAAGAGATCGGGAAGCTACCGAAAAGCGGTTGTTAGATACTATCGGTAAAATGATTGCCGAAGATGGCTTCGAGAAAATCGGCATTAACGCTATAGCTGCCCAATCAGGTGTTTCAAAGATATTGATATACCGCTATTTCGGTTCGGTAGAGGGACTTATGGCTGCTTACATACGACAACATGATTTTTGGATCAATTTTCCACTTGAATATCCCAGCCGTGAAGAACTACCCGCATTTGTGAAAAGTATGTTTCAAGGACAGATAGAGCAATTAAGGAATAATCCTACTTTGAAAAGGCTTTATCGTTGGGAATTATCCTGTAATAATGATATGATTGTAAAGCTAAGAGAGCAACGGGAAAAAGTAGGAATAGACCTTATAAAAAAAGTAAGCGAACTAACAGGACATCCCCAAAAGGAAATTGCAGCAATAGCCTCTATGCTGACAGCGTCAATTACTTATCTGGTGATGCTGGAAGATTTTTGTCCGGTTTACAATGGCATTCCTCTGAATGAGGATTCAGGATGGGAACAGATAAACGAAGGAATTGAAGTTTTAGTAAATAAGGTATTTCAAAATGAAAACTGATTTCATACAAATAGCCAGTTATGCTTCTAAAGCTCCTTCAGGACATAACACGCAACCTTGGAAGTTTCACATTACGGACGACACTATTACGGTTCTCCCCAACTTAGAGGTAACGTTGCCTGTCGTTGATAGAAACAATCGTGAGTTATTCATTAGTTTAGGCTGTGCTGTTGAAAACTTATGCATCGCTGCCAACTATTTTGGTTACACTACCCATATAACAGAATGCAGTATGGAAGCGATTATTCTTGAATTAACGAAAAATGGCCTCACAAATGAAGATCCCCTATTCCATCAAATTGAGAAACGACAGACAAACCGTAATATCTATAATGGCAATAAAATATCAGATGGAATTCTACAGCAACTTCAATCCGTTCCAAAAGAAAATGGCATCCGATTCTACTTTACTGAAATAAATACACCACTTGCAAATACAATAACCCAATACATAATGAAAGGGAATGAAATTCAAATGGCTGATATTGCTTTCAAGAATGAATTGCTGTCGTGGATGAGATTTAATAAAAAACAAGTTGAGGCTACACATAACGGGCTAAGTTATTTGGTTTTCGGAAATCCGCCACTTCCCAAAATATTAGCACGGCCCATAGTAAGCTTCTTCTTAAAACCTAATGTACAAAACAAATCGGATAGAAAGAAAATAGATTCTTCCTCACATTTTATTGTATGTACCACCCGACAAGATACAATCGAAGAGTGGATTAACTTGGGGCGAACCCTCCAACGCTTTCTGTTAAAAGTAACTGAGATCGGAATTTCTTATGCTTTCTTGAATCAGCCGTGTGAAGTTGCGGCATTGGCTTTGGACTTACGAGAGAAATTACCTGTCAAAGAGGAACACCCAACATTAATAATGAGAATCGGTTATGCAAAGCAAATCCCTTATTCTCCCCGTAAAAAGATTGAAACATTACTAGTCTAATGTTTTTTTTGCTCACCATGTTCCCGATTAGTAACAATAATGAAATAACAATTTAATAAAACTAATATGAATAAAATGGGATTGACATTGATTTATTTATGGCTTGTCAGCCTTTGTTCCTGCCAACAGGAATTGATTGAGTATGAGAAAGGAGATATAAAAGTATGCATTGAACAGGGTGAACAATGGCTACATGACTTTCCTTTGTTCTTAGGTATCAACAAAAAGAGCCCACCTCAAATTGCTGTATGGCTGGAAGATACACAAGGAAATTATCTTTCAACGGTCTATGCAACTCATAAGATCGCCACTCAATCTTGGCAAGCATCGGGAGGAAACCGACGAAAAGAAGCTCTACCTCATTGGTGTTATTCACGTGGAATAAAATACGATGATGGACTTTATTTGCCCACAAAGAAAGAACCATTAACAGATGGCATATCAGGGGCAACCCCACATGGAAGTTTTGCTATCAAATTAAGTCCGACAACAGCACTAAAGAAATTTGTGGTAAAAATAGAAATCAATCATTCCACTGATTTCAATGAAGCCTTTCCCAAATCAGCCAAAAAAGGAGAAGCCAACTATTCTGGTGGTAAAGAAGGAAGTGGACAACCTGCGAT
>CAVCAX010000366.1:3151-13183 GCA_963599995.1 Coprobacillus sp. CAG:698
ACCTGCGATTGTATATACTGCCAATGTCGATTTATTATTAGGAGAAAAATCATTTGAAGCAAATTTGATCGGCCATAGTAGTCCGAATGGAAGTTCGGGAGAAATTAATAAAGATACATCCGGGCTTACAACAGCTTTACACATTGTAAAATGTATAACTGTAACGATCCAATGAAAAAGATTATTCTACTAATTATAGCAAGCTGTACTGCTGTAATGGCAACAGCACAAAAGAAAGAACATTTCACTTTTGCAACAAGTGTAAGAACAGGGATCGACATGAGCGAGCCAGCAGCTACCCCTTTTCATTACAGGTTCTGGGCTATTATGCCATCAACAAACGGTTCTCTGTCGGTGGTGGAACAGGATTATCCATTTATGAGAAAGTTCTGATCCCTTTATTTGCCAATGCAAGATTTTTAATCATAAAACCTAGAAAATTCACCCCTTATATAGAATGTGACGTTGGATATAGTTTTGCACCGGATAAAAATGCTAATGGAGGTTTTTATCTGAATCCGTCTGCTGGGGTAGAATATTCAGTCTGTGAAAGTAAGAAGTTATTCCTGGCTTTAGGATATGAATCCCAAAAACTTGAACAGCTGAAAACTCAAAAGCAATCATTGTTTACAGCCGAGTTTGCAGAGAAGTTAAGCCATAATGCTATTTCAATAAAGATTGGATTCATCTTTTAAAGACATACAAAAATCATTCAGCAACGCGCAACTGGCAAATGTGCGCTATTTGGGATGAGAGTCAAGAGAAATGGCATTTCTCTATTGTGGATGTGGTCGGAATATTAACAGATAGCGTTAATCCTACTGCGTATTGGAGAAAGCTAAAGCAACGCCTCTAAGACGAGGGTAATGAAAGGGTGTCTTAACCATTGTAGATTTTTCCAAAATGATATATAATATGGCTTAATAGCTATAACCGACAATCACTAAAAATCGCTAACTTTGCACACTAACCACCGAATCTCAATAACATGAAACGAATGAAACAAATTACCGCATGGATGATACTCCTCATTATGATTATAATGAGGAGCATTGGCACGGAAGCCCGGGCACTCCCTCAATTGCCAGAATCAGACTTGACATGGAAAAACGTAACGGTTGACGAAAAGAAAACTACGGTTTTCTGTATGTATCGTGACAGTCGTGGCATCATGTGGATAGGTACCAGCAGCGGATTGTATTTCTATGACGGAGTGACAGTTCATCCGGTGGGACAGAATGAATTGTTCGGTACACAAATCTATTCCATTATTGAGCGTAAAGGCCAATTGTATTTGGGAGGGAATAACGGCCTCTTGATATATGACTACGAAAACGGCATGGTGAATTTTACCAATGTACCTTTGCCGAAAGAGATCAGATGCATGTTGCTGTTCGATGACCAGCTATGGGTCGGGAGCCTTTACGGTATCTTCCTGCTGGACCTGAATAATGGAAAAATATCCGATTATTCAGCAGGGCTGCCACATAAGTCAGTCTATTCCATATTAAGAGATAGCAGAGGTATATTATATGCCGGCACTTATAATGGGCTGGCCAGATGGAATTCCAATACCGGCGAATTCGTTAAAGTCAAAACAGACATAAGCAATCCTGATTTGAAGAATCTTTTTGTAAATTGCCTGTTGGAATCTCCAGACAATGAGAAAATCTATATCGGCAGCGAAGGTTCACTGTTTGAATACACCCCTGTAAACGACACCTGGACGAGAATCGCAGCATTAGAAAACAATAACATCAAAAGTCTCACCAAAAGTAATAACGGACATGTTCTTATAGGAACAGATAATGGAGTATTTGACTGGTATCAGGATGCAATACGTCACTACCGTCACGATTCAAGGAATGAACTGAGTCTGTCAAACAATGAGATATGGTGTATTTTTGCTGATAAAGACCATAATATTTGGGCTGGTCATGAACGGGGAGTCTCCATCGCATCCAATTCGAATAGTATCAGAACAATCAAACTAAGCACACTTGCACATACAGGTGAAGGTAATGAAATTCATTCTATTTACCGGGACAGCAGGAATGATCTTTGGTTGGGAGGGACAAATGGCGTCATCAGGTTGTCAGATGGTGGGATTCCTAACTGGTATCGCCATTCAAATCTACCGAAGTCGTTATCGCATAATAGAATAAGGTCCATAGACGAAGACAGCGATCATCGTATATGGCTATCGACAGACGGCGGCTTGAACCGATTTAATCCATCGTCGAATGGATTCGATATATTCCATATCATTGATAAAAATGGTGAGCACAATTCCAATTGGGTGTACTCATTTGAAGAAGACAAAGACTATTATTGGGTAGGGAGTTTCCTTAGTGGATTACACCGTGTCCATAAGTCAAAATTCAACATAAACGGCGGAACCATAGTGTCGGATTATTCTCTTAATACCGATAGCAAGTTAACGGACGGTGATAATTTAAGTTTGGCCAACGACCTTGTCAACGACATGATTATCGATTCCAATGGCAATATATGGATATTACTGTTCCGCGACAATGCATTGACCCAATATTTCCCATCAAAGGGTCAATTTAAAAAATATGACATCCACCAACTGACAGGCGGTTATCCGACACATATATGCCGTGATGATAAAGGACGTATCTGGTGCGCTTTCAAAGGAGGAACGATCGTTTTTGACAGAAAAGGTAATAGCCGGATAGTGAAATTTCCATATACAAACAGCGATGAAACTATTCTGGCTATAGGCAAAGTCGGTAACGGTATTTGGATATCGACTCAAAGCAACGTCTGGAGCATTGATGGAGATTACCTGACAGCAAAACTATTGCCAATTCCTCAAAAATCATATACCGCAGTCTATGAAGATACAGCCACCGGAAAAGTTTTACTTGGAGGAACGGATGAAATACTCGAAGTAGATAACTCCAACATCGGTAATATATCCGATTACAAGGCTATAAAACTTGTACTTCATGACAAAGGCAAAGGTTATTTTAACCTTTCTGATTTAAAAGGAGGAACAAAGGATATATCAATACCATACGGCGGGAACATAACCATGTTAGTAAGTACGTTAGATTATTCTCCTGAATCGCCACAACGATTCATGTATAAACTATCAGAATCTCCAACTGATACATCAGACAGATGGATTGTTATGCCGGAAGGAGCTAATACCATAACACTCTCCGAGCTGAAAATGGGAGACTATATGGTTTTGGTGAAAGCTGTAGGATCTCCGATCGAACCAATATCCATCCCCCTGAAAATCAGCCCACCCTTGGCGTTATCATGGTGGGCTATCTGCTTATATATCCTCATAGGTTTTGGCATTATTATTGGAATTATATGGTATATAAGGAAACGAAGCTTAAGGGCTTTCCAGGAACAGGAAAGACAGGCAGCGCTGGAAAATGTCGAAAGGAAACTCTCTTTTCTTTCAACAATATCCCACGACCTTAAAACTCCCCTTTCAATGATATTAGGACCGGTAAGCGTTATGAAGGAAAAAGCGAAAGACCCTGAAAGTAAAAGGAGTCTTGAAACCATCTACAACAATGCCGTACGTCTTAACAACATGATACACCGTACATTGGAGCTGCAACATTTAGAAGACAGTAATGAAAACCTTCTGATATTATCCACATTTGACGTGGTTGAGTTTTGCAAAGACGTATTCGAGGTATTCAAGGAAAACAACACTCAGAAAAAATTCATTTTCCATTCCTCATGCCCACAGTTATTCATTGAAGCGGATGCCGTGAAATTTGAGTCCGTAATAACGAATCTACTGTCAAATGCCTGCAAATACTCTGACGACGGCTCGACCATATCTTGTGGAATCAGTTCCAGCGACAACGAAGTAGAGATAACTGTTTCAGACGATGGCGTAGGCATTGCAGATATAGACCAGCCGCTTGTGTTTCAACGAATGTTCAGGGCTCCATCCACTTCCAAACTTCATGAAGGTACCGGACTCGGGTTATATCTTATAAAGAATTATCTCGAATTGATGAAAGGGAATATAACCCTATCCAGCAAGGAGGGACAAGGTACGACATTCATCGTAACACTTCCGATATCAGAAAAAGCACAGCCGGCATCAAGTAATAACACCGGAAGTGGGGATACCGGAAAAGCCAAGATCCTTATAGTTGAAGACAACTCGCAAATCTCCGGTTTTATTTCGGATATCCTAAAGGATAACTATACTTATTTCACAGCCGAGAACGGGCGTTCCGGACTTTCGATTGCAGCATCCATCATTCCTGATCTGATAATTGTTGATGAAATGATGCCAATCATGAATGGACTGGAAATGGTAAGACGCATTAAGCAGCATCCACGCCTTTCATCTCTTCCCATCATTATGCTGACAGCAAAATCCGACAACGTGACCGAAAATGAAAGTATCAAGCTCGGCATTGATGTATTTATGACAAAGCCTTTTGAACCGGTAGCCTTACTTGGCCGTATCAGCCAACTTCTCAAAGGAAGAAGTGAAATAAGGGAAAAAGTAAGGATTCAGACAATTGCGGAAGCCGAATCCAAGCCTATCGAAGCCGAATCTGTCAATGAAAAGACGCTGGCAAAGATCGTAAAGGTCATCGAAGACAACATCTCTGACCCCGACTTGAATGTAAACTTGTTGTGTGAAAAGAGCGGCATCCCCAATAAGCAGCTATACCGCTTGATAAAAAAGTATATGGGCACAGGCCCGTTGGATTATATCCGACGAGTAAGACTCCAGAAGGCAGCAGTCCTGCTGAGCCAGCATCGTTTCACCGTAGCTGAGATCAGTTACATGGTCGGATTCAAGACCCCGTCATATTTTGCCAAATGTTTCCAGAATCAGTATGGAATGAAGCCGAGCCAATATCAAAGTGAAGACGAGAGTATAAGTCACAAATAAGACAAAAACCGCCTCAAACAGGCACTCAGAAGCTATATTGTCCATTTTGTTACCGGATTTGTCCGATTTTAGAAGTCATATCCACTTTTAAGATTTTAAATTTGCAATCGTTAGGTAGGTATGATTTTGACAAGGTAATTAAAGATTGTTTTTAGTTGAAAGAAAAAGAAAATGTCATCGGATGAATTTGATTATTTTTATTATTAACAACTATAAACAATGGACTACAAAGCAATTGGCTACGCCGAATTAAGGAGCTGGCTATTGGGATTCATCATCTCAATTCTCCTTATACCCGCTTCGACTTATGCCCAGACTCAGCGGACAGTAACGGGTACTGTCATTGACGAGACCGGAGAGCCCCTTATCGGCGCAACGGTAAAAGTTGTAGGTGAACCGACAGGTGCCGTCACTGATATAGACGGTCACTATACGGTGAAAATTCCTGCAACGGCGAAACAGCTCACATTCTCTTATGTAGGTTACGATAATCTGACGTTGGACATAACGTCGAATGTAATGAATGTAACCCTGAAACCCAACAGCAAAGAACTTGATGAAGTGGTTGTGATCGGATATGGTGTAAGGAAGAAAGATGACCTTACAGGCTCTGTATCCACCGTCAGTGAAAAGGACTTCAATAAGGGTATGATTTCTTCACCGGAGGAACTCGTCAATGGAAAAATTGCCGGTGTGCAGATTGTCAATGGCGGTGGTTCTCCAACAGCCGGTTCGACTATACGTGTTCGTGGGGGTGCCTCACTCAATGCTTCCAATGATCCCCTTATTGTACTTGACGGCGTTCCGATGGAAGTCGGTGGTTCTGTCAGCGGTAGCGGAAACTTTCTTAGCATGATCAATCCGAACGATATCGAGAGCATGACAATCCTTAAAGATGCTTCCTCTACGGCAATCTACGGTTCTCGTGCTTCAAACGGTGTCATCATCATTACGACTAAAAAAGGGAAAGGTGATGGCATAAAGGTCTCTTTTCAGACTACCAACTCATTATCGACAAGAACCAAAACCTCGGATATGCTTTCGACCGATGAGTTCATCGGAATTGTCAATGAACTCGGAACAGACCGTCAGAAGTCGCTTCTTGGTAATAGCCGGACCAATTGGAATGACCTGATCTACCAGACAGCCTTGGGTACGGACAATAACCTGAGTGTTTCGGGCCGTGCAGCGTCATGGTTGCCTTTCCGCGTCTCTACCGGAGCTTACTATCAGGACGGTATCCTTAAAACAGATAATGCCAAGCGTTTCACGGGTAACCTTAATCTTACCCCCTCTTTCTTCCATGACGAACTTCGCTTCCAACTCAGTCTGAAAGGGACGTATTCAAAGAACCGTTTTGCGGATACGGATGCGATTTGGGGCGGAGCTACGCTCAATCCTACTATTCCGGTCTATTCCGGAAATGATGCCTTCGGAGGATACAATGAAGCCATTGACGCCAACGGTATACCTGTCACCGGTGCCCTTGCCAATGCTTTAGGCCGTCTGGAGCAATACAAGTCCACTTCCGATGTATATCGCGTAATCGGCAACATGGATGTAGACTGGAATATCCGTTGGGCAAAAGGATTACGAATCCATGCCACTGGAGGCTATGACTGGTCGAAGGGTGAGGGTAAGATATATGTACCGAAAGAAGCTATCTCTTATTATACCACCGGAGGACGCGATTATAAATACGGGCCTCAGAAGAATTACAACCGTTTGCTGACTGTCTATGCTAATTATAACCATGATTTTGATGCCATCCATTCCAATATTGATGCAACGTTTGGTTACGATTACCAGCATTGGAAATATACGACTCCGTTTTACGCTATCCTTAACGCAGATGGAGTACAGCAATCGACATCGGCAGCCACCGACCAGCGCCATTCTCTTATTTCATATTACGGGCGTCTGAATTACACACTCATGGACCGTTATCTGCTGACGGCGACTGTACGCCGTGACGGATCTTCCCGTTTTTCACAAGATAACCGTTGGGGTACCTTCCCGTCAGTCGCTCTGGCATGGCGCGTATCTCAGGAAAAATTCTTTAAGCCGCTGCGCAGTTGGGTAAACGATATGAAACTCCGTGTATCATACGGTGTGACCGGACAGCAGGACGGCATTAGCAATTACGGATATATCCCTGTGTATACTCCCGGTCTTGATGGAGCCCAATATCTGTTTGGCGGGAATCCCGTTTATACATACAGACCGGAGGCATATAATCCTGACTTGAAGTGGGAGACCACCAAATCGTGGAACTATGGCGTTGACCTTGCTTTCTTTGACAACAGATTCACATTCTCAGCAGACTTCTACACGCGTAAGACGGAAAATCTGCTTGCCACTGTCCCCGTACCCGCAGGTACGAACTTTGACAAACTGATGCTTGAGAATGTCGGTAATGTGGATTCAAAGGGTGTTGAACTCGCACTTACAGCACATCTCATCGACAACAAGGACTGGTCATGGAACGTTACTGCAAATGCCGCATGGCAGCGGGTACGTATCAAAAATCTGACGCTTACCCCCGGTGCCCCAAGCCCTGACACGGAAGTGGGTCCATGGATCGATGCTTATCAGATGCAGGTATTCTCAACTGACTATGCCCCTTATTCCTTCTATCTGTATAAACAACTCTATGACGAGGAGACCGGAAAGCCTATAGAAGGATTGTATGCAGACCTTGACGGTGACGGAGAGATTACAAACAACGACCGTTATCACAGTCATTCTCCCGCTCCCGACTGGATTCTCGGATTTTCAACTCAGCTCCGATATAAGAAATGGTCTTTGTCGACTTCTCTCCGTGCCAATATCGGTGGCTATATCTTCAATGGTATGGCAATGAACACCGGTGCATGGGAAACCATGAGTTATAATGACTATCAGCTTAACAATCTAAACCGTAGTTTCCTTGACACCCGCTTCACCCGTCGTCAGTTCCAAAGCGATTACTACCTTGAGAACGCATCGTTTCTTAAAATGGATAACCTTCAGCTAACTTATGATTTCGGGCAGATTTACAAAAGTCTGAATCTCCATATATCAGCCATGGTGCAGAATGTATTTACCATAACCAAGTACACGGGTGTGGATCCGGAAAGTTCAAACGGTGTGGATACCGCAGTATATCCTCGTCCAAGAACATATTCCGTTACTATCGGTCTCAATTTCTAAATCAAAAATCATGAAAAAGTTAAATATACTATTCGGCATTGCAATGGGAATCGGGCTGTTACTGAACAGTTGTACAGACGATTTGAATCAAATGCCCGTAACCGAAACCACCTCCAGTGAGGTGTATTCAGATGCACAGAATTATAAAAAAGTCCTTGCCAAAATATATGCTTCGTATATACTTGCCGGTCAGGGGCAGGGTGGCGATAACGGTGACTTGACAACCATAAACGGACAGGACTTCTCCAGAGGTTACTTCAATCTGCAGGAAGCTGCCACCGATGAAGTTGCCAATACATGGTTATCGGGCAACAATCTTACAGAATTGACTTATATCAACTGGAATTCCAAGGACTCCTGGGTATCAGATTCATATTATTGGCTGTTCTTCAACATTGCGCTCTGCAATGAATTCCTCCGTAATTGTTCCGACGAATCCCTTTCAAGGTTTTCTGCTGCCGAGCAAGAAGAGATCAGTGGCTACCGTTCTGAGGCCCGCTTCATGAGAGCATTCAGCTATTGGATGGTACTCGACCTTTACCGTAAGGGTCCAAAGGTAGATGAGAACACGCCTGTCACCGGCTTTATTCCGGAAGCTTACGATGGAATCAGTCTGTTCGACTTCATAGAGAGCGAACTGAAAGACCTGGTAGCAGACGGCTCGTCAGCAGCGCTTCCGGATACGAATGAATACGGAAGGGCAAGCAAACCGACTGCCTGGGCACTTCTTGCACGTCTCTACCTGAACAGTGCTGTTTACCGTGGAGCTATTGACACGAAGTATTATACAGAATGTATTACGGCTTGTCATAAGGTGATCTCAAATCCTTCTTATTATCTTGAACCGGATTATGCGAAACTTTTCAATGCCGACAACCATAAGCGTACACACGAGATTCTATTTGCCATGGTATGCGATGCCACGACTACTGTGACTTGGGGAGGCGGAACCTACCTCGTTTGTGGTTCCTGCGGTAATTCAAGTTCTCAGAATCCTGCCAAATATGGCCTTACAAGCGGCTGGGGTATGTTCCGGGCCCGTGGAGAAATCGTTTCCAAATTCGGTGATGTCAATAATACCGGTGATACACGGGCTATGTTCTATACCGATGGTCAGGAACAATTCTTCACCGGAGCTATCGATAACCAGTCAGAGGGGTATTTCTTTGAAAAATTCACGAATCTTACGGATGACGGAACAGCCGCCTCAAATTCTGCAGCAACAGGTTGTTCCACGGATTATCCGATGATTCGCCTTGCCGATGTGTATCTCATGGCAGCGGAAGCCTTTCTCCGTGGCGGAGCTGGAATTTCAAGATCAGAGGCTCTTGACCTCGTGAATGACGTTCGTCTTCGTGCATACAAGAATGATGAAAGCGGAAAGATTTCCGATTCTGATTTCACGCTTGATTTCATGCTCGATGAGAGAGCCCGCGAACTCTATCTCGAATCCGTCCGCCGTACAGACCTTATCCGTTTTGGAAAATTCACATCGGATGCTTATATCTGGCAGTGGAAAGGCGGCGTGTTGGATGGCCGTTCTGTAAACGACAAATATAACATATATCCTATTCCCGACACGGATCTGACAGCAAATCCGAATTTAACAAATCCTCAATATTGATAATCAATTATGAAACTCGATACTATTTTAAAAACGGCATTGTTGACAGGAATTGTAACATTCAGCCTCGTTTCCTGCAACAGCGACATCGACCCGGTTTACGTTCATCCTTCCGATGAAATTTCATTGGATGGCGCATCAGGGGATATCATATTGACCCCCGACAATCCCCAGGCTCTCGCTATGACAATCTATTGGAGCGGCAACGGCAAGCTCACCCTCAGCGACACTCTGCTTCAGGCTCCTGTAAATGCAGCGGAAGAAACCATCCAGTTTTCAAAGGATGAATCGTTTTCGTCAA
>CAVCAX010000366.1:13193-45323 GCA_963599995.1 Coprobacillus sp. CAG:698
CCTTTGTGAGGAATTGAACTCCTTATTAGGAAGACTGGATTATAATGTTGATGAAAAGTCCCCTTTGTATATCCGGATAAAATCTGTACTTGCAGCTAATCTGGAAGCGGCATACTCTTCCACACTCAAAGTAATGGTACAGCCTTACAGAATCCATCTTACTCTGGGAACTGTCCTTGACAAGGATTGGAACGAGACATCCATGAAACTTGCCTCTCCTGAAGAGAACGGAATATATCAGGGATTCATGGGCGTGAACGGATGGACAAACTGGTGGTTCCGCGAGGCCAACAATGTCGTATGGGGAAATTTGGGCGAAAGCGGTAAGACCTTCTATGCATCTTCTGCCGATGACCACTGGAATTTCTGGTTTCCTAACCCTGCCGGATGTTATTTCACCACACTCAATACCCAGGAAGGCTGGTGGAGCGGAATCCACATCGACAATCTTACCGTCGCCGGAGAGATTGCCGGAGAGATGACGTATAATATGAAAACCAACCAGTGGACTTTACCTATAAACCTCTCAAGCGCTGTTTCGGTCACGATTACCGTAAAGGGTAAAGGAAGTCTTTACAACAAAGAGACAACCGACATGGGTCCGGCCATCGAACAGAATGTTGCTTTTGGCGGTAATTGTGAAAGTCTGACATTCGGTGAAAGTGGTTCAAACATCACGGTAACTCTTCCCGCCGGAGAAACGACACTCGTCCTTGACCTGTCCAATCCGTTAGCTTTAAAGATCGGTGCAGGAGAAGCCGCTCCGGAACCTGAAGTCGAACCCCGTCTTTATTTCTCCGGAGTTGTGACTTGGGATGGATTCGATGATTACATCTCCTTATATGATGAGAGTACATTATCTTATGGCGGTGCTCATTGGATTCATTCGGAATGGGGTTATCGCGCATATACACAACCGGACTGGGCTTCGGCCTACAAGGCTGCAGACGGGGCAACGCCACTAAGTGGAAGTCTTATATTTGCAGACTCAGATGGTAATATTCCCGCTCCTGAAGAGGGGTTGTATGTAATGGATTTCAATATGAAAGCCCTTACATATCAACTTACCAAAATTGAAAAGGTCACATTCACCGGTCTTAATGACGACTGGTCTGAACACGAGATGGTACAGTTGCCGGACAATCCTGAAGTCTTCACCGCTGAATTTGTGAAGGAGAAGGAAACGCCATGGGGTGTAAAGGTACTTATAAACGGCGATTGGGGACTTTTCTTCGGGGGTAGTGATGGAAACCTGAAACTCGGTCACTCTGATGCCACTACCGGATTTGACGGTGACAACGCCTTGACTGTGGGCGAAACATATATTCTCAGAGTTAATTTCGGTACACAAACATATTCTTATTCTCTTAAATAAAAAAAATAGTTCAATGAAAATGACAACAATATTATCCGCTTTAGCATTGACAACCGCAGTATTCTGCGGTTCATGCTCGGAAGACGGTCCTGTCACCAACCCAAGACAGGAAGATACTTCGATAATCGTGAAAGAAACAGGTTTTGCCCGTGGAGCAGATGTCAGTTGGCTTACCCAAATGGAATCCGAAGGACGTAAATTCTATACCCCCGGTGAAGACCGTCAGGAAATGGAATGTATGAAACTCCTTCGTGACTATTGCGGGGTCAATTCAATCCGTCTCCGCGTATGGGTAAACCCCAAAGACGGATGGAACAGCATGGACGATGTTGTTCTCAAAGCCCGCCGTGCCGAAAATCTTGGCCTCAGGACGATGATCGACTTCCATTTTTCGGACACATGGGCCGATCCCGGACATCAGGAAATGCCGGAGGCATGGAAAACACTGTCTTTCGACGACCTGACTAAAGCCGTCGGAAATCATGTCACTGAAACACTTAACGCCTTAAAGAACGCCGGTGTGACACCCGAATGGGTACAGATTGGTAATGAAACGACTCCCGGCATGATGCTTCCGGTCGGTTCCGTGGATAATCCCGTCCAGCTTACCCAGCTTAACAATGCAGGATACGAGGCGGTAAAATCTGTTTTCCCGGAAGCTATGGTCATAGTCCATCTGGATGGCGGAAACAACCAGTGGGCATACGACAGGATGTTTGATATCCTCGAGAACAACGGTGGCAAATACGATATGATCGGCATGTCGTTATACCCTTATTGGGCAGAGCAACAAGGCGAAAGTGGCGGCTGGCAGAAGGTAGCCGATGATTGTATCGCAAACATCAACCATCTGAAACAAAAATACAACAAGCCTGTAATGATTTGTGAAATCGGTATGCCCTACGATCAGGGTGAACTTTGCAAACAATTGATTACCAAAATGATGGGAGCATCCGTAGAAGGTATCTTTTATTGGGAGCCTCAGGCACCCAACGGTTACAACGACGGTTATAATCTTGGTTGTTTCGATAATGATGCTCCGACCGTAGCACTTGATGCATTTAAAAATAAATAATGGATATGAACAGACAAATCTCTTTGTTGGCAGTAATGGCTCTTTTGGGGAGCCTAACTGTCAACATCCATGCCCAAAGGAGCGTCACGACCCTGAATGAGGGTTGGGAATTTACCAAAGGACGGCCCGGTGATACAACTAAATGGCAAAAGGTCAGAGTTCCGCACGACTGGGCCATCTACGGTCCTTTCAACAGGACCAATGACCTCCAGACTGTTGCCGTCGAGCAGAATGGCGAGACAGAGAAAACGGAGAAAACAGGTAGAACGGGCGGCCTTCCGTTCATTGGGCAAGGGACCTACCGCACCACCTTTGAGATCGCCGATACGGTCAATCGCAACATCACGATTGTGTTTGATGGAGCCATGAGCAATGCCCATGTCAAAGTCAACGGGAAAGAAGTGGCTTATTGGCCGTACGGATACAATTCATTTTATGCGGATGTGACGGATGCTGTCGTACCCGGTAACAATGATATGATAGTTGAACTTGAAAACTTTGAACGTGCTTCCCGATGGTATCCCGGAGCTGGACTATACCGGAATGTCCATGTTGTCAATACTGCTAAAGTGCATATTCCTACCTGGGGGACATATATCACGACCCCTTTTGTCTCTGCCGAAAAGGCATCTGTAAGACTGGAAATGGATATAGCCGGTACTAAGAAAGGTGAAAAGGTCAATGTTAACACGGAGATTGTTTCTCCCGAAGGCATCGTTGTCGCATCTAACAACGCACCTTTTACATCACAGGGACAGAGGCATGTCCAGAATTTTCTCATTCCCGATCCGGAACTTTGGAGTCCGGAATATCCACGGTTGTACACAGCCCGTACAAGTATAGAAATAAACGGACAGGTAGTGGACAACTATACCACACGTTTTGGAGTGCGGAAAATTGAATACATCCCGGAGCAAGGATTCTTCCTGAACGGGCAACCTACCAAATTCAGAGGAGTCTGCAATCACCATGATTTAGGCCCGTTAGGAGCTGCTGTTAATAAATCGGCGATCCGCCATCAGATAGAACTGATGAAAGACATGGGAGCAAATGCCATAAGGACGTCTCACAATATGCCGGCACCGGAACTGGTGGAATTATGCGACGAACTTGGCATGATGCTTATGATAGAACCATTTGATGATTGGGGATTCCGCCCTAAATCACCTAACGGTTATGGAGCATTCTTCAGCGAATGGGCTGCTAAAGATATTACCAATATGGTGAAGCAGTATCGCAATAGTCCCTCGGTTGTCATGTGGTCCATCGGGAATGAAGTTCCGAGCCAATGGGGTCCTGACGGCGTTGCCGAACTTACGATGCTTCAAAATTTAGTGAAATCACTTGATAATACACGCCCTGTTACCTGTGGAATGGACCAGATAGGAGCAGTCCTTGACAATGGTTTTGCTGCATCTCTGGATATTCCTGGTTTTAATTATAAGCCCCAATATTACGAGCGTGCATATAAGAAACTTCCCCAAAAGATGATTCTCGGTTCCGAGACAGCATCAACGGTGTCATCAAGAGGTGTTTATCATTTCCCTGTTTCATTCGAGAAAGAACATAATTCCGTCCTGCATCCCGACAACCAATCGTCAAGTTACGACAACGAAACCTGTGACTGGTCGAATACACCCGACATAGATTTTTATATGGATGAGCAGCCATGGGTTATCGGTCAGTTCGTATGGACCGGATTTGACTATCTCGGTGAGCCATCTCCTTACGATACAGATGCATGGCCCAGTCATAGTTCTGTATTCGGCATAGTGGATTTGGCCTCTTTGCCTAAAGACCGGTATTATCTTTATCGCTCCCATTGGAATAAGAATGAGGTTACCCTGCATATTCTTCCCCATTGGAATTGGAAAGGACGTGAAGGGCAGATAACACCGGTATTTGTTTATACTTCCTATCCGAAAGCAGAACTGTTCATCAACGGTAAGAGTCAGGGAATGAAAGAAAAGAACGATTCCACCCTACAGACCCGTTACAGGCTTATGTGGAATGAAACGGTCTATGAACCGGGTGAACTTAAAGTCGTTGCTTACGATGCTGACGGCCATAAGACCGAAGAAAAAATTGTAAGGACAGCCGGCAAGCCCCATCATCTGGTGCTTACTCCCAACAGGCATGCCCTCCTTGCCAATGGCGATGACCTGGCATATATCACTATTCAAGTAGCCGACAAGGATGGTAATATAGTGCCCACGGACAACCGTAAAGTAAAATTTACAGTATCAGGAGCCGGAACATTTGAAGCTACGGCTAATGGCGACCCGACATCTCTCATGCCCTTCCAGAATCCTGAAATGAATCTGTTCAGCGGAGCTGCGACAGCAATCGTCAGGAGTGCAGGGCAAGAAGGTGAGATTAGGTTTACGGCATCCGCCAAAGGGATCAAACCGGCGACACTGTCAATACAGGTAAAGTAGCGATATATGAATGTAAGAAGATTGTTCAAGTCGCTTTCATGGGGATGTGTCAAAACTAAGGCACATCCCCTTTGTGCATAAAAAAAGGTTGTGCCAGCGTTTTGACACAACCTCATTTCTTAAGAATAAAATTCTCCTTCCACTCATTTTACTTCAAGATTTCCGGATAACCGAATATCTTCTGATGAACTGCCTACCATCACAGTAAACAGACCTGGTTCCACTACGAATTTGTTGTCTGCATTCCATATTCCCAAATCTTGCGGTGTCAGTTTGAAATGTATTTCCTTCTCCCCACCGGGTTGTAAATGAACACGTTCAAAACCACGTAAGACTTTGACATAAGTAGTGACGGAACTTTGTTCATCATGTAGATAGAGCTGTACTACCTCATCGCCTGCAACATTGCCTGTATTCTTTATCTTGCAACTTATCTCTGTATTGCCTTGAACGCCGATGACCGGTGAGGAAATCTTTAGATCGGAATAGGCAAAGGTAGTGTAACTCAGCCCATAGCCGAAAGGATATAAAGCGTGTGCCACACGGATAAAGCCTCCTGTATCCGAACCGGGTTTGAAAGGGAAAGCAAAAGGTATCTGACCAACGGATTTTGGGAAAGTAACAGCTAATTTCCCACCGGGATTATAATCACCAAAAAGTACTTTTGCAATGGCATCACCCATAAACTCACCGGGGAACCATGCGTGAACGATGGCGGGTATGTGTTTTTCTGCCCAGTTGATGGAAGCGGCACGACCATCAACCATGACTAAAACTACCGGTTTACCTGTCGCATAAACAGCTTGCAAAAGTTGTTGCTGACGGCCGCAAAGATCAAGACTGGTACGGGAATACTCTTCACGTACTGTCTTTTCATTGCCACCTAACACCATGATTACAACATCCGATTTTTGTGCCAACGCAACGGCTTCATCTTGCATCCGTTGTTCATTGAGATCCAACGGAATATCATATAGTTCGCTTTCAGGGAAATAGGGGTCGATAATATCAGCACCTTTGGCATAGTGGACTTCGGCTTCCGGCAAAGCCTCTTTGATACCTTTGTAGACACTCTTGATCGGCGCGTTGGCCGGACCATAACGACAAATCAGATTGTTTGTTTCATCTGCATTGGGACCAATGACAGCCACGCGTTTTACCTCTTTGGAAAGCGGCAACAGACGGTCTTGGTTTTTCAGCAGGACGATTGATTCCAATGCAGCACGCAGGGAGACTTCCTGATGTTCACGACTGTGCACTATCTTTGTTACTGTTTTCAAGTTGCCTTTGTAGGGATTGTCAAAAAGCCCTAATTCAAACTTGACACGCAATACATCCCTAACACGACTGTTCAAGGTTTGTTCAGACACCCATCCCCTACGGATGGCTTCCCGCAAAGGTAAAATGAAATTTTCCGGTGCGGTGAAGTTGGTGCGCACATTTAATCCAGCATTAATGACAATTGCAGCACCTTCCACTGCATCGGCTGCCACCTTGTGTTTGCTGTACATGAATTCCACCGCTTCGCTGTCTGATACGACATACCCCCGAAAGCCCCATTCGTGTCGTAGGATTTCGGTCAGGAAGTGATAACTGCCAGTAATAGGTACCCCGTCATAGTCATTATAAGAGCTCATGATGCCTTTTATTCCAGCCTCACATACCGCCTTACGGAACGGCTCCAGATAAAGTGTACGCATCTCACGCGGTGCCACATGTGGGTCTGTGCGGGTCTGTCCGTCGCGACCTCCCACAGGGATACTATAGACGGCAAAATGTTTGGGTGTAGAAACCAATCCGCGCTCTTGTAATCCCGAAACCATTTGTTTGCCAAGTTCACCTACCAAATAGGGATCTTCACCGTAACATTCCACAACGCGCCCCCAGCGTGGATCTTGCGCAATGTCCAATAGTGGAGCATAGATATTGGTATATCCTAAGGCATTGGCTTCTTCAGCGGTAACTCGGGCTATTTCACGAATAAGTTCCTTGTCCCACGTACTCCCCTGCCCACATTGTGCCGGAAACATGGTAGCACGGTCATGGTTCAGTCCGCGGATACCCTCATTGGTGAAGTCCACGGGGATGCCAAGGCGTGTCTCCTCCACAAACCAGCGTTGAATGGTCTGTCGGTTCTTCACGCTGTTCACATAAGGATAAGAGAGAGAGGAGCCGAAAGAGCCCAATCCGTTGGCTTGTTCATCGATATTGGCTACACCGTCTTTCCAAAGAGCGTTCTTCCACAGTGGTGTGGGCAATGAATCTTTCAGTACACGTCCTGAACCATAGAGGGTGACAA
This sequence comes from Coprobacillus sp. CAG:698, assembly GCA_963599995.1. Taxonomy (GTDB): domain Bacteria; phylum Bacteroidota; class Bacteroidia; order Bacteroidales; family Bacteroidaceae; genus Bacteroides. Next base: position 20,381 of record CAVCAX010000366.1, read on the forward strand.
GCTGGCAAGTCTTTTCCTCCAATGTCATTTGTGACAGAAGATCATTGATACGGGCTTCCAATGGAGCAGACGGATCTTCATAAATGTCCATCCGCCCGTTTTTATTGAAGTCTATCCAACCTTTTTTGTAGATGTTGCCGAGGTTTCCGACAGCTTGTGCCGTCAGACCGGTGGCAATAGCGACACACAGAAATAATATCTTTTTCATCATTGTATAGTGAAACTTAACTGTTGTATAATAGAGATTATTCTTCCATTTCGAATTCCAACTCTCCTCCCCGCATAATATCTTCATGCCGCAACTCATAGCCAGTGAGCGGTCTTCCGTTCAACCGGACAGAGCGAATGAGCTTCTGCTCGGGAGAGGTGCGAAGGGTACGGATGACAAATGTCTTTCCGTTCTCCAAATGAAGCGTTACACGATTGAACAACGGATATCCTAACGCATAGACTGGTTTTCCGGGACAGAAAGAATAGATTCCCATACTGCTCAGTACATACCAGGCAGACATTTGTCCCACATCTTCGTTGCCCGACAAGCCGTCAGGAGCTGTAGTGTACTGCGTTCGCAGAATCTGTTCTACGATTTTTTGTGTTTTGCGAGGCTGTCCGGCATAATTATACAAATAAGGAATGTGGTGACTCGGTTCATTGCCATGAGCATACTGGCCTATCATGCCTGTCACGTCCGAAGCATCAGAAGTACTTCCTGTCAGTACAGAAGTCATGGTAAAGAGCGAGTCGAGCCGGTTCACAAAAGCGTCCGGACCGCCAGTCGCTGCCATCAGCCCTTTCACATCCTGAGGAACAAACCAAGACCATTGCCACGCATTTCCCTCTACATAATTACCGGAACGAGTCACGGCACGTGGTTCAAACGGGTTGTCCCATCCTCCATCAAAAGTACGTCCGCGCATGAGCTTGGTTTCGGGATCGATGTACCATCGGTAGTTCTTGGCAAGCAACTCATAACGGTCAGCGATGGAATCATATCCCAATGTACGTGCCAGTTTGGGAATCAGCCAGTCACAGTAAGCGAATTCCAATCCTTGCGATACAGACTTTTCCACCCGGTCGCAAGGAATGAATCCCAACTCATTTTTGTAACGCAAGGCTTCGGGCATCACTTTTCCATGCAACACATTCCGATCCATTACAGGTGAAATTCCGGTTGTGTCATAGACAGAGGAACGGATGCAAGCCTCCAACGCCTTGACTGTATTGAAGCCGGTCTGCCCTTTCATCACAGCGTCCACTATGACCGACACGGCATGATAACCAATCATAGTACCTGTTTCATTGGAAGCCAGTTCCCATTTGGGTAGGACACCTTGTTCGTTGTACTTACGCAGGAGTGAGCAGATAAATGCCTGGTTCTGCTGCGGAATGATAAGCGTATAAAGCGGATGTGCGGCACGGAAAGTATCCCATAAAGAGAATACCGTATAATTGGTATAGGTCGTGTCCCGACAGATTTCCTGTTCCATCGTGCGGTAACGCCCATCTACATCAGACGCGATACTGGGTTGCACCAATGAATGATAAAGGGAAGTGTAGAAGATCGTTTGTTGCGCTTTGTCGTCAGTCTCCACTTCGATGCGGCTCAATTCACGGTTCCAGGCTTCATTGGCTTGCCGTACGACAGCATCGAAATCCCATCCTGCGGTTTCAGCTTCCAAGTTACGGCGGGCACCGGCCTCATCGACAGCCGAAATCCCGACTTTTACCAACAGGCGACGATCGGCAGGCAATTGCTTGAAGCGCAATACCACCTTGGCTTGCGAAGATGACACAGAATCGGCATCAGTAACCCTTGTTTCAGCATCCTTATAGAGTTGCGCCTCAAAAGGAGACGAGAACCGGGCGTAAAAGTAGATATGCCGCCGTGGGGCCCAACCTTCCACCGTTCTCATACCACAAAGCACTGAGTCATTTACTACATGCAATCGGGTCAGTGGATGTCTCCGCCGCTGTACACTTGTCTCCATATCCACAATCAGACGGGCATCACTGTTGCCGGGATAGGTATATCGGTGCCATCCCGTACGCAAGGTTGCGGTCAGTTCGGCACGAATGGAATCGTCTTGCAGCAATACGGAATAGTAACCGGGGCGGGCGCTTTCCGTTTCGTGAGTGAAACGAGAGCGATAACTGCCTTCGGGAACTTTCTCTGTGCCGGCATACAAAGGCTTGTCACCCACTGTCGGCATAAACAGGACATCCCCATAATCACCGATACCGGTTCCGCTGAGATGGGTGTGACTGAATCCTATCAGTGTCCGGTCATCGTAATAATACCCTCCACAGGCATCCCAGCCATCCTGCCGGGTATCAGGACTAAGCTGTACCATGCCATGAGGCATCGTTGCACCGGGAAAAGTATGCCCATGCCCTCCGGTACCGATAAATACGTCCACATAGTCTGTATAAAAAGGTGCGGACACCTTATTCGTGCAGGCCGTGAATATACTTGCACAGACTACAATAAGAATGAACAGTTTCTTCATAATACAAAAATACGAATTATATGAGTAGCGATGCGTTACATCATTTCAATTTACAAAAAATCTTTATTCTTGTTCCATCATCTCTTTCACCATATTCACCAATAAGTGCCCTGCCACCGGATCGGTCGCAGCCTTTTCCGTGCACATGGTGGAGACAATGGCATCGCCCTTGCCGTCGCGGATACCAAGTAGTGTCAGTCCGCGCATGGACTCGATACGTTCTATCCGGTCTTCCGGCTTACCGCCATCGATGTAAGCATGGATTTTCATCTGACTTGCCAGTTCAGTGATGTTCTCGTGACGGACCGCCTTCAAGGTGGCGGTACAAGCCAGCGGAATCTCGCGGCGGTTGTTATTGAAATAACGCAAGTCAAGCACGCCGATGCCGTCGAACACTGGGGCATCGGAACGTTCCATGACCACGATGTCGCCCTCTGTGGGAATGATCCAGCCGGTAATGTATTCGGGATAGACCCTCTTTGCCACCTCCTTGCTGTTGAGGAAGAGCAATTTGCCACCCTTCGCCTGATAGATACGGAGCAGGGAGGCTTCTTCATCGGTGCAACTGGTCATACCGGAAACAATGCAGAGCGAGGCCCTCTGACGGGGATTGACAAGTTCCTTGACAGAGGCAACCGGGTTGGCGGTCACGTTCAGAAAGTCGAGGGTACCTTTCAGGTTGTCCTTGTCCAATAGCAGTATCTTTTGGTTCTTGGCAAGTGATACCTGTCCTACGTTCCACTCCTTGCGTGCCAGCAACAGGTCGTATTCATTCTGCGAACGGATCGCACCGTTTTCGGTCAGCGTCAGTTGGAGTTTGCCGTACACCTTATCGGCTGGCAGGTTGGCCGGCAACTGGATGACAGGCTCGATGTACTTGCGGCCATAGTAAGGCACGGCGGGGAAGTCGGCATTGCCCGATACCAGTACCTTGCCCGAAGCATCGGTAATGCTCCAGCCGAGGGTCGTGGCAGGAAGATCATGCCCCTGTTCGTCATCGTTTACTACATAAATGCGAACAGGCAGTTTTTCACCTGCATAGAGATTGCGTCCCCACAACTCGGCACTGACCAAAACGGGTTGCAAAGCGCGTTGAAGAGCATAGTAAGTGGGCCAGGGGCGGATATTCCCGGAATCGTAACACTGGCGGAACCAAGTCATGTAGGCAAAGTGCATGATACCGGAACACTGCTCGCCCGTGCGTCGTAAAGTTTCTGCCAGTTCACCGGTGATGAACGACTGTACTTTCAGAAACGAAGCCGGATCAGCCCAGTCGTATGCTTCGTAACCTATCAGGCTATACGGATTCTGATGAATCAACTGGTAGGAACGGGTGGGATGTCCGGTCTCGCCGTTGGGGTATCCGGTACTCATCTCCTGGCTGATGAGCGGCCGTCCGGGAGTCTTGAACTGCTTTTGAAACTCACCGTTGAAGAAACGGAAGATGGAAAAGTCATACCAATTATAATAAGCGTGATTGTCGTCAATGTCACCATCGTCCACCGTTGCCATGAACTCATTGCCGAAGCGGTTGACGCCGTTGCGGCGCATGTAATTGGAGTCGAAACTGATAGGGCGTGTGGGGTCCAGCCCACGCATCCGTTTCACCACATCGGAGATAATGCGGAACTTCTGCATGGCGCGTTCCTTGTCGGCATCGAGGTCGTAGAACTTCATCTCGTTATTGATGGTCCAAAAGAAGAGTGAAGGGTGGTTTTTAAACTTGTTCATTACTTGCAGCCACTCGTTGGCCCAAAGGTCGAGCACTCCCTTGTCGGGTATCGGTGTGGAGTGAATCATCAGCCATGACCACGTACCTTCGAAACTGACAGCGATGCCGTTGCGGTCGGCTGCCGACATCCACAGTTCGTTCCAAGGCGTGGTATGTGTGCGAGTGGAATTGACATTTCCGGCACGCATCAGTTGCATGAACTTGTCTGCCAGTTCCTTGTCGTTAGGGCGAAGGGCGAAGGGGATGTGGTTGCCTCCGCGCAGCCAGTAACGGCGTCCGTTCAGGTAGAAGAAACCGTCATTCCGCGCCTCGAAGGTACGGAAACCCGAAGTGATAGTCATGCAGTCCGCTTCTTTCTCCTTGCCTTCGACAAGGCGGAACGTGAAATCATATAAGTCAGGCGTGGCAGGTTCCCAGAGTTTGGGCTTCAGCCCCTCGACACTGCACGTGTAAGTCTGCTGCTGTCCGGCAGCGAGCAAGTTCTTCACAGCCAGCGTTCCGCTGTAAAGGGACTTACCCGTCTGTTTATCAGCAATGTCGGCATAGATGGCAAAAGTCCGTTTTTTCGTACCATTGTTTTTTACCGTGATGTCAAAAGCAGCCCCTTGCAGATTGGGTTTGATAAAGACATCCTCCACCTTCAGAGGATCACTGACGGTCAGTTTCACAGGTTGCCAGATGCCGGCGGGATTATCACCGTAGAAGCCGTGAGGAATGTCGGTCAGTACGGCTTTGTTGGCCTCCTTGTCTTCCTTATTATCGTTTATATCCCGGCGGACGGAACCGTAATAGTTCTCCATCGCCTCACTGGTCTGTGCGGCAGCCCCTTGGATGTCACGTGTCACTTTCAGGGCGATGAGATTACGCCCTGCCCGGAGATAAGGTGTGGCATCCACCTGCCATTCACCGAACATGCCGATGTGTGTGGACACCAATTTGCCGTTGATATATATTTCGGCCATCTTGGATACGGCGTCAAAGGTCAATGTCAGTTGCTTGCCTTTTACTTCAGCCGGCAGTTCCAACCATTGGCGATACCAAGCTGCCCCTGTCCGGCGATAGTCGAAGGTGTAGTTCTCACAGCGGTCGGTCTCCTGCTGGTAGTAGGTGTCACTCACACCTTTGTGCTGTGCACCTTTGGGTGACGGCATGGTCTCACCGTGCAGCCAGATGCGGATGGGCGTCCAGAAGTTGGGAACGGACATCACATGCCAGTCCCGGTCGTCGGTCAGCGGAGAGATGGCTACGGCCTTGTCATCCTGCTGGTATTCGGGCATGAAGAGCCAGTTGCCGTCCAGCGGAAGTTCCGTGCGGCTTCCGGTCAGTGCTGTCAACTTGATGGGGGTATAAGCAGAACGCTCCCGACGGCGTTTTTCCTCTTTCTGTTGCGGAGTAAGCTGTTGTTTGTATTCCGTGTCTTTCACACCTGCCAACGCATTGTCCGCCAACGGAGTGATTACGAGGTCATCAAACTCCGTCTCCATCCAGCCGCCACCCAGGGAAACTTCACCTGTAGGAACGAGGCTACCACCATTTTTATCCGTCACATCGATGTGGGGGAGTTGTTCATCGCCCACAAAAACACGGATACGATTGCCGCACACCTCTACACGTAGTTTATACCACTCACCCGGCACAGGATGAAAGCCCAACGGGCGAACTCCCATGAATTCGTCCGTACCCATATATCCGGTACGCATCAGGTAGAGGTCGTCCTGCAATCCGCCCTTGATGCCCACCACATAACGGTCGAAACGGTTGTGTGTGCGGAACCCCGCCCAGATTTGTACCTGCCCGGCATCTTTCGGAGCACGGGCCCGGAAAGAGAAGGTATAGTTTTTCATTTCGGGCGTACCGAAAAGGGCGTATGCGCCTTGCGACCGGAACACACCATCGCGGACACTGCATGAACCGCATCCCACGGTGCGGAATGTTTCTGCAGGATTGGAAAAATCATTGCTCCATTTACCGTTCTGTTGTGCCTGTGCCGCCATGCTTATAGAAAGAATGGTGTAAACCAGTAGTTTTTTATTCACCAAATTCATGATATGATCTATTTATAATTTAATTCTGATATTAAAAATGATTACACACAGGCTCTTATATTTCCAGCTGTGCCGAACCACTTTTATAACAGAGTAATGGTCATTCGTTTTAGTTTATTGTTATCAGAGGTGCCACCGTACAGCAGTTCATACTGCCCGGAATAGATTGTCATTGTTTTTGTATCCGGATTATAAAACTCAAATGTATGCGCGGGGAGCTGTATTGGTACCGTTGTACTCTCTCCAGCCTTTACTGAAACCCGACGGAAAGCACGCAAGGATTTGGCGGTTCCTTCGCCATCTGCCAATTGCCGGATATATATTTGTACCACCTCATCACCGTCACGGTTACCGGTATTCTGTAAGGGAATTGTTAATGTCACGTCCTCTCCTGCTTTTATTTCTGTTGCTTCAAGAGTGGCATTGCCATATTTAAATGTTGTATAACTTAATCCGTGTCCGAAAGGGAACAGAGGTGTCCCTTTGAAATAACGGTAGGTACGGTTTGCCATGCTATAATCCTCGAAATCAGGCAAGTCATCAGTCGAGGCATAGAAAGTGACCGGCAAGCGTCCAGCCGGATTATAATCTCCGAACAGCACGTCAGCAACGGCCGTTCCTCCTGCCTGTCCCGGATACCAGGCATTGAGTATGGCATCCGTATGCTCCACCTCCTGCGGCAAGGCAATTGCACTACCGGAACAAAGTACGAATATCACGGGCTTTCCGGTCTGCTTCAACGCTTTCAGCATTTCCTTCTGCACCTTAGGCAGCTCGATGTTCGTGCGGTCTCCCTTCCTGAACCCAGGTAGGTCTACCGGCATTTCTTCGCCTTCCAAGGTGGGAGATATACCACCGGCAAACAGAATAACATCTGCATCGGCTACGCGCTGAGCCACTGCCCGATAATCCAATTGTTGTTTGTAGCCAAGGTCGAAAGCAAGTTCGCCACCGCCTCCGGCATTGTAGTAATCAATTTGGATCGGATAGTTCTTCCCCTTCTCAACAGTCAGTCTGCAACACTTTTCTGAAGCAGGGCCATCCTTCCAATCGGAAATCAGCGACTCGCCGCCAACAGACAGGCGGCAACCGTCATCGGCAGAAAGATAGAAAAACACCTCCCCCGAACGGTCGGGCACAAAGAGAGTTTCAAAGCGAGCCGAGAAATCGTTCAGCTCCACCCCGGCAGCAAAAGGAGTCCCCCCTGCCGTATTCAGCCGGAGCGGATCGGCAAACTGTTGTACCGATACCGGTTCTCCCTCCATATCGCGATTGTTCCAGAAGGTTGCCTTCATACCTTTCTTCCCATCCAGTGAGCACTGGTCAAAGAAACTGTACATCACCTGATCGTCTACGTAGTCACACCCTTTTTCATATACCACTTCGGCTTGTGGCATTTTGTTCCGGATGCCCTCCAGAATGGTTACGGTATGGGCAGGTGTTCCGTTGTAGTTACCCCACATCATTACGGAATCAGCAGCGTTAGGTCCCACCACTGCAATTTTCTTCAGTTCCTTACTGAGCGGAAGCACATGTCGTTTGTTCGTCAGTAGCGTCATGCTCTTGCGGGCCATCTCCAGTGCCTTGGCCTGGTGTTCGGCAGAATTGACCACGGAGTAAGGGATATTGTTCCAAGCGACCGTAGCCGGATCATCGAACATACCCAACTGGAAACGGGCGCGCAACAGGCGGAATACCGATTCATCAATCTTGGCTTCGCTGATAAGTCCTTTCTCTACTGCTTCCTTCAGCGAAAGGTAAGAGCCTCCGCAGTTGAGGTCGGTGCCGGAAAGGACGGCATCCGCCGAAGCCTCGGCTGCCGAAGCATGTGTCCCGTGATTATGCGGTTGCGGACGGTAGAAATCGGAAATGGCACCGCAATCGGAGACAATGATGTCATCGTACCCCCACTCTTCGCGCAAGATGCGGATAAGCAATTCCTTGTTGGAACAGCAAGGCTCTCCCTCAAAGCGGTTGTAGGCACACATCACCTCTTTCACCTTTCCCTCCGTCACCAGTGCTTTGAAAGCAGGCAGGTAAGTTTCATACAGGTCGCGCGGAGCGATGTTCTTGGCATCGAAACTGTGACGGTTCCATTCCGGACCGCTGTGCACGGCATAGTGCTTGGCACAGGCGTGAGTCTTGTCATACTTCTGCGTGCCGTCACCTTGCAGTCCACGGACAACGGCCAGTCCCATGCGAGTAGTCAGGTAGGGATCTTCACCATAAGTCTCCTGACCTCGTCCCCAACGTGGGTCGCGGAAGATATTGACATTCGGTGTCCAGAAAGTCAGCCCCTTGTAGCCGGTGCGTTCCCCCTTTTTCTGAAAATCGTTGTACTTGGCGCGCGCCTCATCAGACACCATGTCGAAAGTCTCATAGACAGCAGTGTCATCGAACGTAGCAGCCAGTCCGATGGCTTGCGGAAAAACAGTGGCGAGTCCTGCACGCCCCACGCCATGCAGAGCTTCGTTCCACCAATCATACTGCGGGATACCCAACCTTTCTACAGGGTCGGCCCCGTTTTTCATCTGGCTGATTTTCTCATCCAGCGTCATGCGTTTCAGTAAATCCCAAGCCCGTTCCGCGGGGCTAAGGTCAGGATTCCGGTATGCCTCCTGCTGCACACAGGCAGCCAGGGTCAGTGAACTCAAGCAGAGAGTTCCGACAAGATATTTCAGTTTCATGATACGATTCGGTAATTGAGTAAAAAGTGTTTTCTATTTGCTCTCTATTGTAAGGTAATTCAACTCAGGGTGTCCGCCGATGATGTTCAGCACCACTTCGTGCCATCCGTTCGTTTCGAAAGAGACAGTAAGGCCATCCGCATCGGCCCAATTGCCGCCGGTGGCAGGCAGGGTAACGGCAGTTCCGCTTTCACCATCCACGTCTATTCGAACTTGCGCAGCTTCTTGTGCCGCATAACGCAACTTAATGACCGTTGTTCCGGCACGAAAGGGTAATTCCACCCATCGAAGCCATTCGCCGGCTTCGGTATCTGTGACGCACCATCCGTTGTATCCATCGGTACAACGTTTCACATCCAAGTCACCCACACGATATTGCGCTCCACTGTTACCTGCCGAATTATCCTTGTAATAGTCGCAAGTCTCGGCTTCCACACGCAAGCGTTCAGGGTAAGCCTGCGTACTGCTGTACCGGCGCAGGATGTTCAAACGCTGATTGGGATAGTCATAATACTTGATATCGGTACTGCGCCAATATGCCGCATTTTCCAGCATATCGGTGAATCCTTCCAGAAACACGAGGTTGGCTTTGTATTTTACGAAATAGTCTAAAGCATCGGTCAGTGTCTTACCATGTTTGGAGTCGAAAAGCATCCTGTCGCCTTTTTTGTCATTTGTCAGAAAACCGGGAACGGCTACACCGACATTAACCCCGTTGAACGAACGCATCGTATAGGAACTGCGGTTGTTTGACTGTTCGGAAGCAATAAACCAGTCGTTCATGGCATCGGCTACCGTCCGGTCGACTTTTGGGTCACGGTCAGCAAATGCTTTGTCCACACAAATGAAGACCTCTTCTCCGAATGTGTCTTTGAAGTCTTGATGCAATTTATCAAGGATAGCTTTCAACCGGCCTGTACAGTCTGGTTTCTGACCACCGTATTCTACATTCAAGAAGCCGTTCGGACTCCAAATGTAAAGCAACGGTTTGCCTTGGATACGGAGCAGGTATTTGTTGTTTTCCTGATTCTCACCATAGAAATTGGCAAAAGCCAACTTGATGTTGTAGTCCCAGATATATTTGTAGATATCATCCAAATCTTCGACAGGGTATCTGTCAGCGGCCGTATTCCCTCTTTGTGCCGTGTAGCTGCCGTACAGATCCAGGTTACGTGCTGCAGCCCATGAGGCCGGTGCATCGTCGAAGATGGCTATTTTCAGCCGTTCCGCTTCCGTACCGCGACGCTTTAGGGCGGCAATCAGTTCGGCAATACGGGTAGGGTCACCATGGTCTGTATAGTAACGGGCGTCAGTATCGGCTTTGGGTAATCGTCCCCGGCAGTTAGGAACCATATAGTCCATACCGCTATACAAAAATTCTTCTACCAAATTGTCCCACCAGTCGGCATCGGTAGTTTCAAAAACGCCTGCTTCAAATAGAGGTTTGTTGTAATAAGTTGTGGCGTCACTTCCGCCTTTGGAGGCACTGACTCCGTTGCGGATGTCTTTTTCAAAACCAAAGAGTGAACCCATCAGGAAATCGTGAGAAGGAATTTCAAGATCAGGTGCAGGATCGGGAGTGGGATTCTCCGGACCAACCGGTTCCGGTTCAGGCAGCGGATGGTCAGAGTCTGAACATCCTGTCAGTAATGTCATGCATACGGCCAACCCGTATTGGGTAAGACGCCATAATATGTTTTTCTTTTCCATTGGCAGTTATTTTAGGGTTTTGATAGAAATAAGGCTGTCTCAAAACTAAAACCTACTATCATTTTGTTCTGTCAGAGTTTCGAGGCAACCTTATTCTTTCATTGCAATCGGATTTTTGTTCCGAAAGTGTTTCGGGCTTTTATTGCTTGCCTTGGGCTTCTATTGTCTTTACATTGCTGAAACAATATTTGTCCAAAACGCCGTGTGAGGCATCATTCTTGGGTTTCACCCCGATACGCAACCAGAATTTCTGCGAGAAGTCGATGGCCGCCTTGGTTTTAACTGTAAGAATGTTACCTTCATCATTGGCTGTGATGGTCATGTCATTGTCCGTGTAACGTCCGTCTGAGTTTTCGCCCACCTTCACACTGGTAGAGATAAACAGTTTCGCCTTTTCGGGTACGGCCTGCGTGTAACTGTCATCGGGCAACGGATTGCAGGTAAATTTAAAACGGGCACATACATATCCGTCTTCATCCTGCCAAGGTTCATCGAGCCATTCCACCTGGAAATAAGGAGTTACTTCAAAATTGACAGTCGTACTCTTGCCTCCTTTTAGTTCGACAGTCTGCATCACCTGAGCGCTTTCATAACAGCAACTTTCGTAGGGCCACATTTCATACGTTCCGGCAAACAGTTTGGTGTTTTGGAATGTACCGTCCTGCATGATATTCAAGTTCTGTTCTGTCACAACGACATTTTCATCACCATGTGCATAACTGATCTCCTTGATGCGCAGTTTCATGTTTCCCTGGCCTTGTGATGTTTCCAGGTTTTCACCTGTCACCTTGTTGATGAACTTTCCCTGGAGGGTTGCATCCGGAGCGTCATAGTTATCCATTTCGCAAGCTGCAAATCCAACAGTCAGGAAAGACAAGGCCAATATATTCAATATCTTTTTCATCTTATTCTATACATTTAATGGGTTAATATCTGTTATTCTGTTCCAGTAAATAATTCACCTTACGTTCTGAATCCGGTATCTTCTCATAGTAATATTTGGAATCGAAAGTATGTTGACCGCCGTAACTGTCGCTTACACGGGTGTCGAAGATGTATTTACCGTGAGGAATACCTGTTTCATTGTCTTTCACAGCTGTGCTGAGGAAGAGATACGGAGCAAGCATACGCCAACGGAACTCCTTGATTTGTGTGTCGGCTGTGAACCAGCGGCGCAAGTCCCAGTAGAGTTTATGTTCTACGGCCAACTCCTTGTAACGTTCCACACGTACGATTTGAAGTCCTTTGGTAGGTGCGAACACCATTGAATTCTTGCCTGTACCGCGTACATTGGTCGGGGCAGTCAGATCGGCCAGCTGGTCTGTAGATGTCAGCAGGTCGGCACCGGCACGGTCACGTACATCATTGATACAAGCCATGGCGTCACTCAACAAGTTTCCTGCATCAGCCGCTCCATTCTGTGCCAGTTCAATGGCAGCCTCAGCACGGTTCAGCAATACTTCCGCATAGCGGATATCAATCCAAGGTTGCGTGCTGCGGTGCAAATCAACGGGAGCCTGGTCACGTTGAATCCATTTCACACCATAGATTCCGGTGTTGCAATGGTTACCGCCGGAAGTCGAAGGACCGTTAAATCCCGCAATGGCGATGCCTGTATTTTCGTAAGTTTGTCCCTCCGAAGGCTTTTTGGTGGATCGAACGGCTACTACTTGTCCGTTCACCTTAAATTCTTTCACGCCGTTGTCCCAACTATAAGTGGTTTTACCGTCATCTTTTGTTGTTTTGAGAATCTTTTGGTCGGGCGTAACACCATTTACCAACAGACCGCAACGCATATCCAGTTCGTGTCCGCCTTTATAAAGGTCGCCCGGAATCATAATACTGGCAAGCAGACGAGGCTCGGCACCGTCAAAAATCCCGTGTGAGCTGTCATATACTTTGTAGTAACCGTTTTCATCGGTAGTCTTCAAATAGCCGGTAGCCGGATCGAGCGGCAGTCCGTCGAATAACTCTACCCAGTCCAGAGGAACGAAGTAACGGCCACCGTAACCACCTGTCCATGCCTCGGGTGACATCAGTTTATCCCAGCTGTGCACATAGTTGTTGATGTCGTATTCACGGATGAATATCGACTCTTCGCTGCTGGTAGCCTTGTCGAACACTTCATAAAAAGCCTGTCTTTTGTCCGAACCTTTATGCAGTTTATAACCGCCTTCTTCCACTATTTTGGCTGCATCGTATGCCTGACGGAAATAATCGTTGGCCAGGGATGCCGGAATACCGGTCAGCATTGTTCCACTTTCACCGGTATAGACGGATGCTTCACCGTAACGGGCAATAGAACCCGCATAGAGTGCTACGCGCGATTTGAAAGCAGCTGCTACGTATCTATTGGCACGTCCGTTTGTTTTCGTCTTGGTCATGCCGTCAATGGCATCATCCAAATCTTTCAAAATGAAATCCACACAATCCTGATGACTGCTACGTGGCATGATTAAGTCATCATTAATGCTTTGAGGCTCTTTCAACAAAGGTACGCCACCATAGCGTTTCACCAAAGCAAAGTACGTGTAGGCACGGACAAATTTGGCCTCGGCAATCCAACTCTCAGCTCCTTGGAGGGTTCCTATATAGTTCGGTAAATCCTGAATCAGCACGTTGGCCTGGCGGATAATCTGATAACCGTCTTTCCAATAGCCTTTGTCACCGTATACCACACTATTGCCGCATTGGTTGTTGGCAAATTCACCGGTAGAACCTAATGTCGTCTTTTCAGCATTCCAGTTGAAGAAACCTCCCCGGCCTCCATCATCACCCATGTTGAAATCTTCCATCGGCAAGTGGTTGTACAGTCCTGCCATGTAAGCTGTGATGCCACCTTCGTTGTAGATATCCGATCCCGAAAGAATGTTCTTGGGCGGAATGTCCAAATCCTGGCAAGCGGCCAAAATGCCACTCAGTGCGATACCTGTAATTATATTTTTCCAATTTTTCATGATAATACCTCCTTTACTTAAAATGTAATGTTCGCACCAAAGTTATATGTCCTGTTCATCGGGTACATATATCCATATAATTGTGTCGGTTTTTCCGGGTCTACTCCTTTTACACCTGTAAAAGTCAGCAGGTTGTATGCATTGAAATAAACTCTGAGATTTTTCACACCTAATGATGACAACCATTGTTTGGGCAATGTATAACCCACCTCTAATGATTTCAGACGCAAGTAATTACCCTTTTGAATCAAGAATTCCGAATTTTCATCAGCGCTTGTGGCACCGTAAGAATAGTAACCGCTAATCCATTCGGTTGCCGGATTATAAGGATGTGCGTTAGGATCAGCCGGACGCCAGCGGTCGAGGAACATATCCAGAGCATTACCATTGAACTGCAATGGAGCTTTCAGTTGCTCACCGTATGAGATATAAGACATGGCTGCTCCCTGGAAAAGCAGATTCAAATCAATTCCTTTCCAATTTGCACCGATAGTGAAACCAAAGTTCATCAGCGGATAGTTGTTTTTGTCTTGCCAGTTACTGTCCGGATTGGTGGTTGTGGCAATGGGATGTTTGTCCATGTCGTCGATAACGCCGTCACCGTTCCAGTCTTCGTAAATATAATCACCGGGCAATGTACCGCTGTCTGAATAGAAAGAATTGGCAATTTGTCCGTAGTCGGTATAACGTCCGGCAGCACCATAACCGAACCAAATGTCATTGTAACGGTACAAACGTCTGTTTCTCCAGTAATCGTATGAATTTCCAGCAGGGTTTGTTTCATAATAGCATCGCATTCCACGGGTCATTGAAAGTTGAGCAGCTATATTGTAACGCAGACTACCTATTTTATTGTTGTGTCGTACTTCCAATTCAAAACCTTTAGTACGGTCGCTGTTCAGATTCTCTTGTGGCATCTTAGAACCGAATGTTCCGGGCAAAGTGGTCAGACGATCAGCCAACAAGCCGTTCCGATCACGTTTAAATATCTCGAAAGTGAAGCCTAACAAGCCATTCCACATATCTGCATCCAAACCGATATTAAGTGTTTTCACGGTGTACCAAGTGATGTTCGGATTGGCTACAGCACGAAAACCTAAAGAATTGACATAAGCACCGCCAAACATATATCCGGTAGGATAATTGCTGTAACTTCCACCCAATGTGTTCGGATAGTCGTAACCGGAAATAAACTGATAATCGGAAGCACTGTCATCACCCATCTTACCATAGGAAGCACGCAACTTCAAATTGTCCATGAACGTAAGTTTGTCCTTGATGAAACTTTCTTCGGAAATTCTCCAACCGATAGATGCTGCAGGGAAGAAGCCCCAGCGGTGATCGGACGGGAATTTGGAAGAACCGTCGTAACGGAAAGAAAATTCAGCCAGATATTTACTTTTGTAGTCGTAATTAAAGCGCCCTACCAGACCTTGCGAAGCATTTTCCCGTATGCTGTTAGGGTTAGCAGTACCTACCTGTCCGTCTGAATTTCCGGCAAACAAATAAGGCAAGGGAATGGAGAAGTTACGGGAGGCAGTAATATTATCACCCACACCATGTGCTTCTTCAAACAACATCAGACCTGATACATGATGATCTGCAAAGGTATTATCGTAATTGACAGATGCCTGCCACAGAGTGCTCCATGAATTATTATAAGTACGTTCCAACTTGGTAGGCCCCAAACGGGTAGTTCCCGTATAAGAGTCGGCAGCTTCGTTATATTCATAGAAAGAATACTCCTTCGTCCATTTAGATTCGTCATTAATCTTTGTGTCATAGCTGAACATGGCTTTCAGTGTCAATCCTTTTACTTTGGGAACTGCATATTCAGCTTCAAATGTAGACTGGAACAATTTGTTTCCACGCTTTTTGTATCCGGTAGCGTCTTTGTCAATCAGCGCCATCGGGTTGTCATCGGCACTTTCGGGTCTTTGATAGTAAGGTGCCGTATTGTTGGCATAAATATATTGGTCGGGAGCCGAACGCCACAAGTTCTTGAATATTTCCCAAGCATCTTTGGAGTTACCTTCACGGTCATCGATCATACCAGATAACTTCACGCCAAATTTCAGGTTTTTAGTAACCTGCGCATTGATATTCGAGCGGATGTTATAACGGTTGTAATCCAAAGCATTGGAAGTAAAGAAACCTTTCTGGTCCATATATCCGAAGCTCACAAAATAATCGACTTTATCGCCACCACCGCTGACTGTTACGTTGTGTGATTGCTGTGGAGCTGAATTTTTCATAATGGCATCATACCAATCTGTTGATTGGCGTTCACCATTCAAGAAAGCATTGATTTGTTCGTCCGAATATCTGTGCGACGGATTGATAAGGTCACGCATTTGTTTCTCGTTGAATAAGGTCATACGGTCCACTGCACCTACCGGTTTCAATACTTCAGCAGGAGTCTGAATACCGTAATACATATTATATTCTATCTTGGTTTTGTTGCGTTCACCTTTTTTGGTTGTGATCAATACTACACCGTTTGCGGCACGTACACCGTAGATGGCAGCCGAAGCATCTTTCAATACTGTCATTGACTCGATTTCATTCGGATCCATACGTTCCATATCACTACGGGGTACACCGTCAATCACAATCAACGGGCTGCCGAAGCCACGAATATCAAACTGGTTGTTGAATTCACCCGGTTCGGATGTTTTTTGTATGACGCGGACACCCGGCACTTTACCAGTCAGCATATTTTGGGCATTCTGGTTTTTGGTGGCAATCAACTCATCGCTGGCAATGGCCGAAACGGCGCCGGTCAAGGTTGCTTTCTTTTGTGTACCATATCCTACCACAACCACTTCGTCCAACGTCTTGCTGTCCTCTTTTAAGACAATGTCATAAGTAGAAGCGTTTGTAATAACAATTTTTTTCGTAACATATCCTATAAAAGAAATTTCCAATGTACCTTGGGTTGGTACGTTCAACTGAAAATGACCATTAAGGTCGGTCATTGTTCCGGTGTTTCTTTCTGTCAGTTTGACGTTGGCTCCGATAATCGCTTCGCCATTTTCATCTTTCACTGTACCGGAAATACTCTTTTCCTGAGCATAGACGGAAGTGACGGAGAGAAGCATCAGCATACAAAACCATGCAACGGAATTCCGTAAGAGAAGCCTTCTCTTTTCTTTAAGTGTGTTCATAATTTATAATATTAGGTTAATAGATAATTCCTTTGTCTTTTAGGGACATTAAATAATTCCATTCCCTTTTTTCAGGGATTTTACAAGGTGATTTAACTGGTATTCATCATCATTAATCGATTAGGATTTTAAGAATTGTTTTATCACTTGCAAAGTAATTTACGGTGTATTAAATTAGCAGGAACATAATAATTAAATGGCAATTAAAAAACAATTAATTTAATAAGCCATCAAAATTAATCGGCATTCGGTAAGATTATCAGTGATTCTTGTAGTTCGAGATACGTATCTCTGATGTTGAAATATAAGTTCATTATGCAATAGAGGCACATCTCCTATTTAAAGAAATGCACCTCCATACAACGTATCCTTTTGAAATGTTTATAAATCTGCAAACTCGACCTTGTATTCTTCACCCATCGACTTGCGATATTCTTTGCAGAAACGGTCGTAGACATTGCGGGCAATGCCCTTCTTGCCTTGTGCTGAAAGAACAGCACATTTGGCAGTGAGTGCCTCTTCATTCAAGGGATCATGCAGGAACATGATGTCAGTCAGGCGGAGAACCATTTCCTGATGACCACGCTGAAGTTCCAGTTCCAGCAGGTTGCGCAATAAATCGATGGCGTTACTGGAATAAGCGTCTTTGAAGTTGTCTAACCAGTCGAGAATCGTATTAGGAAGTAACGGACCATAAAGCAACAATTCCAAAATACGGTTCAGCAACTCATCATCCTCCTTTTCGCGGAAACGGTGGATACAAGAGAGGGCCGTGTGATAGTCGCAGAAGACATCTTCGCCCCAGCAGATGTGCATAAAGTTGTTCTCGGTAATGATTTTCACATCTCCTACGCTTTCGAGCAGGAGACGGAGTTTGCGCACGGTAACGTTACGGTTATTACGGGCAGCGGTCTCTTCCTTGTCGGGCCAAAGGATTTCAGTACCCTTGGCAACAAGAATACCCTGCGGATACTTCTCGGTGTAGAGTATCAGCATGATGAGCAGGTACTTCAAGCGGGGTGTGAAACTCGCAGTGATGTCATTGCCTTGCTTGTCGCGCACATTGAAGCAGCCCAACAGGGAGATGGTGGATCGGCTACGATCGTAGTAGCCAGCCGGTTGGAAGGTAGTAGGGGCAGCAGGTTCGGCAACGGAGGCCTCAGGCTCAACGAGCGATGATTCCACCGGTTCAACAGCCACAACGGGCACTTCCGTCTCCTCATACGGGTGTTCCGGTTCGGAAAATGAAGGTATGGAAGGAACAGACTCAGAACGGTGCTCCTTCCGGACATAACGATGCAAAAGGAAAAATGTCACCACAAGCAGCAACATCCCACCCGTCAGCCACAACCACCAACCGTTAGCGAAAATTACCTTTTCGGAAACAGTCTGCCGGATGTCCACCTCGTCCACCAGCGGCATGTTGATGGAGTAGATGGCAAGATCGTGCGAGTGGTCGCTCAGAATTTTATCCATAACGAGGAACAGCTTGCCATGCGCCGGTGAGGCATAGAGACAGAAATCCAAGTCCTGGTAGCCGGAAAGATTACCGATGGGTTTGGAAACCTCAGTGCAAACGGTATCCTGAATGGGAACTTTCCACAACACGCCTCCCTTATCCATCGAAACGGCATAGAACGAACTGTCCGAGGGATTGAAATACATCGATGATGCCATAATGGTACTCTCCTTGGCTTGCTGCCGCTCCCACACCAAGCGCGACTGCAGCGTCCTCAAGTTTAAGGCACAGAGACTGTAGAAATATTCAGAACTCAACTCCTGTTTGCCGTATTTATTACCGCGTCCGCCAAAGATGTAAAGTTCATCCCCCACGATTCCCATTGCCGCCGAATAACGTGGGTAATACGGACGTTCGTACTCCACCTGCTCCACCTGATTGGAACCGGACTTCATACGGAAGAGTTCATTACGGTACTGGTAGAAACCGTATCCACCGAAAAAGTAGAACGACGAGTCTGCGGGGTTGAATGCGCGGGCATGGTTATAGTAACGCGGCTCATCGGCAGAGGGTTCGCGGTTGCTCCACGTTCCGGTGTCGAACGAGAAACGCGATGCCATTTTCCGTCGCAGCGAGTAGGATACGAGACTGTTAGTAAGCGTATCGTACACCAAGTGGTTGTGGTAGTTGATGGCGGGATAACCACCCTTCACGGGAATCTCCTGTCGGGTGATGCCCTCTTCGTCGAGCACCGTTATCTTGTGATCGCCCACCAAATAGAAATAGGCGCTGCGGGCATCAAACGCCACATTCAGCTTCTGGGGAATATGGACCAGACAGACGGGTTTCCATTCGATGTGGTTGTCTATCAGCCAAACGGGGTACCGGGCACGTGCCACGCTTCCCGACCGCTCATCATAGCAAAGGTCGCCATTGTGTTTCCAGAGCTTCCATTCACGGGTCGGTTTACCGTCCTGAACCACACGTACCTCGCGGATATTGACGGGAGCCACGTCCGCCAAATAGCCGTCCATCCTACCGAAGATTGCCGTCACACTCTCCAGCCCTTGTAAAGGGATCATTGACGAAACATGCGTACCATCGTAGACCACTTCCACCACATTGTCCTTCCGGCGCAACTGCATGGAAACTTCAATCCACCGTCCACGACTGATGGGTACATCGATGTGGGCGATGCCCTCGTTGAGCACCAAAGCCGGCTGATGCTTCTCCTCGTTGCCAATGAAGGAGAGGTGAACCAGTTGCCCTGTATTGGTCTGCAAGTGAAGCACTGAGCCGAAGTCCGGCTCATTGGCACGGACATACAACTGGAAAGAAACGGTAAAATCCTCTTTCACCGCAAAGGGAGAGTTGTCGTCCAGATAGAGGGAGGTCCTTTCGGTCCCTATCACGGTATGTGAACGGAGATATAGTCCGTAATTGTATAATGACGATGCATTTAATCTGCCATTGAAAGCAAGCATCAGGATTGCGCTTAATATATAGAATTGATATTTCATAGTATCATTGCGACCTAACAATTAAAGATAATGCAAAAATACAAATTTGTATGAATATAACCTATTATGGAGAATGGTATTTTCAATGTTTGGGGATATGACATTAGGCATCTAAAAGAAAAACAGTTTGCCCTGTCGTGATGCGACAGGGCAAACTGTTGATACTATAATCCTGACAAACAAGCTTTTTTTGCCTTATTGAAACCAATAGCCGATTAAGCAGATTGTTTATTTTCCGTTATCAGCTGAGGGCGGTACGGATAATTTCATTTCCGGATTCACAAACTCCGCCTTCAACAACGGTAAGAACTCCTTTTGGTTATCACATTTAAAATAAGCGGTAAATTCATTATTATGATAATCGCTGTCACCCACTTTCAGTACCAGTTTGTTCCATCCCTGCAACAAGGGAAGTTCCTTGTAGATTACCTCGTTACGTCCATTGTGTGAAACCGCTTCGTAGGGTTGGTCATTGATGAATAATTGGCGTTGTTTGGCTTTGACAAAGAGCGATAGTTTCGGCATGTTCGGTTCTATCAGCAGGTCGTCCAGCGGACGGGGACTGAAAACATAGAGTTCCAATGTCCATCGGTCTCCGTCTTTCACCATCTTGCTACGGGTAGCAACGGGAAAGTTCATCTGGTTGTCGCGTAGGAAGAAAACCTCATCAATATTCACATCCGGTTTCCGGTAAGGAATACCGGCATTGGTCAGAATGGCGTTCAACGTGTTGTACCCTTTCTCCGAGTTGGCAAACTCGGTCAGTGTGCTGACATAGAAAGCGGAGTTACCGCGCTGACATTTCACGAAGACCGGCGTTGCCGCGGTACATTCGTTTTCACTGCGGAGTGTACCGGCTGTCTTGATTTCCTCGGCACGTTTGTTCCAACGACGCCAATCGGTCTTACAGGCATGAAGCAACACATCCCCCTCTTCTACGAATGCACCTTTCAGCGTGTAGTTGGCAGCATCGCTCTTTTGGAGTTCACAGAAGTAAAAGTCGGAGTTATTCAGTCCACGGATCCAAGACTTCTGCACAGGCAGGAAAGAAGAACGTTTCAATTCGTCCAATGCAATAGGTAACGGCAGGATTTCGTTGTAGCTCTCCACCGTGGCAGGCAGTACCCCGGAAATCCACACATCGGCACCTTTGGCAATCTGCTTCTGCATCTTCTTACGGGTTGTTTCATCCAGTGCACGGCTACCGTCCACGATGTAAAGCAGTTGGGTGGGCGATGTCACTTCGGTTGTGAATTTCACCCCTTGGGCATCCAACAACTGTTTCAAGCGCCCCTCTGTGTTACCCACAAAAATCACTTCCTTGTATTGCTTGGCAGGTGCCAGTGCGGCAGGTGCCTCGTACTTCTTTTTGTCCACCGATGCCCATTCACACCAAGCCGGACCGGCAGGTGCATTGGCAGCGCGCATGGCAGCATACAAGGGCCACTCTTGGTAAAGCGGCAAGCTTGGGTCGTAACCCGGATTGAAGGTCGTGCAATAGGGGCCTACACGTTCGGGTTGCACGCCCGGCAAGCCTTCTTGGTACTCCGTGAAGAAAATGCCGTCTTCCTCCACCGACGGCTTCGTACCGATGTCCTTTTTACCCAATGGGAGCGGTTTCAGAGCATACCATACCATGTTGAACACCGTGCTGTAGGACGCTCCCATGTGGCGCTGGCTGGCAATCAGATTGTAGCATTCGTTGGCAAGACCTTCCATACGCCCCTCCTGTGATTCGTAGGCGCGCTCGCCATTGTACTTGGCCACCTGTTCGGGTGTACCGTAGTAAGCCATACTGTGTTCGCCGATTCCCCAAGGCTTGCCTATTTCAACCCAGCGTTTCATTAAATTCATATCACCGTAATGTCCCACGGTAACAGGCAGGATTCCGTCGCCATCGTCTTCGCCGTCAGCGGAGATCCAAGGACGGGTCGGGTCGTACAGACGGACAATGTCGCGCCACTCTTCCCAAGCTTTCATCTGGAGAGGCATCAGCTCAGGTTTGTTATATACATGCAGAATAACCGGTTTGTTCTCATTGCTGATACTCCAGCCAAAGACGGAAGCATGGTTACGGTCACGCAGGACGAAGCGTTTCAAATGTTCTTTGGATATTTCCCAAAAGTGTTCGGAATCCAATTTCGGTCCACCGTCACTGGCCCAGTTGGCAGTCTCATTCAACACACAGATACCCATTTCGTCTGCCATATCCAAATAGAAACGCGGATAGATTTGTGCATGAGGACGAACTGCGTTGCCATTCATCCCCTTGATGGCTGTGAACCAAGCCCAGGCATAACGGCGGGTCAGTTGCGGGATGCCCATAAAGTGCCAAGAGTCACTGCGCAGTGTATATGGTTTTCCGTTCAGGCATTGCGTGGTGCCTTGCAATGTCCATTCCCGCCAGCCAAAACGTTCGAATTTTAAATCCAGTGTCTGTTTCTTATCCTTGACAGAGAGTTGCAAGGCATAGAGGTTGGGATGTTCCGGTGTCCAATAAGCCAATGTGTTTTCACTGACGGGTACTTGCAACGTTACCTTTTGTGAAGCTCCAGCCGCCACAGACACACTGATCGGGGCTACTTGCAGTGCTTCCGTTCCCAATGTCCAAGCCGGCACGGGAGCTGAATTGATATCTGTTCCCGCCTGATTGATCCATTCGCGGATGTTACCTTGCAATTGCAGGTTTGTTTTCCGGTCCGTATGGTTTTGCACGGTTACTTCCAACTCCAATCTATTCTGTGAAACAAGCGGTTTCACATATACATCTTCTATATGTATTTTAGGGAGAGCCAACAGATATACATCCTGCCAAATGCCATTTATGTGATATCCCCACATGGAACCTGCGGGCACGATACGGCGACCTACGGTACTGTTGTCCTCAAACAACTGCTGGCTACGTACACCGACCAGGACTTCTACCGTTTGTCCCGGTTGCACCTTGTCGGTAATATCGAGGCTGAACGGAAGGAAGAGATCGAAGTTTTCGCCCACTTTCTCCTTGTTTATATATATTTCGGCGAAACCTGCTACAGCCTCAAAATATAATTTGATCTGTTCTCCTGCCCAATCCGCCGGAATCGTGACATTCTTTTTCATCCATGCCATCTTCACCTGTTCCCATTCTTTGGGATAGGAAGGATAGTTACGGTGGTCGGGGCCTTCAAGGTCACGGTAAGCAAAGGAGTTGATATTCCAAGGTGAAGGTATTTTGATACGGGTTGTGCTCCATGCACAGTCTTCTGCCGGAAGAGACAATTCGGGTGCTTTCCCTTTTCCCTGTTTGTATTCTTGGGGGAGTGCTACCGGCAGGAAATCCCAGTAACCATTCAGACAGATTTCTTTTCGGTATTCTTTTTCTGTTTTGTTCACCAAGCCTTCGGAAGGGGCGTATGTGTAAGGATAGACCACCTTTTCGTTGTTTGCTCCTTTGGATGTTTGTGCATACGTTTCTACAGGCTGCCAAGTAAAACTTGCCAAAAGACTGCATAGTAAAATAAACCTTTTCTTCATATTCGTTAATTTTTAATGTTTTTCCCGGTATTTTTCTTTCGAGGACAAAGTAAGGAGGAAGATATTAAAAAGAAAGATGAGAAAGGCTTAATTTAAAATTAAAATGTAATTAATTCAAAAGAAAAGAATAGGATTAAACGAAAAGGGTGTCCTCACCACAGGAAACCTCCACGAAATCTTGTGCCAAAGGTAGCAAACGAAAGGGGAAGTAGCTGCAGGAATATCAACCATTGAACAAATGTTGGCCACAGCCGGCTTCCCCAACGGATTTTTATTGTTCTCTCCTTACTTTTGTAAACAGTTTCTTTGTCAACCATTCTCTTACCGGCACATCATAGAGCTTGTAGGCAGCCCATGCCATAAAGATGGCGAAAACAAAGAGACTGACGGCAACAAATATGTGAGTGCCGAGTGGAGCATCCTTATGAGTGGAAGCCCAGGCTATTTGCACATATACCAACGGAAAGTGAGTAACATAGAGCGGATAAGAAATTTCTCCGAGCCATTTACAAACGGCAATACTCCGCTTGTCCGTCACTTTGCTTCCTGCACCCATTAACACAATGAGAGGAAACATTACGAGAATAACGAAAGCGTTGTAGATTCCATTGCCGCAAGTCCATGTGCCGCGTTCGCCTCCCGGTATGCACGGCATGCAGAGCAGAATGGCAATCAGAAGCGAGCACCACCAGAATCCTCCTCTCACCGGGATAAGCTTTCCCATGCGAGAGAGCAACAATCCGCAGAAGAACGGATAAAGTAGACGCCCAATTCCGATATAACCCTGCTCGGTATCGATGCACCAGCCGCCAATTACCGTATTGGCTGCATACATCCGTCCTGCCAGAAGTCCGAACACATCGAGATTGAGACAGATATCGAGTGTGAAGAATGCAGAAACAACGACCAATATAGCCAAGACTGACTTAGAAAATCTTCGGACGAAGAGGGCGTAAACTATGTTGGCAAGATACTCCCACATCAGCGACCATGTAGCTCCATTTAACGGATTGGTTTCAGCCCAGCCGCGAATGTCCCACGATTTTAGAGCCGGCAACATCGTGCAACAGAACAGCATCAATAACACCACTTTCCACCAAGGAGTATCAGCTATCAACAGAAAATTACTACTATCACCGAGATAGAAAAAAATAGCGCCAATAACAGTTCCCATGATGAGCATCGGATGCAACCGGATCAAACGGCGTTTGAAAAAGTTCCAAGTAGTCATTTCGCTCCAACGGTCATCATAGGCATATCCAATGACAAATCCCGAAAGTACGAAGAAGAAATCAACAGCCAAGTAACCATGATTCAGGATCTGGCTATCCGGTCCTGCCGAATAAGTTTCAAAGAGGTGAAAAGCAACTACAATCATGGCTGCTACCCCCCGTAATCCATCCAATATCTCATATCGAGGTTTGGATGCCAAATAGACGTTGTTGTTCATTTTTAATAAGACCGAGCAAAAATTAAACTGACTTTTATTTTGTGTTTTTAATTCCACCAACTTTCCACCGTGCAGGTTCATCGAACCATTGCTTTCTCAAAAATTGAAGCATAAATACTTTTTCATACGAATAAGAACCTGTTTGAATTTTGTCCAGTATTCTTTTGAAGAATTTCTAAACAGATTCTAAATG